>NZ_SNUJ01000001.1:300000-600000 GCF_012027395.1 Thermococcus sp. LS1
ACAAGAAGGGTGTTGACAGCCCGGATATACACGGACTCGCATGGAAGGCTTTCGAGGAGGCCACCGAGGTCGCCAAGGAGCTCGGCCTCTATGGTGCCGGCCAGGACCTTCTCAAGGACGCTTTCAGCGGTAACATCAGAGGAATGGGCCCAGGAGTCGCCGAGATGGAGATTACGCTTAGGAAGAGCGAGCCGATAGTTACATTCCACATGGACAAGACCGAGCCCGGTGCGTTTAACCTGCCGATATTCAGGATGTTTGCAGACCCGTTCAACACCGCTGGCCTCGTCATAGACCCCAGCATGCACATGGGCTTCAGGTTTGAAGTCTGGGACATTAAGGAGCACAAGCGCGTTATCCTTAACACTCCAGAGGAAGTTTACGACCTCTTAGCTCTCATCGGCGCCAAGAGCCGCTACGTCATCAAGAGGGTCTACCCGAAAGAGGGGCACAAGATAAGCAAGGACGAACCGGTAGCTGTTATCAGCACGGAGAAGCTCTACGAGATAGCCGGCGAGTACGTCGGCAAGGATGACCCAGTTGCCATTGTCAGGGCCCAGAGCGGACTTCCGGCCCTTGGAGAAGTCCTCGAGCCCTTCGCCTTCCCGCACCTCGTCAGCGGCTGGATGCGCGGAAGCCACAACGGACCGATAATGCCGGTTCCAATGCACCAGGCCAACCCGACCAGGTTCGACGGTCCACCGAGGGTCGTTGCCCTCGGCTGGCAGATAAGCCCAGAAGGAAAGCTCGTCGGCCCGGTTGACCTCTTCGACGACCCGGCCTTCGACTACGCCAGACAAAAGGCTCTCGAGGTAACCGAGTACATACGCAGGCACGGACCTTTCGAGCCTCACAGGTTGCCGCTCGAGGACATGGAGTACACTACCCTTCCAGGCGTCCTCAAGAAGCTCGAGGAGCGCTTTGAGGACATTGAGTGAGCTTTTCTTCTATTCTCTCTTCTAAATTTGTCACAAAAACCCCAGCGAACAGTTTTTATACTCCAAACGTTCTACATTTGTGATAGGTTCGGCGGAAGCCTTAAATATTCTTCATGCCAAAACTAACACTCGGAGTGATACAAAGAGGTGAGAGCATGAAGTTCACGGTTCTCAAGCTCAACCTAAGCGAAAATAAAGTTGAGAGCGAGGAGCTGGAAAAGGAAGGAATCTATGGAGTCATCGACTATGGAATCGAGCTCCACGAGAGCCTTAAAACCTATGAACTCAAGCCATATGATCCAGAAAATGTTGTCGTCATGGGAATGGGACCCTTTGCAGGCTCGACACTTCCCGGGGCTCACAGGCTGATGTTCTTCTTCCGCTCACCGCTCTATGGAACGCTCTTCCCCTCAGCCATGGGTGGAGCGGCCTACGCCTTCAAGAATGTCGGGGTTGACTTCGTCACCTTCGAAGGCAAAGCAGAGAAGCCCGTCGTGGTACTCCTCTACAACGACGGCGAAAACGTCAGAGTCGAGCTTCACGAGATCGATGTTGAGAAGGTCATCGAAATCTGGCGCGGCTACAAGGACGAAGAGGGTGTCTATGCTCTCACCCAGTATCTCATCGACACCTTCGGCGAGAAGTTTCAGGACATGGAGTACAGAATAGCAGTCGTCGGTCCAGCGGCCCTGAACACCAACTACGGCGCTATATTCTCTCAAGCGTTGAGGAACGGTAAGAGACTCGTTGGAAGCGAGGACTGGGCCGCCCGCGGCGGTTCCGGAAGCGTTCTCCTCAGGGCACACAACGTGGTCGGCATAATCTTCGGAGGAAAGCCAAAGAAGAAGGCCTTCCCAAAAGAAGACATCTCCAACTTCAAGATCGCCAAGACCATCGTTGAGGGCGTCCACAAGAAGTCATACAACGAGATTATCAGCGAGAAGACAACGAAGTACCGCTTTAATCCGAAGCTCAACACTGGTGGAACCTTCGGTGGAAACTATCCCGCGGAAGGCGACTTCGTCCCGATACTCAACTGGCAGATGCCGTACATACCGAAAGAGGAGCGCATAAGGATCCATGAAAACATCATGAAGCACTACTGGGAGCCCTTTAACGAGGAAGCCATCAAGCCTAAGAACTGGACGACCTGTGGTGAACCGTGCCCAGTGGTCTGTAAGAAGCACAGAAGGGGCCACCACGTCGAATACGAGCCCTACGAAGCCAACGGCCCGCTCAGCGGAAGCATAAGCCTGAGGGCAAGCGACATAAGCGTCCACGCCGTTGATGCCATGGGCTTCGACGCGATTGAGTTCGGCGGGACCGCAGCATGGATCCTTGAACTGGTTCACCGCGACCTGCTCAAGCCAGAGGAGGTCGGCCTCAGCGGAAAGCCCGAGTTCACCAAGGAGGCCCTTCTTGAGCGCCCGGTCGAGGCGAGTGAGGTCAATGCCAAGCTCGTGGCCGAGTTAGCGCACCGCGTTGCCTTTGCCGAAAACGAGTTAGCGAGGATAATTGGCTTCGGCAAGAGAAAGGCAAGCAAGATACTCGACGAGAAGTTCAAGGACAGGCTCAAGTACGGCGAGAGCTTCAGGGACTACGGCGTGTTCGTCCCGCTCGGCGAGAACGGTGAGATGACGCCGACGATGTACTGGGCCATAGGCAACTACATCCCGCTGCCGATTCAGGGAAGATACTGGACGTTCTATCAGTTCGGCGTCTTCCTTGAGCCTGAGGAGCTGGCGAGCAAGATAATAGCGAGCGCACTCTGGGAGTTCTGGTACGACAACGTCGGCTGGTGCCGCTTCCACAGGGGATGGATGAAGCCCGTCCTCAAGGCACTCTTCATGGACGCCTACGGAGAGAACGTTGACATGGAGGAACACGCGAAGAAGCAGATAAAGCGCCTTATTGAGTTCGCGAAGAAAGCCGGCTGTGAACCTGTCTTCTGGGACAGCATGCGCGTCATTGACCTCGTCGCTGCCGGCAGCGAGGAGTTCGGCAACGAACACTGGGCCGAGAAGTTCAAGATAGACAAAGTCGGAACGGCGAAAGAATACCTTGAAAAGGTGCTCAATGCGTACAGCGAGATGCTTGGAGTCGATTGGAGGCTCTAATCACTCTCTCCTGTTATTTTAACTGTTAAGTTCTCGACAAAGAACAACCCTTATATTTTCCCTCTTCCTCAGCTTTTCAGGTGAGATAGAATGAGGTCAGTGGTTATAGGCTCTGGAATCGGCGGACTGCTAACCGCATCATTCCTGGCTAAAAACGGCTACGAAGTTACTGTTCTTGAAAAAGCACCCTACATCGGGGGAAGATGCACAAACCTAAACTACAAGGGCTTTGGCCTCTCAACCGGAGCGTTCCACATGATACCCCACGGCGAAGATGGCCCTCTGGCCCATCTCCTTAAGCTCCTCGGTGCAGATGTTCAAATCGTGAACTCCAATCCCAAGGGCGTGATTTTCTATGAGGGTAGGACCTTTCACTACCGTGAGGGCTGGAAATACCTTAGCCTCACTGAGAAGGCTAAAGCAACAAAGCTCCTGCTTGACATCAAGCGCGAAAAGCTGCCTCGGGGAGAAGAAGCCGAGATGAGCGGCCGCGAGTGGATACGCGAAAGGGTTGGCGACAATGAGTTCGTTGACCTCTTCATCAAAAGCTTCCTCGGCTGGGCCGACAGCGTTCTGGACGTTCCAGCGATAGAGCTTGCCAAGGAGATAAAGGCCGCTTTGAGATGGGGCGGGCCTGGCTTAGTCAAGGGCGGCTGTAAGTCAATACCTGAGGCCCTCTCCGCGATAATCCGCATGAACGGCGGAAGGATACTCACAAAGAAGAAGGCGGTCGAGGTTGACCACGAGGCCAAGAAGGTAATCACCGCCGACAACGAAGAGCTTACCTACGACGTGCTCATCTCCAACGTCGGGATAAAGGAGACGGTAAGCCTCATCGGCAGGGATGCCTTCGATAGGGACTACCTCAAGCGTGTCGATGAATTAAAGCCCAGCGAGGGAATAAAGTACAACATTACCCTGAAGGGCGGGCCGAGGATAGGCAACACGGTGGTTTTCACCCTCGACACGGAAAGAATAAACGGCTACAACGAGCCGAGCTCGATAAGTCCAGAGCTCGCTAAAGAGGGCTACACCCTGATAATGCTCCACCACGCTTTGCAGAGCAGGAACGTGAAGGCCGAGCAGAAGAAGGGCATCAATGATATTTACAGGATATTCCCAGACATTGATAATGAGGGGGAAATTCTGCTGATTCAGACCTACCTCGACGGAAACCCCGTGAACCGCGTAGCGAGTGGCCAGCTCGTCGAAGACTTCCCGATAAGAGATATTTACGTCGTCGGCGACGCCTACAAGATGCCAGGCGGAATAGAGGTTGACGGCATAGCCCTGGGAGTCATGAGGGTTCTAGAAAAGCTCGGCCTCGGAAGCTTCTCTGAGTGGTATCTCTGAATTTCCTACCCATTTACCGAAACGCTTTTTTACAATTCCTCCGTACTGTGAAACGTGGTGGACCATGGAGAAGCTCTCCGCCCTTTTGATTATCATGCTCTTCTCATCGATGTGGCCAACCGGAACGAGCCCACCCACCGGCGACGCCCAGGATTTTGCCCTCAAGCTCCTCGGCACGGAGTACTACACGAACTCAAGCTCCCTCGGTGGGCTCCTCAACTTCACTATTGATGAGCTCTCGGAGTTCGCCTCGAAGAATGTCACCGACGATGCCCAGTACAGAGACCTGATGAAGTTCCTGGCAGGGATGAACACCTACGAGAGCACGAGGATAGCTCTCATTGAGACGAAGGATTACTATATCGCGAGCAAAGACCTTGAAGGGGTCATGTACGACCCGTTCACCGGCCTCGACAAGAGATGGGCACCGATGACCGCCAAGACCAGCGATGAGAACCTCGATGTAGCGTTCTTCGTCGGCACCTGCGGTATCTATCAGCCCCTCAACCCGGTTTACGGGTTCGAGTTCGACAGGTGGAAGTTCCTCAGCAGGGTCTTTGACCAGGGGACTTACCTCCTCAACGGCACCTACGTTCCCTACAGGTGCAACTGGACGATAGAAGAGACTCCAGCGGTATCTATCAGCCCCTCAACCCGGTTTACGGGTTCGAGTTCGACAGGTGGAAGTTCCTCAGCAGGGTCTTTGACCAGGGGACTTACCTCCTCAACGGCACCTACGTTCCCTACAGGTGCAACTGGACGATAGAAGAGACTCCAGGCAAGGTTCCGGAAGACGCGGTGGTCTACAACCAAACCCTCGGATGGATCAACCCCCATGCCGGTGAAGACTACGCCGTCGCGATAACGTACCGGTGCGGCTTTGGGGAATGGCACAACGGGATAAAAAGAAGCATCGAGGACACCAAGAACTTCATCGCGTTCCTCTACACCTGGGCCTACCGCGACTTTCCGGGGGATCCGTACTACGAGAAGAAAATCGCGACGGACGAGACGGTTTTCCCCAATGTTCTCGGCTTCAGGTTCGACGAGAAGGGCTACACAATCTACCTGAAAAGCAGGGGACCGCTCGTAAGCGACCTGCTCGCGGAGAAGTACCTCTTCTACCCTTCGATGCCGTGGGAGCTCTACTGGGCGATGGGAGAGCTTGTGGCAAACGAGTACCACTACCAAATCTGGGGAACCAACTACACCTTCATCCCGAAGCACGGGAGTTCCCTCTACGGAAGGGAGGAAATGCCGATAGACCTTGCGACTGAAGAAACCCTTCGTGACCTCTCAGACGTCATCGAGGCGATACTGGAAGGGAATGCACCGGAATTCCCAGGGATAAACTGGAGCTTGGCCAGTGAGAGGTTCAGGGCAGACCTGGATTTCTACCACCGCTACGGCCACATGCTTTTAGGGAACGGGCCGTACGTCTTCACGGAACTCGACGCCCTGGATATGATATACCGCCTTGAGAAGTTCAAGGGTGAAAGGGAAGTTCTTGGAAAACTCCTGCCAGCCGAGGGCACGCCAGAGGTTATGGTTTGCTACGGAAGGCAGAACCCCAGCGCGGTTATCAGGGATGTCCTCAACGGGGACCTCGACCTCTTCATGGACCCCCTACCGGCCAGCTACTATCGCGATCTCAAGTGGTATGAGGAAAAGGGCAGACTCAAGCTCTACCCCAAGGCGAAGAACCGCTACGGACTCGTTCTCAATCCAGCCCACAACGGAAGCGCTCCCCTCGTGGTGGAGGGCGATAAAGTCTACTTCAACCCCTTCGCAGTGAGAGAGGTTCGCCTCGCACTCAACTACCTCGTCAACAGGAGCTATCTTACCGAGGAGATTCCCTGGTCGGTCCCTGCCTTCGACAACCTCGGGCCGGTTCACCCCGGCGAGAAAAACGTGAGGAGAGTTTACGAGCTCCTTAACCTGAGTGAAGAGGGGAACTGGAGCTACGGAATGCGGCTGTTTGAGGAGGGTATGGAGAAGGTCAGGCTCCAGCTGGAGGAGGAAAATCACACTCTCGAAAGGGTCAACGGGACGTGGTACTTCGATGGCGAACCGGTGGAGATAATCCTCGTGGTTGACAACACGTACCGGTACAACCCAATGGACGAGAGCCCGTGGATAGGCCAATACATCAGTAAAATCTTCAGGGAACTGGGGTTCGGGGTGAAGTGGGAGTACTGGGACATCTACAAGGCCTACTACGAAATCTACAAGAAAGGGACGTTCTGGCACGGCTACATAATCCGCTTCTGGGGAACAACACCCCACTGGACTTCGAAGCCCATATTTGAGCCCCGGCACTTCCTCAACCTAACCACCAACATCACCCTCTCAGAGTTCCTGAACTACCTCGCAGAAATCAATGGCTTTGTCCCGAAGGAGCGGGAGGATGAGGACTTTACCTTTGCCAAGTTCTCCCACCTTTTCCCGAACCTTTTTCCAGTGAACAGGGCTGGCTCCTAACGAACGTTTTTATTCTCCTGAGCGTAGATAAGCATCCCGGAGGTGAGACTTATGAAGAGGGTAGTCATAGCTCTCGGCGGGAACGCGATTCTTCAGCGAGGTCAAAAGGGCACTTACGAGGAGCAGATGAGCAATGTTATGAAAACTGCCAAGCAGATAGTCGATATAATCCTCGATGGCGATTATGAGGTTGTAATCACCCATGGAAACGGCCCCCAGGTCGGTGCCCTTCTCCTCCATATGGATGCTGGGCAGCAGCTTCACGGCATCCCAGCCCAGCCCATGGACGTTGCCGGAGCGATGACTCAGGGCCAGATAGGATACATGATCCAGCAGGCGATAAGAAACGAGCTGAAGAGGAGGGGCGTTGAGCGACCAGTTGCGACTATAGTCACCCAGACGCTCGTTGACAAAAACGACCCGGCTTTCCAGAACCCGAGCAAGCCGGTCGGCCCGTTCTACGACGAGGAGACGGCAAAGAGGCTCGCGAAGGAGAAGGGCTGGGTCGTGATTGAGGACTCCGGCAGGGGCTGGAGGCGCGTTGTGCCGAGTCCGGATCCAATAGGTCACGTCGAGGCCCCAGTGATTCAGGATCTAGTTGAGAAGGGATTCATAGTCATAGCCAGCGGCGGCGGTGGCGTTCCCGTTATCGAGGAGGACGGAATGCTCAAGGGAGTTGAGGCCGTCATAGACAAAGACCTTGCCGGAGAGAAGCTCGCAGAAGAGGTAAACGCCGACATCTTCATGATTCTAACCGACGTGAACGGTGCGGCGATAAACTACGGAAAGCCCGACGAGAGGTGGCTCGAGAAAGTCACCGTCGAAGAGCTCAAGCGCTACTATAATGAGGGCCACTTCAAGAAGGGCAGCATGGGGCCAAAGGTTCTCGCCGCCATACGTTTTGTCGAATGGGGCGGCGAGAGGGCGGTTATAGCCGCGCTGGATAAGGCCGTGGAAGCGCTCGAAGGCAAAACCGGGACTCAGGTCATAAAGGGCTGAACCAAAGCCTATAAATATCTCTTCTTCCCTCCTCATTTGGTGGTAGCATGAGCGACGCGACTACCGGATTCTTCGGCTCACTCCTGTGGTGGCTGTTCTTCCTCTACCTGCTCCTCTGGCCCCAGATGCAGTACAGGGGGCTGCAGATGGCAAGGGCGAGAATACTACAGAGGCTCTCCAAAAAACGCGGCTCAACGGTCATAACAATGATCCACAGACAGGAGAGCGTTGGACTCTTCGGAATCCCCTTCTACAAGTTCATCAGCATCGAGGACAGCGAGGAAATTCTCAGGGCCATCAGGATGGCGCCGAAGGACAAGCCAATTGACCTGATAATTCACACTCCAGGAGGCCTCGTGCTGGCAGCAACCCAGATAGCGAGAGCTCTAAAGGATCACCCGGCGGAGACAAGAGTCATAGTACCCCACTACGCAATGAGCGGCGGAACGCTCATAGCGCTCGCGGCGGACAAAATAATAATGGATCCACACGCGGTTCTCGGACCGGTTGACCCACAGCTTGGCCAGTACCCAGGACCGAGCATAGTTCGGGCCGTCGAGAAGAAGGGCGTCGACAAGGTCGACGACCAGACGTTAATCCTGGCGGACGTTGCCGAGAAGGCCATAAAGCAGGTCAGAGACCTTGTCTTCGATCTCCTGAAAGACCGCTACGGCGAGGAGAAGGCTAAAGAACTTGCCCAGATACTGACCGAGGGCAGGTGGACTCACGACTACCCGATAACCTACGAGACCGCTAAGGAGCTCGGTCTCCACGTCGAGACTGGCGTTCCTGAGGAAGTGTACGCCCTCATGGAGCTCTACAAGCAGCCAATGAAGCAGAGAGGCACAGTCGAGTTTATGCCGTACACTCCTAGGGGTGAGAACCCCTGAAGGCTTCATTTTTCATTTACTTCCACCCATTTTTGGACCAACCACAAAGTTTCAGCCAAAAAGTTTTTATTTACTCTCGCCGTTCACCTACCAGATGTTTGGAGTAAGCTCACGGGCTGTTCTAAAAAGAGGGAAGGGGAAGAGAGATGCAAGTGAAAGTGGACCCAGAGGAAATTAAGAGGATCAAGAGGGAGATTGAGGCCCTGGAAAAAGAGAGAAACGAGATAAGGGCCAAACTTGAGGAGCTCGAAAAAGAGCTTCAAATCTGGATTCAGAAACGGGATGAGAAGAATAACGAGGTAAAACAGCTCCGCCAAAAGGGCAGGGAGTATAAAGCCAAAAGAGATGAAATCAATCAGCAGATTCAGGAGCTGAAGAAGAACCGCGAGGAGATCAACGCGAAGCTTGACCTCCTCTATCAGGAGATACTCGAGTACAGGACCAAGAGGGACGAGTACAACCAGCTCAGAAGGCTTAAGATGCCGCCCGAGAAGATACAGGAGCGCATAGAGAAGCTCGAATGGGAGCTCCAGACCAACCCGAACATAACCCCAGAGCGCGAGAAGCAAATCGTCGACCAGATTCAGGTTCTCGCAACCGAGCTCGAGATAATCCAGCAGGCCGAGAGGTTCCACAACAAGCTCGTCGAGACCAGGAAGAAGGTCGACCAGCTCAAGAAGGCAAGGAGAGCCATCAGCATGGAGATCCAGAAGCTCGCCAACCAGAGCCAGCAGTTCCACGAGCAGATGATAAAGGCCTTCAACCAGGCTGACGAGGTCAAGAAGGAGGCCGACGAGTACCATCAGAAGGTCGTCGAGCTCCGCGAAAAGATCAGGGAAGTCAGGAAGGAGCTCCGCGAGATCGAGAGGAAGATAAGGGAGTACGACGAGAAGCACAAGGAGCTCATTGCCTACAGGCTCGTCGCCAGGATGCGCGCCAAGAAGGACGCCAGCTTCGAGAAGGCAGTTGAGGCACTCGAGAAGTTCAAGCGCGGCGAGAAGCTCACGCTGGACGAGCTGCTGCTCCTCCAGAGGTACAACCTCGTCTGAGGCCTGACCATGGAGGTACTCAGGCACGAAGGGCCTGGAAGGCTGGGCCTCGTAAGGCTGGGGGAGTACTCCTTCAGAACTCCAGCTTTGGCAGGGATAGATTTTACTATCTCCCCGTTCAATTCCTTCTTCCACCCCAAAGAGCCGGGTGATTATGACTTCAACCTTGCCCCGGCAATACCTCTCGGCTTCTACACGCCGGACGAGGTTATCCAGAAGGCCATAGGAAGGCTCTGGAGCATAAATTATGAAGGATTCAACGCGTTCTATCTGCCTGCACTCCGCCGGATGGAATACCTCCCCGAGTTCTTCAAAATAATCGAGCGCTATGGCTTTGAGGCAGTCTACCTCGGCAACTCAAAGATTCTGGTCAGGGAGTACCGCTACTTCGTGAGAATTTTAAGGGAACTCCGCGAGAGGTTTCCGAACATCATGATAATTGCCGATTTGGAGCCATTCTTCTATCCGCTGGCAGTTTACCTCGGTGTTGATGCCTTTGACACCCGCTCGCTCAAGCTCTACGACTTTGAGGGCAAGGCCTTCACTCAGTACAGCCCCTTCATCTGGAGGGAAGGCGAGAACTCTCTTGACTTCGCCCGTGAGACAATCCTTCTCGTCAGAAAGGCCCTCGAAGAAGGAAAGCTCCGCTATCTGGTTGAGAACTTCTTCCCGACGCAGTACAACGCTGGCATTCTCAGAATAGCCGACCTAGAGCACGGCGATTACCTCGAAAAATACACGCCGATCCAGAAGGAGACGGTCTACTTCATCAGCGACGCCTCGATAAGGAGACCTGAAGTGAAGCGCTGGCACTCCCGCGTGGTTGAGCGCTTCGTCCCGCCGGAAAACACCGAGCTACTTCTCCTCTTCCCCTGCTCGGCCAAGAAGCCCTATTCATTCTCGCGCTCCCACACGCTCTACCGCAAAGCTGTGAAAGAGGCGCTCGGCTCTGGCATTGCCAAAGTCCACGAGCTTATCCTTACCTCACCCTTCGGCGTCGTCCCGAGAGAGTGGGAGTGGCTGGCTAAGTACGACATAGTCGTCACCGGCCACTGGAGTGAGGAAGAGATTAAACCAGCGGCAGAACTCCTCGCGAAGACGCTGGAGAAGTACCCGAAGGACGTTCCGATAATAGCTCACCTCGACGAGGCCTACGTCGAGATAGCCAAGATAGCCGCTGAAATGACAGGCAGGGAGATAATCTTCACCCGTGTTGAGAACGGGACCACGAGCAAGGAGAGTCTCAGGTCACTGACTGAAACCCTCAGGGAGTTCAAGCTTGAGGGAACCAAGGAGGATAGGACATACCGCTACTTCGAGGGCATAAGGAAGGTCTTTGACTTCTATTTTGGTATTGGCGCTGGAGAAGCCGTCCTGCCGGATAAAGGCCAGGTTAAGGGCTCCAAGATGCTTCGCCTCTTCGTCGACGGCCAGCAGACGGGAACTTACAAGGACGGCGTGATAAGCGTGACGCCCTTCGGCATGCAGAGGATTTATGATGCAACCAAGTCCTACTGGGTGAAGATAGACTTCGACCTTCGCGGTGATGTCTTCGCAGTGGGTGTTGGCGAAGCCGATGAGAAAATCCGCCCGGACGATATAGTGGGTATCGTCAGGGACGAGAAGGTCGTCGGTGTCGGCAAGGCCGTCCTCAGTGGCGAGGAGATGGTCAGGGCTAAGAAGGGCGTTGCCGTGAAGGTAAGGAAGAGGGCATAGCTATGAGGAGGGCCATTGGACTGCTTTTCTTAGCCCTGGCAGTTCTCGCCCCTCTTCCTCAGGCTTCTGCAGGGTACAACGGGGCCGAAAAGCTGGAGTTTGATGTGGTCGTCATCTCAGGCGATTCAGCTATCCTTTCGGTGACTTACACAACGTACTCCCCCTCCATGAGCGGTTCGCTCGTCCCCACCGTCTGTTGTCTGAGCTTCAACTTCTACGCCAACTCCAGCGGGACATACCTAATAGACGAATCATGGGAGAAGCCAGTGGTTCACTGGTACAGGGGTTTCTACTACGTCTTCATCACCCCAACAATCGGAAACAACTCACTTGAAGTCTTCCGTCTGGGGGAGGACTGCTTTGAGAGGGTCACCACGATAAGGCCGGAGATTGAGGACTATCAGATGGACTTCGCCATCGCGATGCCCTACCTCGTGGTCAGGGTTGCGCCGTGGAAGCTCGTGGCGATAAACATCGCCAAGAACGTGACGGTCGATACGCTGGACCTGACCAGAGCGGAGAACGGAGCCTACTTCAAGGGCGTGACCATCGTTAAGGAGGGGAGCAGAACCCGCCTCGTCGGGGATAACCCGGAAAGTCCACCATCCCCCCTTAAGCCGGACCTGCGGGACGGAAACCTTATCGTAGCCCTGGGCAGGGGGAAGGTTTCCATACCCCTGGAAAGGCTCAGACCCTACCTCTGGAGCGAGGAGGAGGCGGAACATATCAGAGTTTACCCGCTGGAAAGTGGCATTTTGATGATCCCTCCCGATGTGATGCACTATTTCGCGCCCGATGCGAACTCCACCGGCGAGCTCCTCATCTTTGGGAACGAGAAAGTCCCTGTGCGTTCGATTTCAGCGGTTTACGTCATCCACTACAACGGGACTTTGAAGGCGTTCAAGCTTGGAGAGCCCGCGGGCAGCGGGTTCATTGTGAATGCCGAGAACGTGTCGTTCAGAGCCTGTCATCCCCCGGAGACGCATGAAGTCGCCTTCTGGACTGCCGTCATTCTCCTGGCCGTCATAGGGTTCGTGGGGTTCTTCGTGGTGAAGAAATGAGAGAAAACGCTAAAAAGCCCACCTAATATTCTCAAACATGCCCAAGCACTTCAAGAAGGGCGTCAAGAGGGAGCACCACTTTCTCAAAGGCCTTGAAAAGCTCCTCGAAGAGATAGCTCAGATTCCCGGAGTTAAGAAGGTGATCCCAGGCAGGATATATGCGAGTGACTCAAGGGGCTTCGAGATAAAGGTCTCGCGGGAAACGACCACCGGGTTGAAGCTGATAGCGAAGAGCGATGGATCAGTTCAGGATGTCTTTCTTGTCGTTGACAAGGCTGACAGGGAGAGAGTCTGGAAGGAAATCGAGAAGCTGAGTGATGAGTGGAAAAATTAAAAATAACGGCTTCAACTCATCCAATGTACACCAGCTTAGCATTTATAGTAACATCCTTAGATGAAATCAGCGAGAATGTGTTGTCGAGCACTAGATAGTAGGTACCACCACCATAGAGATTAACAGTAGTATACACCTTTGTCACTTGACCACTATTGTACACTACTCTTCCATTCGAATCGACAATTTTGACAATAATGTCATCTCCGGAGCCTCCTTTAGCCTCAAACTCCAATTTAACCCTGACATCACTGGCATCATAAGGGACACTAAAACTGAATTTTCGTGTAGTTCCAGGATCCACAGTATATGTGCCACTAGCTATAGTTATAGTCCTCTCATGAGGCACAGCTTCTTGAACCGTCTCTGGAGCAAAAGCCATCAAACCCAAAAGTACTATCACTATAATGCCTATCACAGCTCCTACTCCAATTAGGAGTTTTTTCGTCTGCACCATGGTACCACCCACATTACTATGACTATTTAGTTTAAAAAAGTTTCCACAATAATACAAAGTAGTAATGATCTAGTGACAGAGAACAAAAGAACATACAAGCGGACAGAAAAATAGTCCAAAGCCTATTAAATCTCTCCCTTCCCCTCGAAAAACGCCTCCAGCTCCTCGTCGCTGATGTCTTCAGCATCATCGATGTATCCAAGATTTTTCTTCTGAAGGTCTATCAGCCCGGGAGTTAGAAGGAGCTTTCCGTCCAGCTTCGGTATCGCATAGTGCAGCGTTATCTCACTGAATTCGTCGAGCTTTATCGTCGGGTTCTCCTCGTACTCAATCTCCTCCAGCTTTTTACCGTCTGCTATGAGCTTGGCAACTATCGAAGCGCCATCTATGGAGTACTGCGGCTTTCCTATGTGGCGAACCTTCACTCCCTCCATGCGCGAGGTTATGAATTCCTTCGTCCTTCCGCGGGGCACGGCATCGCCGAGGATTCCACCGACTACTATCATGGTGTCCTCGTCGATGTCCTCGGGCTTGAGCTCCTCCTCGGCCTGGAGGTCAAGGACAATAATTTTCGAGCGGTCAAAGGGAAACTTTGTAACGCTCTCCGTGATGACGTTCCCGAGCTTTGCCAACCTCTCGCGCTCATCCTCGCGAACGTTGGTGAATATCAGCCTGTCTCCCCACCACTTCGCAACGTGGCTGTACTCCAGCCAGAGCCAGTCACTTATCTCTTCAAGATGCTCGATGATCAGGTACGGCATTCCTCTCACCGAGGGGGCTAAGGCCGAGCCTCTTAAAAGCCTTGCTTGTAGGCAAGAATGTCCAGCAACGGTTTTAAGCACAAAAACTCCAGCAAATCCCATGAGCTTTCGGGAGAAGTACGCCAGACTTGGGGAACGCTATAACTTCCTCGAAAAACCCCTCGACAGGTTCTTCTGCCCGCTGAGACAAAAGGCCATAAGCTTTGTTAAGGGAAAAACTCTTGAGATAGGCGTCGGCGTTGGCAAGACCCTTCCCTATTACCCTCCCAACGTCGAGCTCCATGCAGTCGACGCCGTGCCTGAGATGGTCAAGATAGCAGAGAAGAAGGCCAGAGAACTCGGTCTGAACGCCCGATTTTATGTCATGGACGCTGAAAAACTGGAGTTTCCAAGCGAAAGTTTCGATACTGTGATTTCATCCTTTGTCTTCTGCACTGTGCCGAATCCAGAAAAGGCTATGAAAGAGATTTACCGAGTCTTAAAGCCCGGCGGCAGGGCAATATTTTTGGAACACACGAAGAGCGAGTGTGAGCTCTTAAACTGGCTGTTTTTAAAGCCTCTGGACCTCTTCCTCGGCTGGCTCATAGAGGACAACACTCTAAGGGAGACGCACAAGCTCGTTAGAAAATACTTTAAAGTCGAGCACGAGGAAAGCAACTACAGGGGCATAGTCAGGCTCATAGTGGCAAGAAAAGAACGGTCCTCAAGGTAAAGCTTTTAAATTCCGGGTTGCTTATTATTAACCGCGCGGTGGTAGTCTAGCCTGGTCTAGGACACCGGCCTCCCAAGCCGGTGACCCGGGTTCAAATCCCGGCCACCGCACCATCCTTCTTAGCTGTTATTGCAACAGCGTCGATTCTTCAATCCTCGGTTCTCCCGACATTAGTCGAATTGCAGTTGCACCTTTCTAGTTCATTCTTGGCAAAATAAAAAATTCATATCCAAAAAATCAAGTTAAAACCTGAATAGATTCAAGACTTGATATTACATATAGCAAAGGTTATATAATTGAATCTCATATCATTGGAAGATTAAGTGTGATGCCCAAGGGGTGATACCATGAAAAAAGTCCAAGCTGCGTTCTTGATGATGTTTTTATTGTTTGCAGTCATGCCTGCAAGGTACGGGCTGCTCAGTGCACAGCCGCTCTATGCGGAAGTGTGGGTCAATGACGATGCTCCTGCTGACTGGTATGGAGGCAACCACGTCGCCACACTGCAAGAAGCCGTCTCTCTCGTTGCTGAAAACGGGATAATCCACGTTCTTCCTGGAGAATACTACGAAGATGAACCGATCGAGATCTCCAAACCTGTAACAATAATTGGCTACGAGTTCCCAATAATTGATGGTATCATAGATATACAGAACACCCAGAACATTCTCATCACCGGCCTTAACTTCACGAGTACAGACATCTGGTACGCGATTTACCTCTACAACGTTACCAACGTCGTTATAAAAGGAAACCAGTTCGGTCCCCTAGACGATGGATACGGAGTGTATTCTGAGTACGTGCAGAACCTAGAGATAATGGATAATGTGTTCCTTGAGAACTATGAGGCCGCGGTCTATGCTGAGTACGTATGGGGCCTCACCATTGAGGGGAACGAGTTCGTAGAAAACGGAGAGAGCGACTACGGGGCAATCTACATGTATGAGACCAGCATGGCGACCATAAGGGGAAACGCCTTCTCAAACAACTATTACCAAGACATCTACATAGATTGGGCCGTTTCGTTTTTGGTCATAGAGAACAACACCTTCATCGCGAATCCTGACTACAATGACTACTGCATTTACGCCTATTCTCTCACGGAAACGACGATCAGGAACAACGTAATCTCGGGGTATGAGTTTGGGATTTACATCTACTACTCGGCCAACAACGTGATAGATGGAAACCTTATTACCAACAGCGTTTCGAGAGGAATCTACGTTGGATGGTCCAGCAACCACCTTATCAAGTACAACGTAATTGAGAACACGACAGGCTCCTATGAGCCTCTGGGAGCGTACCTGTACTACTCAGACTACTCCAAGTTCGAAGGGAACTACATCAAAAACGCCAATCACTCTGGAGTCAGAATGGAATATATAAAGAATGTTACCCTCTTTGAGATACCTTCCGTTGATTATCAATGGCTGGAACTAGACCCCGCAGACGCCGACGTTGTAATAACCGGCGACGACCACGATATTTACTATGACACAGGCGATTATTACGCACTACCCTTCACGTTCCCGTTCTTCGGGAGGAACATAACGGCCATAGACGTCAACACCAATGGATTAATAGAACTCCTGGAGAACGGGGAGAGCTGCAACGAGTGCGATGACTACAACACCCACATAGACAAAGACCATTTCGGTCACATGGATGCAATATTTGCCCTCAACGATGACCTAGCTGCAGTCGGCGACGGATACGTTGCCATATACAACCTCACGGACAGGGTTGTCATTGACTACTACGTTATAACATACCCTGACTGGGACTATTATGGATTTATTTCGGACTGGAGCGGCGACTTCAACATCACGGACTACTACCTCCGCTTCCAGGTGATACTCTATGAAGATGGCAGGGTAAGGTGGAACATAAAGGACTTCAAGCCCCTGATGAACTACGGTGACTACTGGGTCGGGGTATATGCCCAGGAGGAGAATATGGAAGGAGTTGCCAGCGACCTCCTCTACGGATTTAACCTTGGAGGCGGGAAGTCCTATGAGTTCTCCGGTTCCTCCGGAGAGCCCATGAAGAACGACGTTGTTTCGTACAACATCATCGAAAACGGAACCTACCGGGGCATCTACGTCAGGGAGTCCGGTAGCGTTCTGATAAAGGGCAACGACATCTCAAAGTTCGGAGACAGTATACTGCTTATGGGCTCAACAAACGTGGATATCCTGGGCAACTACATACACGATTCAGAGTACGGGATATCCTCCCAGAGCAGCGACATGGTGGAAATCCACCACAACAGCATAACGGGCAACGACGTTGGTGTCTATAACCCATTGGAACCCTGGATCAATGCAACCCTCAACTGGTGGGGAGCCCCAGATGGACCGAGTGCCATAGAGGGAGCCACCTACACGGGTACAACCCCCACGGGAAGCGGGGACAGCGTCAGCGATTACGTTTACTTTGACCCCTGGCTAACCACGGATCCGGGCCTCGCGGCCAAAATTGAGTTCTCATCCCTTCGCGTTACCCCAACGTCAGTAAATCCGGGGGATCCGGTTACGGTCTCAGCCATGGTAGAGAACGTCGGCACGCTCCTTGGAGAGTACACTGCGGAACTGAAGATCGACGGAACCGTTACTGAGGTATCGACCGGGCTCGTTATTCCAGGAGATTTAATCGATGTCGTCTTCACACCGGTGTTCAACGAGAAGGGAACTTACGAGGTCACAATAGACGGTCTCCCACCAATCAAAGTCTACATTGGCGTCGAATCCAGACTCGCGACCTATAATGCCCTCTACCAGATGGCAATAATCTGGACGAACCTGTTCTTCGCGGCCAGCGATGACTTCAACGAGCTTTACCTCCAAGCCCAGGAAAGCGGAGTGGACAATGAGACCCTCTCTCTTGCAATGGAGACCTACGAGAACGCCACAGAAGTGATCCTCCACGCCTGGAACGAGGAAGACTTGGAGCACCTGCGCAGAACACTTTGGAACATGAGGGGAGTGATTCCGAGGGTTTACGAGATAAGGGATGCTTACCTAAAAGTCAAAGAGGCAATCTCAATACTTGAGTCGGCCATGAGTTGATGCCCTTTCCTTTATTTATTGGTTCCAGCAAGCTAAAATAAAG
Source organism: Thermococcus sp. LS1 (assembly GCF_012027395.1). Lineage (NCBI taxonomy): Archaea > Methanobacteriati > Methanobacteriota > Thermococci > Thermococcales > Thermococcaceae > Thermococcus > Thermococcus sp. LS1. The sequence continues at coordinate 317,980 of NZ_SNUJ01000001.1, forward strand.
ACTAAAATAAAGAAGTGAAAAAAGGATTCACTTCAGCTTCTCGAGGATTATGGCCGGGCAAACCTTGGTGACGCCGTTGAGTTTACCTATCCTGTTGGAGATTATGTCCGAAAGGTCCTCTCCGTCCTTGGCCCAGACCTCGGCCATTATCATGTGGTCGCCGCTCGTGAGGTAGACGTTCCTCACGAACTCGAACTCCTTGAGCTTGTTTGCGACCTCGAATATCTTCTCGGGGAGTGTGTCAACCCCGGTAAGGCTGACGAGGTTGTAACCGAGCTTCGACGGATCAACCACGATGGTGTACTGTCGTATAACCCCTGCCTCCTCGAGAGCCTTGACCCTCTTCCTGACGGCCGTCTCGCTGATGCCCAGTACCTTCGCTATCTCCGTGAACGGAGTGCGGGCATCTTTGGTGAGCATGTCGATTATAATCTTGTCCCTTTCATCAAGCATTTTTTCATCACCTCTATCCAATGTTATGCAGACCAAGTATATTAAGTTTTTGAACTTATCGGTTCTAAAGCTAAACCTTGAGTTTAAGTTTGACAACCACTTCAACGTGGGGAGTGTGAGGGAACATGTCGAGACCAACTGCCCCTTCCACAGAGTACTTTCCGGACAGCTCCTCCAAGTTCAGTTTAAGGGTCTTTGGATTGCAGGAGACGTAAACGATGGTCTGCGGTTCATCTTTTAAGATTTTCCTAATCAGCTTTGGATGCAAGCCCGCTCTCGGCGGATCGAGGATTATCGTGTCGTATTTCGCCAAGTTCTCGACGTCTTTGTCCTCTCCAACCACAAAGGTTGCATCAACTCTGTTCAGCTCCGCGTTCCTGTTGGCCATCTCCACCGCGAAGGGGTTAATCTCGATGCCCTCAACGGTAAAGCCCCTCTTCGCAAGGTAAACGCCAAAGGTTCCGACGCCCGAATACAGATCGAGAACCCTCTCACCCTCTACAAGTTTGGAAACCTCCCTGACCAGGTTGACGGCCTGATAGCTGTTGGTCTGGAAGAAGCTGTTGGGGTGGATGAGATATGTAACATCGTCCAGCCTCTCGCGTATGAACTCGCCCTTCCAGAAGCGCTCTACATCGCCGTAGGAGACATCGCTTGGTGTCCTGTTCACGCTCCAGTAGATGGAATCGGCGTAGTCAAAGTAGCTGGGAAACTCCGCCGGGAGGGTCCCCTCAGAGGTCACGAGGTTCACCATGAGCTCGCCCGTAAACTTGCCCTCGCGAATAACTACATACCTCAGAAAGCCCTTGTTTTTGCCTATCTCATAGAGGCTCGGCTTGTGGTCCTCTATAAACTCCCTGAGCGAAAGGAGAACTTTCCTGCTGGTTTTTCCAAAGACGGGACACTCCTCGATGTCCACGACGTTCCACCAGGTGCCCCGCCTTCTGAAGCCAATTCCGTTTGTCGAAATGACAACATCAATACGATTTCTGTGGCCATATATCTCCGGTGAAGGAATAACTTCGACATCAAAACCAAGAATCTCCAAAAGCTTGTCGGATTTGAACTTCAGCTGCTCATCGTATGGAAGGTGCTGCAAGAGACAGCCGCCGCAGGTTCCAAAATACGGGCACTTTGGCTCGGTTCGAATCTCAGAAGGCTCAACTACCTCATAGTCGGTTGCTATCAGGGTTTTTTTCTTTCTCCTCCACCGCCTAACTTCGACGAGGTCGCCTGGAGCGGTGAATGGAACGTGAATTTCCCGTTTATCCAGCCTGACGACACCCAGCCCTTCCAAATCTAGTCTCTCAACGACTCCCCTCATGATTTCTCCTTCAGAGGGGACCTTATAAATCTGCCCTTGAACGAGTGTCAAAGGTCGTTTCGGAAGGTTTATTTAGGAAGAGAAAGTAATAGAATAATGGTGCCGTTAATGTTCGGCAGGCGTAAGGATGTTGTTTACAAAGTCCTCGCCACCAAAAAGAGGGCCGTGGCCCTTCAGAGCCTGAGCGCCGAGCTCGAGACTCCCATGCCCGCGGTTCTTAAAACTGTAAAACAATTAGAATCAGACGGTCTCGTAGAGGTTTTCTACGGTCGGGATAAAGCCTCAATAATGGTGAAAGCAAAGACCATTGAGGATTACATCTGAGGCTTCTTCAATCATTTTTTTAGAATTAAAACACCAAGGAGGCCTAGCCAGTGGTATCAGTAGTCATAACCGGTAGGGGTGGGGCAGGAAAGACCACCATGACAACTAATTTGAGCACTTACTTCTCCAAGAACAACTATAGAACTCTGGTCATAGATGGCGATCTTTATCTCCCAAAGCTCGCCTTCCACTTCGGCATATACAACCCGGTCTACAACCTCCACACCTTGCTAAAGAACCCCGAAATGAGGGTTCTGGATGCGGTCTACCACGACGTCAAAACGGGTGTCGATGTGCTCCCAGGGAGTTCAAAGCTCTACGACGTCCTTGACCTAGACCAGAGGAGGCTCAGAGACATCGTGAGGGAGATCCAAACGAGGTACCAGATCACGGTCATAGATTCACCGGTCGGAATACCCTTTGATACAATTTCGACCTTCAGACTCGCCCAGTACCAGCTAATCATAGTGGAGATAGAGCGCTGTCCGATACACTCGGTTCACAGAATGATAGAAAACGAAGTCATCAAACTGAAGGCCCTCGGAGAGGCCTACGGCCTGAAGGTTGGGGTCATACTCAACAAGGTCAGGGAGTCCTCGCAGAACGTCGACGACATAGTGGAGTTCCTTGAGTACAGTGTTGACATTCCGGTTGTGGGGATAGTGCCCTATGACTACAGGGTTCCAGAGGCAACCAACGAGGGGAGGCCCGTTGTTGACTACGCCCCCCACTCAAAGGCGTCCAAAGCCATAGCCGAGGCGGGCGACATCCTGAACGAGTGGATATTTGGGAAAAAGAAAAAGGAAGGATCCCGCGACAGGCTCTACGTGGCATTACTCTCCCTTTTGCGAGGAAGCAGAATCCCTGCGGGCAAAAAGCTCTGAGACCGTGACGAGCGGGAGGAAAACATACTTCTCTGCTATTTTTTCTTTGGCCCCTTCTTCCCTGTCCACAACAACGCTTATAGCAACAACTTCCGCACCTTCTTTCTCAAGAATCTCTGCCGCCCTGAGAACGCTGCCTCCAGTAGTTGTGACGTCCTCGACCAGGAGAATTCTGTCGCCGGGCTTCACTTCGCCCTCTATCTGCCTACCGGTGCCGTATTCCTTCTTTTTCTTCCTGACGATGATGAGGGGCTTATCCGTTTCGAGGGCTAAGGCAGTGGCTATCGGAACCGCTCCAAGCTCAGGGCCGGCCACCTTATCGAACTCAAGACCCAGCTCCTCGGCCCTCGATTTCATCAGCTTTGCAATGAGCCTCAGTGCCTGTGGATTCGTGATGAGCTTTTTGATGTTGATGTAGTAGTCGCTCTCCTTTCCGGAGGTGAGAACAAAGCGCCCGAAGAGTATAGCCTCCTCCCGAAAGATCATCTCGATGAGCTCGTCCTTCATTCTGGACACCTTCATGTCAATAATTGCGTGGATTCAAGGGGAAGATAGACACGAAGTTTAAAAATCTTAGCGTCAGGTTAATAAGAGATAAAGGAGAGAAAAAATATTATGCTGACCGCTGAGAGGGCTATCGAGTACTACTTCGCGATTGTAGTCATCGTCGGAGGTCTCAGCGTTCTCCTCGGGGTTAAGTACACGCTCAGAACGTGGAGAGACCTTCCGAAGGCTGGATGGCGCGGCAGGAGCTTTGGGCTGGGACTTCTGGCATTGATACTTGCCTCATTCCTCGAGCTCCCCGTTCTTCTCCTTGAGAGCTGGCTGGCGTTGGCTTTTACAGCAGGCTTCATCGAGGAGATTATCAAACTCCTCCCGCTGGGATTCTTCAGGAACTCCCCCGGATGGGAGAAGTGGAAACTCGTGATTGGAACTGGCCTCTTCCTCGGTCTTATGGAGGGCATCCTTTACATAGCCGGAATAATTGCCCTCGGAGAGGATGTATACCTGATCAGTGTTAGGGCGGTTCTCATCGGACTCCACACCGTCTGGGCAGCGATCTCGATAGGTTTCCTGCTGGGTGGAAGTGGCTGGGGAAGGTTCTACGGACTGGCCTTCTCAATGGCGGCACATACCCTCTACGACCTGCCTCCGCTGGCCGTCGTCCAGGGACTGTCTGCCGGGGCGGTGGCGATTTTGGGAGCGGTCTCGACAGCCTTCATGCTCGCCACTCCCTTGATGGCAAAGAGAGCGGCCAGGCTGGCACTGAAGCTCGTTCCAGAGGAAGAGAGTGAAGAAGAAACGGAGGAGCCAACTTCAGAATTCACTTTTTAGCCTTGAACCTCTCCTGGAACTCGTAGAGCTGGGCGATGCGCTCTATCGTGTCGGCCTCTTCAGGACTTTTATCCTCTCTCAGGGCCACGTAGCGCGGGAACCTTAAGGCGAACCCGCTCCTGTACTTCGGACTCCTCTGTATCTCCTGGTAGGTGACCTGGATGACTATCTTCGGCTCAATCTCCACGAACTTGCCCTCGCCGCCGGTGATGAGGGGCTTGAGCATCTTGGTGAACTCAACGAGGTCTTCATCGGTGAAGCCGCTGCCAACCTTCCCGACCGGCACGAACTCACCGCTGTGCGGGTCATAGGCCGCAACCAGGAAGGAGCCGAGCAGGTGCGCCCTTCTTCCCTCGCCCCACTCCGCTCCGATTATGACAAGGTCGAGATCCTCCATGGTGGGCTTTATCTTGAGCCACTTCTTGCCCCTGTTTCCGGGCTCGTAGACGGAATCGAGCCGCTTCGCCATGAGACCCTCGTGGCCGAGTTCAAGGGCATTCTTGTAGAACTTCTCGGCCTCCTCGGCCTTCTTCGTAACCAGCTGCTGGGCAAGCTTGATCTTTTCGCCCTCCTCGATGATTTCTTCGAGCTTAGCTCTTCTCTCGCGGAAGGGTGTGTCGATCAGGGCCTCTCCATCGACGTAGAGGACGTCGAAAAGGTTGAGCTCCAGCGGGATCTTCTCTATCATCTCCTCGATGTTGTATTTCCTCCTGAAGCGCCTGAGGACGTACTGGAAGGGCCTTGGCCTTCCACCCTCACCCACAGCGACAAGCTCGCCCTCAACTATCGCTTTTTCAGGCTTTATGCTCGCCTTTATGGCATCAACGACCTCGGGGATAGAGCGCGTGACGTTCTCCAGCCGTCTGGAGTAGATTACAACCCTGTCGCCGTCCTTGTGAACCTGAACTCTCGCTCCATCGTACTTTATTTCGAATGCCGCCTCGCCGCCCATCTCGAGGAGAGCCTCCTTGACGCTCGCCGCATTCTGGGCGAGCATCGGCCTTATCGGCTTCCCAATCTGAATGTGAACCTTCCCCAGACCATCGTTGCCCTCGAGCTTCGCCACCTTTGCAACGTAGCCGAAGTCGCTCGTGAGCATATAGGCACGCTCAACGAGCTCGGCTTTGACCTTGAAGGCTTCGGCTATGGCATCGCGAAGTATGCCCTCGGCAACGCCCGTCCTCATCATGCCGAGAACAGTTCTCGCTATGTATTTACCCTCTTCCGGCTGGGCGTCCATGAAGATGTTGGCGAGATACTTCAGCTTCCTGTCCTGGCTTCCCTCGCCGCTCGCTTCGGCTATCTTAATGAAAGTCTGATAAACGCGCTTTATCGTGAGCGGCTGGCTGAAGAAGCTCTTCTGCTTCTTTTTCTTTAATGCCAGGGCAACGCTCTCACCCAGATCACCAGTGTCCTTGACGGAGTTCTCTATTTCCCTCTCAGGAACACCGGTTGCCATAGATACGGCCTTTATTAGGAGCTTCTCACCAACACCAAGCTCCCTCTCATCCCAATCGGGGAAGACCTTACCTAGAATCAGGTAGGGAACCACCTCGAGCAGCTCATCTGGAGTTTTCTTCAGAAAGTCGGCCACGAACTTAGTCTTGAGCGTTTTGAGGGTAGTCTTCTCGAGCCTGCGGTAAAGGTCAGAAAGTTCAGCGTATTTCATGTCTCCCATGCTCACCACCAAGGAGAATAGGAAGTAAGGGGATAAAAGACTATCCGACCCACCTGCCAACCTCGGGCTTGCCCGTGAAAACATCGACAACGTCGAACGGAACCTCCAGGTCAGTGAGGATATTCCGAGCTTTTTCAACTTCTTCCGGTTTGATGAGGGCAAACAGACCCCTGCCGAGCATTATCATCGAGCTCGGGTTTGAGATTACTTTGTCTAGCTCTCTGGCTAGTTCAAGGAGCTCGCCGTCCAGCAAACCGGTCCTTTCGGCGAACTCCCTTGCGAGGATCATCATGCGCTCGGGCTTAGGTTCTGCCAGAAGCTTCTCCAGGGCTTTAGAACCCTCGGCTTCTATGGCGTTGATGACGTCCCCATCGAGAACCTCTTTGGTAGAGAGCCTGCCGAGTGGGACGACGAGGACCTTATAGTCCTCGAAGAACAGGTTATCGACCAGGCCTATCCCCGGACCTCCGGCCTTAACCCGAACCTCTATTCCGCCCGCGAGCTGTGCAACGACATCACCTAAGCCACCCTTGTTGAGAACCTCGTGTCTGTGCGCCGTCTGCGCAGCCCTGAGCCACGTCCCACCGAAGGAATAGCTCAGAGCCAGAGCCGTGCCCAGAGCCCCACCGGCACTGTTGCCAAAGCCGTAGCCGTTGGGAAAGTCGAGGTACTGCCATATCTCAACCTCACCTGTGAAATCCATTGGAACGAGCTCTTCAGCGACGGAGTAGCTTATCACGGCCTCGTCCTTCTTCACGGGCTCGCCGTTGAAGGCCACGTGAATGTGCCTCTCGAGCGTTCCGGTTTCAACGCTCACGAAGACGTTTGTGCCCTTTGAGAGGTTAACTCCAGCCCCCAGAGAGCCTGCTTTGAGCGGATCATCGTGAAAGCGCGGGACGAAAAAGGCTGTGATGTGGGCGGGAACGAAAGCTCTAATCAGCATCACTCTCACCTCCAAGAAGAGTCAGTGCCAAGGGCTTAAAAAGATGATAGAAAAAGGAAAAGCTCATTCCTCGGCAACGTAGATGGGCACCTTGCCGTGCGGTATGCCATACTTCTTGCCGTACCACTCGCTGAGGACGTACCACGCACCGACGAGGAGGGCTATACCCAGCGGCAGGAGTATCACCCAGCTCGTAACTCCCAGGGCAAACAGGAGGTACAGCACGCTGCCAATTCCCGCAACTGTGAAGGCATAGGGTATCTGGGTTGTGACGTGGTCTATGTGGTCAGAACCACTGAACATGGAGCTCATGATGGTGGTATCACTGATAGGTGAGCAGTGGTCACCGAAGATGCTTCCGGTAAATGTGGCTCCGATGGTGGCGAAGACTATCTCGTTGACCTGACCGTTGGTAAAGGCCAGGCTGAGCTGGACTCCGAGCGGAACCATTATGGCGAAAGTTCCCCAGCTGGTTCCCGTGGTGAAGGCAACGAACATCGCGGAGAGGAACATTATCAGCGGCATCCATGGTCCGAGGTTCGCCCCAGAGCTGGTCGCAAGGCTGATGACGTAGTCGCCGGTTCCGACGCTTTCAGCGGCGGTTCCAAGGCTCCAAGCAAGGACAAGGATGGTGTTGGCGAAGAGCATCTGCTTCATTCCCCTGACTACTGTGTCCTCCCACTCTTCCACCGTCATTTTCCTCCTGCCCAAAAGCATTATGCTGGCAACGACGACCATTGCGAAGGAGCCCCAGAGGAGTGCTGTTGCAGCGTCGGCCTCACGGAAGGACTCAATGAAACTGTAGTTGAGGAAGTTGACACCGAACGGGTTCTCCAGATCGGTCCACCAGCCGAGATCCTGACTGTAGGCTTCAAGGTTGGCCGCTCCGGTGTACCAGAGACCAAGCATGGAGACGCCGACGAGGACGAGGATCGGAATCACAAAGTCCCAGAGGCTTCCGCCCTCCTTGGGCGTGCCTAGGTCAACCTCGGTGGTCATGAGCGGCTTCGCACCGTCACGGAGGACTTTGCCCTCGGTCCTGGCGCGATATTCCGCCTTCAGCATGGGGCCGTAGTGCCTGTGGGTGTATGCAACGATGAAAACGAGTAGTATTGCCAGTATCGAATAGAACCTGTAGGGAACGCTTGAGAGCCAGGCGTCGTAGGTTCCGTAGACGACGTTGGCACTGTCGAATCCCTTTCCTATCATGAGCAGCTCGTATCCTATCCAAGTTGAGACGAGTGCCAGTCCAGCTACCGGTGCCGCGGTAGAGTCGTCTATGTAAGCGAGCATCTCCCTGGAAACCCTCATCCTGTCGGTTATTGGCCTCATAGTGTTTCCGACGACTATGGTGTTGGTGTAGTCATCGAAGAACACCAGTACACCAAGGATCCATCCGAGGATTGAGGCTCCCCTGCTGCTTTTGACCCTCCTTACCAGGGAAGCCGCCAGCGCGTGGACTGCGCCGGACTTGTAGATAAGTCCGACACCCGCTCCGATCAGGAAGTCAAATATGAGTATCCTGGCGTTCCAGTCGCTTGTAACGCTACTGACAATCCACTCCAGCGTCTGGGTTGTTCCGACCACTGGATTGCCGCCTGCAACCATCACTCCACCAATCCAGACGCCTGCGAACAGCGCTAGGATGACCCTCTTTGTCCAGATAGCTAAGATAATGGCAACCAATGGGGGCAGTAATGCCAACACACCGAAGTCCGACACATTTTCACCTCCTGAGGTGTTTCATGCAAAGGGATACGGGAAGAATATAAAGCTTTCTGTATATCCTTTGTCGTATTGTCGTATTCTCGAAAAATTTTCGGGAACGCTTCCATCCATTAAAGGCTTAGTTACTGCATTCAGGGCAAATTTTATGAATTTCTGCATTAATGGAGACTTTCAAGTACATTAATGCTCACTAATACCATAAAAACCTTTCCCAGAAAAAGCTTCAGAAAAGCGCAATTAAACCTTAAAAAACGCTAAGAAAGAGAAAATCATTCAGAAGAGTAATTGAGAAGTTAAGAAATTTTCACAAAGATTCTCCAGTCAGCTCTCTCAGCTTTTGGAAATCCTTTCTGAGCTCCTCTTTCAGCGCTGGGCGGTAAAGGGCCACGGCCGGGTGGTACATTGGCATTATGACGATTTTTCCAAACAGCGTGTGGGCTTCGAAGGTCTTTCCATGGATTTTGCTTATGGGTTCGACCTCGAAGCCGAACTTCTCGAGTATGTAGCGCATCGAGTGTCTCCCAAGTGGAACGATGACCCTCGGCCTTATGATGTCTATCTGCCTGTCTAGGTATGGTGAGCAGGCCTTTATTTCATCCTCCGTAGGGTCGCGGTTGTCAGGCGGACGGCACTTGACTATGTTCGTAATGTAGACATCATCCCTGCTCAGGCCTATTTCAGCCAGGAGTTCGTCGAGAACCTTTCCGGCCCTTCCGACAAACGGCAGACCCTTCTGATCCTCCCAGTAGCCGGGGGCTTCACCAACGAACATTATTTTGGCGTCGTAGCTTCCAGAGCCGGGTACGGCGTTGGTTCTGAGCTCGCCAAGGGAACACTTCCGGCAGGATTTTATTTTCTCCTCGAGCTTCTTCATCAGCTCTTCCTTGCCCATGGAAACACCTCAGCGCTTAAGTGCGAGCGTCTTCTGAGTGAGATAAGCCTTGAGAAACTCGACCCAGGCGGTGTAGTAGCCCTTCTCGTACTCGTCGCGGAACTCGTGCTCGAGGATTCCCTCAAAGTGCTCGAGCAGCTTCTCAGCCTTCTCCCGGTCATGGTCTCTTATAAGCTGGACTATCAGAGCATCGGGGTCATTATCTTTTATGGCGCTCATGAAGCCGTTTATGGCCTTGCTGTAACCCCTTCCCCACTCGTCGCTCCCGGCCATCTTCTGGAGCTTCTCGAGGTGACCTTTGGCCTTGGTGAAGTCCCTCCTAAGGAGCGCGCGGAGGAACATCTCCATCCTCATCTCTCTCGCCGGCATTCTACCACCGCATTAAGTTTGAGCCTTGGCTTTTAACCCTTCGCCTGCTACCCAAACATGTACCATACCTATGAAGGAAAATCTGCATATTTACGCAAAAGTTTTTATACCTGTGGATTGGAGAAATGACTAGAAGTTGGAGTTGAAGAGGTGAACCCCTATGGCCGAGAGCGTTGGTGAAGTACCCAGCGGCGAAAAAGAGTTCGAGCAACTCACGAGGAGGGTCAGGGATATACTGGAGTTTCCAGAGATAAGCGAGGAAGAGTTTGAGGAAATGTTGAAGAACGCGAGCAGGGCCTACGGTGGGCCGCTGCCGCACAGGACGTACTCCCTCTGTCCCGAGACGAGGAAGGTTGTTCCCGCTTTGATCTGGGAGAAAGATGGAAAGGTCTGGATAACAAAGCGCTGTCCTGAAGGCCTGATCACCGATGTTTATTATGAGAGCGTTGAGCAGTACTACCGCTTCCAGAAGTGGAGGTACGATTTCAATCTCATGAGCTTCAACGTTGAGAATTCAGGTGTCAACTGTCCCTTCGATTGTGGACTCTGCGCCAGGCACCGCTCCCATACCAACCTGCTCAACATCGTTCTGACCAACCGCTGCAACTTGAGCTGCTGGTACTGCTTCTTCTACGCTAAGGAAGGCCAGCCCATCTACGAGCCGACGCTTGAGCAGATCCGCATGATGCTCCGCAATGCAAAGAAGGAGTATCCCATCGGAGCCAACGCCGTCCAGCTCACGGGCGGAGAGCCAACACTGAGGGAGGATCTCATCGAGATCATCAGGATAGCCAAGGAAGAGGGCTACGACCACGTCCAGCTCAACACCGATGGAATCAAGCTCGCCTTTGAGCCAGAGCTGGTCAAGAAGATCAGAGAAGCTGGAGTCAACACGCTCTACCTGAGCTACGATGGAATGACGCCCCAGACCAACTGGAAGAATCACTGGGAGATTCCGCTCATCTTTGAGAACGTTAGGAAGGCCGGCGGACCGGGAATAGTCCTCGTCCCAACCACCATAAGGAACGTCAACGACCACGAGCTCGGCGCCATAATCAACTTCGGCCTCAACCACCTTGACATCGTCCGTGGCGTTAACTTCCAGCCGATTTCCCTCGTTGGAAGGGTTCCCAAGAAGGAGCGCCAGAGGTTCAGGATAACTATTCCGGGGGCAATAAAGCGCATAGAAGAGCAGACCAACGGTGCAATAGCCATAGAGGACTGGTACCCGATACCGATCGCCGGCCACATAGCGAGGTTCTTTGAAGCCTTCACAGGAAGCAAGTACTACATGACGAGCCACTACTGCTGTGGAGCGGCAACCTACATCTTCCTCGACAGGAAAAAGAAGAGGGTAGTGCCGATAAGCAGGTTCCTCGACGTCGAGGGCTTCGTCGAATACCTCGAGACCAAGGCTGACGAGATAGAGAACTGGAAGCACCTTGGAAAGCTCCAGAAGCTCAAGCTCGGAGCTGAGATATTCATCAAGTTCAAGAGCTTCTACGATGAGAAGTACGCGCCGGAGGGACTCGACGTCCTCGACCTCATAAAGAACGCCTTCATGCACGGCAACTACGACGCCCTGGGCAAGTTCCACATCAACGCGCTCTTCCTCGGAATGATGCACTTCATGGACGAGTACAACTACGACGTTGAGAGGGTTGAGCGCTGCGTCATCCACTACGCCCTGCCCGACGGGAGAATAGTGCCATTCTGTACCTTCAACGTGATTCCAGAGCTCTACAGGGACAAGGTGCAGGCACAGTTCAGCTACACCTGGGAGGAGTGGAAGACTCTGCACCCGGACTGGGACTACAAGAAGGACAAGTACGTCAGAACCAAGGAGTTCGTCGAAGAGATGAAGAACAGTGAGCTCTACAGGAAGACCTACATCGAGATAGAGGACTACTTCGGGGTAAACACCAAGGCCTGAGGTGATCGAGATGACCGTGAACGGGGAAAAGAGGCTCACCAAGCTCAGCTTCAAGTTCGGCACCATAGACTGGGAGATGGCAATGGTCAAGCAGTACGAACTCCTGAAGAACGCGGGTGTGTGGAGAGCGTTCATCAACGGCTACTCCAAGAACGGCTTTGTGGTCTTCGACGAGGAGAAGCTGAGCAGGGAGGAACTCCTTGAAAAGCTCAAGGAGCTTGAGCCAGAAGTTGTCGGGGAGGAACACCTAACGGTTGCGGAGCTCCTGGAGTCCAGCCACTCCTGGGGCAATATACTCGGCAGGATGGAGTCCTGAGAGGATAAAAGAAATCAGCGGAGCTCTATTCTCACTTTTCCTTTCATGTCCTCTTTTTCAAGCTCAAAGGACACTATCCCGCTGAAGGAGCTCAAGTCCAGGATGTTCTTTCCGCGCCTCAGCTCGAAGGTCTCTGCGTAAGCCCCAGCCGGGGGAAGCGAGAGGTCGTACTCGTAAACGGTGACCCTGTTGTCGGAGCTGGCATAGAAGACTGCCCTCGGCTCAGTGTAGCCATCGAGCGGAATTCCTCCAAAAGTTCCTGCGCCGAAGTTCCTTGCCATGCTCGGGAGGGCGAGGGGTATGGAGAAGCTCACCGCCGGGGGTCTGTCCTGGAGAATCTTCTCGTCGAGCACGACTATGTCCCTGTTCCCCGTGTCAAATGGGGTGGCCTCGGTTGCCCCGGTATTGGGCGCGGTGTTGGTACCAAGGAGTATTTTTCCATCCACCTTCTCGATGCTCGTTATCCGTGCCCCGAAGGCCCCAACGATTTTCACCATCGGCGGGACTATGTAAACCAGGACGCTGGGACCGGCCACAGTGTTGGTTGTGACCCAGTTGAACTCGTCGGTTGGCAGATAGGCCGCGTCGTGGTGGGCGTTGAAAGCAGTTAGTATCCCACCTCCGACGTTTATCGCGTTCACCCTGAAGGGCGCGTAGAAGGTGCAGAAGTCAAAGAGCCTAAAGAATGTGAAGTCCTCACCCATGAGCGGGTTGCCGGCAAAGAGACCCCCACGGACAAAGGCGAAAGCCCTGTTGTAAGCGGAAGCCATGGCCCCAAGCTCCGGCCTTATGTAGGACCTCCCGTCGACGCTGCTCCCGGGCCTGAAGGCCTCCCATTTCCCAGTTATCAAATCCAGAGCTCTTAACTCCCTCAGCCCCTCAGTGAAGTTGTTGCCGATTCCAAAGAACGCCACGTCATGGACGAGGGTCCCCTTCAGCGAGGGCTCACCTATCAGCGCCTCCGCCTTGCCGGTTCTCCTGTCAAGGGAGTAAACGCCGAGGTTGGCGTGACCGTCTTCCCTCGCGAGCAGAAGTCTATCACCGTAGGGGTCGTAGAGAATATCACTTATCTCCCCGGCCCAGTCGGTCTCGTGGTGGATTGAATCCTTCCATAGGAGCCGTATAGAGTCGTTCTCAGTATCGTAAACGTGAACATGAGAGTACTTGTTGACAAAGCTTATGGTGCGGTTCTTGTAAATGGCCGGAGCGTGAACCCAGCCGCCGAAGTAGATGAACTCATCGACTCCCGTTACGGCGTTGTAGGTATCTCCTCCGCTCGTGGGCCCTTCCCCGACAAGGGTGAAGTCGTAGGTTTTTTCCTCGCCGTCCCTCACGAAGTGAGCCTCGGCCTCGAAGGCCAAGGTGTAGTAGAGCACGCCGTTGTGATATTTAAGGCCGAATATTCCACCACTGCCCCATTCGGGGCCGTAACGCGGGGGGAAGCGGTAGTTCTTCAGCTCCATGATATCACCGGGGTTGAATATAGCTTCCCCCTTATTGGACTTTCGGGAGACTTTTATACCCCATCACCGTAGGGGAAACCATGTATCGCGGGCTGGCGATAATCTTCGGCTTCTTCCTCATGGGCGAGTGGCTGAGCGAAACCCTCAGTCTCTCAATCCCGGGAAGCGTTCTCGGGATGCTCCTGCTGCTCGGCGCACTTCTCAGCGGGGCGATAAAGCTCGAATGGATCGAGAACGAAGCGGAACTCTTCGTCAGGAACATGAGCATCCTCTTCATCCCGCCGGGAGTCGGCATAGTGACGTACCTCGGCCTGATAAAGAGCCAGGCGGTGCCGATATTCGGGGCGCTCCTCATCAGCTTCATTGTAACAATCCTGGCAACGGCGAAAACGGTTGAGCTGATAAGGGGGAGGAAAGGGGGCGATACCGGATGAATCCCTTCGGAATAACGCTCACTCTGGTTGTATTCTACATCTTCTCGGAGCTTCACAATAGGAGGAAGGCATTCTATACAAACCCGGTTCTTCTGTCGATACTCACGATAGCACTCATCATCAAAGCTGAGGGAATTACTTACGACTACTACATGGACAGCGCCAGGATACTCAGCTTCCTCCTCGGACCGGCAGTTGTTAGTTTAGCGGTTCCAGTTTACAAGGGAAGGGAGACTATAAGGGCCTACGCCAAGGAGATAACCATGGGGATAGTCGTCGGAGGAACGATAGCTATACTCAGCGCCTTCTACATGGCGAAGCTCCTCGGGGGAAGCGAGGAGGTTCTGCTCAGCATAGCGCCGAAGAGCGTCACAACAGCGATAGCGATAGGGATAAGCGAAAAGATAGGCGGCCTTCCAGCTTTGACGGCCGTTCTGGTGATCCTGACGGGAATCCTCGGCAATGCCATAGGAGTCGAGCTGCTGAACACGGTAAGGATAAAAGATAGAATAGCGAGAGGGTTAGCCATGGGTGTAACTTCCCACGGCCTCGGAACGGCTAGGATAATCCTCGACGACGAGCTGGCCGGAGCGGTGAGCGGATTGGCTATGGCCCTTAACGGCGTCTTCACGTCTCTAGTGCTTCCCTATCTCATCGAACTCCTCAAGTAGGCACTCGCTTATCCTAAGCCTGTCCCTGGCGTCGAGGAAGAGTGTGAAGTCCCTCTTGGCTATCCTGTCCGAGATTGGAGCATGCTCGACGAGGAAGGCTATGACCTCGGCCGTGCTGTACGGAACCTTAATTTGGAGCTCGTCCGCCTTCTTGAAGAGCTTGTCGGGGACTGTGAAGATGTCCTCACCCTTCCTGACCTCAACACTTATCTTTGAGTTTATCTGCTCCCAGATGATGATGGTGTTCCTTGCCCTTTCGATCTTCTCAAGGGCCCTCCTCTCGAGAATGCTTATGTTGGCCCTGCTCGTGCCTAAGAGCTCTGCTATCTCGCTCTGCTTGAGTCCCCTCGCGCGCAAACGGAGGATCTTAATCTGCTGCTCCGTGAGGAAGCTCTTACTCCCCATTTTAAACACCTGAGTTTAACACGTATCAAAAGGTTAAAACTTTTTCCATTCAAATGCCAGACTCCAACGTAATCTAGGAAGAGACAGCAAGAATTCCCAGCCAGATTATCCCTCCAGAAAAGCCACGAGAATTCTGGTGGTCCCGCGGCCCGGATTTGAACCGGGGACCTGCGGATCTACAGTCCGCCGCCGCTCCCAGGCTAGGCTACCGCGGGACCCTACAGCCAGCCCGTTCCATAATGCCCCGGGTAGGTTTATAAATTTTTCTCCCGACTTAACCTCGGTGAGAGCATGAAGCTTTACGAACCCATAACGCTCGCAATGCCGCTCGCGAAGTGGATAGGAGACTTCATAAGGGAGAACGGCCGCCTGCCAGAGGGTAAAAACGTTAGAGAAACCATGAGGAGTTTCGGCCTCGAGGAGATCTGTCTGGACAGAGGTCTAGCCGTTTACAGGGGTCGCTTTTTAATTGCGCTGGTCTTCCCGAGGAACGAGAATCTCGTCATCGACGTAATATCGTCCAGCGGAGAGCTGAGCGACGCGCTTGAGGTGATAGCCTACCACGACAAAAAGATAGAGACCTTCGTGGTGGAGATACTGCCGACCAACGACCTTGAATACGAGGGCAACATCGGCATCGAGCCGACAATCATAGACGAGGAGAGCCTTGAGCTCGAGAGCAGCCCGGTTCTGGGCCACTTTGAGGAGGACGAGGAAGGGATGTTCCTGGTGATAGACGGTGAGACCTACGAGCGCTGGAAGGAGGAGGACGATATTCACACCTGCCCAATATGCGGCGGCGAGCTGGCCTGGCGCAAGGAGAAGGCCTACTGTGCAGACTGCGGTTACGGGGTTAAGGTGGTGAGAAAATGAGCCGTATTGTTAAGGCCCAGCTTGTTAAGTACTCCCACCTCGCTCACGAGAGGGGACTTACGGCGGCCTTCGGCGGGAATCTGAGCATCAGACAGGGGGATCTGATCTTTATCAAAGCAACCGGGGCCGTCATGGACGACATGACGAGGGAGCAGGTGGCGGTAATCGACATGAACGGAAAACAGCTGTCAGCTATTAGACCCTCCTCCGAGTACAGGCTCCACCTGGCGATCTACCGCGAGAGACCGGACGTCAAGGCTATAGCTCACCTCCACCCGCCGTATTCCATAATAGCCTCGACCATGCTCGAGGTGGAACTCCCGATAATAACGCCCGAGGCGGAGCTGTACCTCAGAAGGATACCGATTGTACCCTTTAGGCCTGCCGGAACGGAGGAGCTGGCAGAGGCCGTCACAGAAGTCATATGCCAGTCAGATGCAGTTCTGATGGAAAAGCACGGCATCGTCACCGTCGGGAAGAGCCTGAGGGAAGCATTCTACAAGGCCGAACTGGTTGAGGAGAGCGCAAAGCTGTGGTATCTGCTCAGAAAATGATTATCAAACACACGGAAGAAGAGAACCCTCAAAACGCAGGAAATGAGCGGGAAAAGTAAAAGCGCTCACTTAACCTGCTCAAGGGCTCCGAGGACCTCCCAGATGATGGTCCTCGTGTGCATAGGCATGTTCGGATCCTCGCTAATCTCCTCGAGGATGGCTATCGCGTCGGCGGCCCTGACGGCCGGCTCCTTGCTCTCGTCGAGGAGGACCTCTATGGCCTGCTCGGCGGCTCTCCTAATGTTCCTCGGAACGACAGTGTCCTGGACGACCTGCTCCTTGAGAACCTGCACAATCTGGTGAATCAGCTCGCTCATTCTATCACCCCCTTTTCTAAAGAATTGTTACTAAAATCTCCTCGGGTTATCTTAAGCTTTCCTAACTAAAAAACTTTTCGGTTAACGTCGAAACTAAAGAAGGAAAATCAGTACTCGACCCCCCTCCTCGCAAGGATGCCCCTCTGATAGGGGTGCTTTATCTCCCTCATCTCGGTGACGTAGTCAGCTAACTCGAAGAGCTCCTCCGGGCAGTAGCGGCCGGTGATGACGAGCTCGGTGTGGGGTGCTTTGCTCTTAATGAGCTCCTTGACTTCCTCGACGTCGAGCATGCCGAAGCCCAGAGCGACGCAGAGCTCATCGAGGATTACCAAGTCCCACTCTCCGCTCGAGACAACTTCCTTCGCGCGCTGAAGGGCTTTCTTGGCAGCTTCTATGTCGTCGGGCTCGGGTTTGCCGTGGACGAACTTCGGTAACCCAAAGGACTCTATGACCGCCCCGCACTCTGCTATCTTCTTCTGCTCTCCGTAAACGTTCCCGGCCTTCATGAACTGGAGTATTATCACCTTCCCACCGGAGCCGAGCATTCTCACCGCGAGGCCAAAAGCGGCCGTCGTCTTCCCCTTTCCGTTGCCGGTGTATATGTGAACTAAGCCAAGCTTGTCTTTCCAGGCCATGTGGATTCACCGGGTGGATATAATCGCCAGGGTTTTTAGGGGTTTGGATGAAAGTGGTAAGATTAATGCATCTCCACCAAAATGTGAGCCTCCAGACCCTGTCACTTCGCGTTTCTTTTCACTTCCAGGGCAATGTTCACTCCTGTGGCTTTCGCAAGCTCATGGAACACAGCAACTGCCCTATTCCCATCTTCGGGGAGATATAAATACCAGTTCCCGATCTTCGCAACCGCATTCCAGTACTTTTGGGAAACAGTGGGAGCTTTTGAGAGATATTTTCCAATTACCGGAAAGTCCTTCACTCCCATATCCAGCAGGAAGCGCACCACGACAGAGGTAATACTGCTCCAGGTGAGTTTGAGTCCTCTCCACCTCTTTCCATGACTTATCTCAACTCTGTACCACTTGCCATTAATTTGGACAAACACTGCCGTTGGGGTATACCCCCTTAAATCTCTTCCAATAAGCTCTTCCACAGCAACTGCCGAAGGTGGCAACTGGACTTCGCGGGCTGAGACGTAGAGGGTTCTGAAATTGTGATCCTGAGCTGAGGGTAACCTCTGGAGTATTGGCTTCTGTATCACTGGGACAGACACTTGGGTGGGTATCCTTGAGTATTCAGATGGAATGTCCCGATAATTAGTAATTTTCTCCTTTGAGAACCAGCGGAGCCTCTCGATGGCTTCCTCTGTGCTCTGGTTCATTAAGTCCACAGCAAGAATAATTCTTTCATCAACAGGTTTGTACTCCTCAAAGGCATTTATTAAGGCCCACTGGAGGCCATTCGTCAGGATTCCAATCCTAATTCCCTTGTCGAAACAGTATCCGGCAAGCTGTCTCGCGTGTTTTGAGTTAATCCTCCCGTCCCTGAAGATTCTCTCCTTGACACTCTTCGCTTCGAGAAACGCAACGATTCTGCCGTTTATCATAATGGCATAATCTGGCCGGCCCTCCTCTGTGCTGGTCTCGGGCATGACCTCATCCGGATCAAAGACGTCCCAACCAAGGGCCATAAGGATTGGCAGGATTAAGTGTTGTTTTGTGGACTCCTCGTTAGGGATTTTACCGCTAATCTTTTTGACCCTTTCAATGATTTCAAGCAAATCCACAGTACCACCTCTCTTGCCCAACATTCCTTATCGGCAGAAGACAAATCAAAGTTGAAGGGGTCAAACCCCTGCCCTCTTCAAAATCTCCCTATACTCGTCCTCTTTGATGTATCTTCCCGAGACCGCGATGAACCGCTTCGGCTTGACGACCTTCGGGTACTTCCGTATGTTCTTCAGCTTGACCACCATCCATGGCCTCGGCCTTCTTCCCCTTGAGTGCCACTTCGCCCTGTCGCGCTCGTACTTTCTGAGCTCCTCTGGAGTGAGGAAAAGCTCGTCTTTGTACTTCTTGATAATATCCTCAACATTCGTGAAGTGCTCGACGCTCTCGACCTCTGCCTCGCCGTGCCAGCCCTGATCCTCGTGGGAGGCATAAAAGACCAGCTTCATGCCTGGTTTGAGCCTGAGCGTTGAAGGCTTGACGAAGACAGTCTTTCCCTCATCGAGTATTCGCTTCAAAAGCGGCCTCGGCACGGGGAAGGTTGCACCGATGACCTCTTCACTCCTTGTCATCGTTTTCACCGAAGGTACTTCAGCCCTAATCCTTAAGGGATTTACTGCCCAAATGAGTCGTAACGTTAAAAAGACGCGGGAGAAGAGGAATTGGGGTTTGCCACAGTGGGACAGGGAACCCTAATAATTGCCATTGACAAAGAAGTTTCAGCCGTCGCAATAATTAGTGTGCCGTACCAATACCTCGATAAAGTCACGGACGAGTTCTCTGAAATCAAACACATAAAAGAGATGGAGGGCAACAGGGACAAATACCTGAAGGAGTACTTCAAACCCATTCTGGAAAAAGTTCTGGACAAGTATCCCATTGAGATCAGGTATTACCTCAAGGTCGACCATTACTTCTGGGAGGACCTTGAATATCTCTCCAAGTGGGGACTCGAACTCATCGTGGACGACGGCCTGTGGACAGCCGTGAAGGACAGGTTCGGGGGTACTCAAGTATCACTTGTTAAAGAGGGAGAGATAAGAAAGCGCATTCGAGAGCTCAAGAAAAGACTCAGGGAAGCAAAGCGGAGGAAAGACACATTGGAAGAAGATGAAATCATGAGAGAGCTAAAAATCGAAAGAAGGAGACGCATCTTAATAACGATCGCCGACAATTACCTCCACTTGAAAAAGCGTGGTATTGGTCCCATACGCAGACAGAAGAACAGAAAACATTAAAAGCGACAGAAACCGCCTGCTCCACCGCCCCCTCATACCCCATTCCGGGGTCGTGACGGGGAACAGGCGAGAGATTCTCGTTAACGTTACTGTCTCCAGTCCCATTTAGGGTGAATCCCCTAATAAAGATTTCGTCTGTGACTATACTTAGGGCGTTACCCGATGTATCGCCCATTATCAAAAGGTATTTATTGCAGGGCGTGTTAAATTGCCCGGGTGTGAATAACATGGAGAGGAGATTCATCGAAAGCCCCCGGTTTCCAATCTGGGAGGTCAATGAAAAGAGCCTCAAAGAGAAGGGCCCGGCAAGGCCGCCGTACTGGGAGATGGTCTTTTACTGGACAAGAAAGCCCCTCATCGGGGCGAGGGCCGTTATCGCCGGTGCACTCCTGCCGGAGGAGATTGACGAGAACCGCTTTAAAACTCTCATCGGCTTAAATGAGAAAACCCCTCATCGCGTTAACCCAAAGATTCCCGCAGACCTTGAGAAATACTTCAGGGGCAAGAAGCTCCTCGACCCCTTCGCGGGCTTTGGTTCAATACCGCTCGAAGGCCTTCGCCTTGGCCTCGACGTCACCGCTGTGGAACTTCTGCCCACGACTTACGTCTTCCTCAAGGCCGTTCTCGATTATCCGAAAAAGTTCGGAAAGCCCCTCGTGAAGGACGTGGAGAAGTGGGGCAACTGGATTACCGAGCAACTCAAAAACGACCCCGAAATCAGGGAGCTTTACGATGAGGACGTCGCAGTTTACATCGGCACCTGGGAGGTGAAGTGCCCCCACTGCGGCAGATGGACGCCGGCAATCGGAAACTACTGGCTCGCCCGCGTAAAGGACAGCAAGGGCTACAAGAGGCTCGCCTACATGAAGCCCGAAAGGAAGGGTGATGAGATCGAGATAAGGGTGATCGACCTCAACGAGATACTCGGCGATGTTTCGAAGGCGAAGGTGGACACGAAAGCAGGGGAGATTGTCTTTGAGAGCGAGGTTTATGTTAAGAAGGTGGAGAAGGCAATCAGGGCTGGGAAGCTGAAGGACGACGACGTGAGGATGAGCGGAGATAAGGTCATCTTCAAGGTTCCCCACGCCAACATTGAAGCGAGAAAGAGCCAGCTCACCTGCCTCGCCTGCGGGAACATCATAAAGTACGCCGATGAGGAGGGCAGGCACTACACGGAGAGGGTCAAGGGCAACAACGAGTTCTACGTGAAGTTCGCTTTGAAGAAGTACCACGAGGGAGACGAGCGCTTCGCCCGCCAGAGGCTCCTCGTGAAGGTGAAGGTCAAGGACAGGGACTTAATTTTCGAGCCCGCCAGCAGAGAGGACAACGAGAAACTGTGGAAGGCGAAGGAGAAGGTCAAAGAATTGCTGGAGAAAAAGGACCCGGACGTGCCGATTGAGAGTATCCCTCTTTACGAAAACCGCCGTATCACTCCAATACTCAGTGCGGAAAGATGGTACCAATTCTTCAACCCCCGCCAGCTCCTCACGCTGATTAAGCTCGTGAGGCTCATCCGCGAGGTGGGCAAGCGCGTTGAGGAGGAGAAGCTGGAGGAGGGCTGGGGCG
Organism: Thermococcus sp. LS1; assembly: GCF_012027395.1. Lineage (NCBI taxonomy): Archaea > Methanobacteriati > Methanobacteriota > Thermococci > Thermococcales > Thermococcaceae > Thermococcus > Thermococcus sp. LS1. The sequence goes on from NZ_SNUJ01000001.1 coordinate 339,365, forward strand.
AGGAGAGGGCCTTCGAGTACGCGGAGGCGGTGGCGACGTACTTGAGCATGGCAATGCTTCGTAGCATGGCATATTCCAACGCAGTAAACACATGGACATCTTCAACGGGTTTTGGGTCTCCACTTGCACTAAAACCCACAACTGCTCTTCTCAACAGAGGAATCTCGATGAATTGGAACTGGTGTGATACTAATTTTACATATCCATTTGCAGGGAGCTTTGTGAGAGCATTGGAAGTTATGATGAGGTCCCTCAACTACCTCACCACCGCCCTCGCTCCCTCTTCCCAGAAGACCCTCACCGAGTTGGAGACCAACACGGTGAAAGTTCTCCAGGGCGACGCGACCTCCCTCGATCTCGGTGAGAAGTTCGACGTCATCGTCACCGACCCGCCGTACGCTGATGATGTCCCCTACACCGAGCTGAGCGACTTCTACTACGTCTGGCTCAAGAGGGCCTTAAGCGACTCCGACGGGAGGAAGCTTGTCCCAAGGTTCCATAAGACGGCCTTCTTCAAGAAAATCGGACCGAAATGGGTTGAGATTAGGGCACAATGGAAAGAGTTTGGGAAAAAGGAAGTCTCATATAACCCCGGAAGATTCGCAGAGAGAAATGACAGAAACGAATTTGCACAGCAGCACTTTGAGAACCTTTTCAGCCAGGCCTTCGTGGCGATGAGGGAGCACCTCAAGGACGGCGGAATCATCGTTACGTATTACGCCCACACCGACCCGGAGAGCTGGGCGAACCTCATCGAGGCCGGCTGGAAGAGGGCGAAGCTCCAGATAACGAGGGCGATTCCAATCGGCACGGAATCAAAGACGAGCATTGTGAGCAGGGGCAAGCTCAGCCTCGACACCTCAATCGTCGCGGTCTGGAGAAAATCCGCCGGAGAGAGAAAGCAGGTTCAAATCTCTGTCCTCAGGAGTGAGATGGACGCCAGGGCCAGAGAATCTGCCAGGGAGTTCATCAGGTACGGTTACGCCGGCCTCGACCTGCTTTACGGCGTCATGGCCGCTGTGCTTGAAGAGGTGACGAAGTACGGTGAGGTGCTCTCGCCGAAGGGCCCGCTCCCGACTAAGGAGCTCCTCAACGATTACGTTTACCCTGCAACGATAAGGGGCATCATCGAGGCCATCGCGGAAATTGAGGAGGGGCAAAGGATAACCTCAAACGAGGCGGTCTTTTACACCGCATACAAGGTGCTCTTTGGCAACAAGACCCTCAAACCCAACGACATAATACTCCTCAACCTCGCGACCTTCACCGATTCCAACGGCCTCATAAAGGCGGGAGTGTTAAAGGGGAAGGGCTCGGCCAGCAAGAAGGAGTTTACCCTTTACACCCCCGACCTCCTCGGGAAGAAGGCCCTCGATGCCAAGGAGCTCCAGAAGTTCCTCTATGAGAAGGGCCTCAATCCTCTTGAGCCAGAGCCGAGGAACGCGATTGACGTCCTCCAGCTCCTTGAGTACCATGCATTACTTGGAAAATCCCGCCTTGAGGAGGTTATCGAAAAGCTCAGGAGAAAGTGGAGCGCTGAAGTTGAGGAAGCCCTCACGATTGCAAGGCTCGTGAGCGAGTATTACACCGCCGTTTACGGCCAGCTCCTGGCCCCGTTGGGTGGCAAGATAAAGGCCGGTGAGCGCGATATTGAGAGGGAACTCGAAAAGGACGGCCACTTTGAGGTTCTCCTCATGAGGAGGCTCGTCAGGTACGTTAGGGGTGAAGGACTATGAGGCTCGGTTCCTTTGAGGTCTGGGACGACGTGATGGATGAGGCCCTCGACAAGCAGGTGGCCCCGGAGCTCGGGGACGTTGTGAGCGGAAACGCCCCTGAGATATACACCGACTCAAGGGAGTTCTTCAGGAGGACTTATTTCACCGACTCGATGCTCGAAATCATCGGCAAGCTCGTCGAGACCCTCGAAGGCGGTGAGAGGCACAACATCTTCCTCATTTACTCCCTCTTCGGCGGCGGTAAGACCCATACACTCCTCACCCTTTACCACGCCTTCAAAGAGCCGGATGCGATGCTTGACCCTGAGGTTCTGGCCGGCCACGACCCTGAGAAGAGGGAGAAAATCAGAGGTCTGGCGGAGAGGATAAAGGCCCTTGGCGGTGTTAAAATCGTCCCAGTTTACGGCAAGGGCAGGCTCGGCCAGCCGAGCAAGCCCCTTGAGGTCGGGCCGTACAGGGTGAGAACCGTCTGGGGTTACATCGCCCACGCCCTCGGGAGGTATTACATCGTCGAGAGGGACGACGAGAATGCCACGGTTCCGGAGATTGACACCCTGAGGGAGCTCTTCAGGGGAGAGAGGGTAATCCTTCTCGTTGATGAGATCGTGGATTACTTCGACAACCTTTACAACTCGGGGAGCGAGGACGACAGGCGTTATGCCAAAAACGTGGATAACTTCTTTGACAGGCTTTCCACGGCCCTGCTCGGCTCCGGAAGCGCGATGGTCATGACGCTCCCGATGGAGAAAAAGGAGGGCATGTTTGAGGTCGAGAAGGAGTACAACAGGGAGGTCGTCATGGCCATCTGGGGCGCCGTCAGCAGGGTCGGCGGTTCCGAGCTTTACTCCCCGCTGAGGACTTCTGGAGCGGGCAACGAGCTCGTTGAGGTTCTCAAAAAGAGGATTTTCAAAGGAGTTGACGACGAGGAGAGGGTTAAGACCCTGACCAGAATGCGCTCGGAGCTTAGCAACACCGACGTCTTCGGCCATGCGCATAACCTTGAGGACGAGCTCCGGAGGAGTTACCCGTTCCACCCGGAGTACGTGGACGTCCTCAGAACGATAATCGAGAGGACCGGCCTTCAGAGAACGAGGGACATGCTCAGAATCACGAGAATCGTTGTAAGGGAGCTGGTCAGGAGATACACCGAGACGGGCTTTGCCCCCTCGATGATAATGCCCCACCACATTGACCTCAAACACGAGAAGCTGAGGGGCATGCTGTTCGGCAAGAGCGAGACCTTCATGGATTACGCCACCATCGTTGATACCGACATTGAGAGGGACAAGTTCAAGGACTTCACCAACCCGGGACTTGCGGAGATAATTCTCAAGTACGTCTTCCTGAGGACGTATCCCTTCGACTCGCCCGTTCCCCTGCCGGGTTTCCCAACGGCTGACTCCATCGCGAGGGGTGTTTACGAGCCGAACGAGTTTGACGCCAACAGGTGGCTCCCAACGGACATTGGTGATACCGTTGAGGAGATAACGGCAAGCGTCCGCTTTGTGTATCTCAACAAGAAGGACAAGGTTCTCTGGTTCTGGCGCGTCGCCAATGTGGCCCAGATGGTGGACAGCAAGGCCAGGGAGCTCCTCGAAATGAGGCCCGGTGAGGTGTGGAACGAGCTCGTCAAGTACGTGAACAGGATGGTCAAGGAGAGAAAGAGCCTCACCTCAACGAGGGGGAAGGGGGCAAAGATTGAGGATCACGTGACGTTCTTTAAGGAGCAGTACATCATCGTGGCGAAGGACCCGCAGGAGTTCCACGACACTCCTGATTACAAGCTCCAGGTGCTCGTGAGGGACGACGTTGATGAGAGAACTCTGAGGAAGCTGATTTACGCCTATGGAACCGGTACGAGGACGTACAGGAACACGGTCGTTGTCTGTTATCCAGTTGAGGGAAGCTTTAAACCTCTCCTTGAGACGACGGCGAGGATAATGGCGTGCGATGAGGTCATCAGGGACATCGAGGTCAAATACGGCAAGTTTGGAGAGGAAGTCGTCAAGATACAGATGAACATGGTGAAGGACATTAGAGGCAAGGCCCTCGAAGACCTTGAGACTCAGATTGTGAACTCCTTCAGAGGGGTGGCTTATCCAGAGGACGATGAGGTTCGCGTCACCAAGGCCCCGTCCAGCTCAAAGTCAGTCGTTGAGAACGTTTACTCCGCTTTGCTCAGCAAGGGCAAGATCGTGGACGAGTTCGACTTTGACTGGCTCGTGGAGACCCTCAGGGGCGTTGGTGTGGAAGTTCTGAGGCCCGAAGGATACAGGGTCTCGGAGCTCATCGCCATAATAAGAATGAACACGCGCCTGCCAATGATTGAGGACAGCCACATTAGCGAGGCCATAAAGAACGCCGTTCTCGACTTGAGGATCGGCCTTGAGCGCGATGGGGAAGTGTTCTTCAAGAAGGTTCACAAAGAGGTTCCAAGCTCTGAGGAGGAGGGTAACCCGCCCAGTGCCGTTAAGCCGAGGGACCTAATCCTGCCGAGGGAGGCCGCCCTTCACAGGCAGGTCTGCAATCTGCTGAAGAAGGAGAAGGATTTAATCGTGCCCAGGGGGGACAAGGACTTCAGGGTGAAGACGTGGTACGAGGTTTATTCGCCATCATCGGAGATTGGAATTCCGTTGAAGAGCCTCGTAACTGGAGGGGAGGACTGCAAGGTAAAGGACGAGTATTTCGACATGGTTCTCTGGGGCCACATTGTTGAGAGGAGAAAAGAAGTGCCCGCAGATTGCGAGTTCGATCTGAGTGTCACAGTGTATCAGATATCAGGAAAACCAGGGACGAACGTGTCAAATGAAATTGTGATAAGACCATACGGAGAGATGCCGTTCTCTTTAGAGCTAACAACTGACTATGGAAGACTTGAACCCAACGAAGTTAGGTTTGAGAATCCCCAGGAGACTAAAGAAGTAACGGTAACCTGGTACGGCACCATACCTGAACATTCAACAACAGTAACAGTAATAGGAAAGAGTTGCGAGGGGAAGCAGAATCCCGTGAAACACGAAGTGAGCTTTAGACTTGTTCCTGAGGTGGATCCCTGTGAGTTTGAAACAAGAGAACTAAAAGAGGAATACATAAACACAACCAAGCTGCTCCTTATCAGAGAGCTCAGGGACTTGGAAGCACTAACATCCATGCCAGACACTTTAACTGGCCATATAACCGGAGAACTTGAGATTGCCAAGTCCGATGGCGTTTACTGGGAAAGTGAATTCGAGAACATCGAGAGAGAAGTCTTTGTGTACATGGTCAGGGAAATGGAAGAATTCTTTGAAGCAAAGGCAGAGATTAAGGTAAAGTTCTCCCTTCAGGAGCCCCCCATCCTCGATGATATTCTCTTCGAGAAACTCAAAATCCTGAACGGCAAAGTTGTCTTCAAGCTCAGGAAGGAGGAATGCTGATGGAGGGCAGCGTCGAGTACCAGGTGAATCTCAAGTACATCAAGAAGGCCTTCCTCCCAGTAACGCGGGAGCAGAAGCTCGCCGAGTTCGTGCCGGTGTTCAACGTTATGGGTGCAGGGGAGCAGAAAAAAGTCCCGGGAAAAGTCGAAGCAAGGGCGAGGGTGTACCTCCCCGAATTTCTCAATTTTGCCAAGAAGCTGGGGTTTAAGGTCGAAGCAAACGAGAGTCTCCTGAAGTGGCTGAACCTGCCGCCGTCAAAGAGGGAACGGCTGGAGTACAGCGGGAACAAGCGGATAATCCTGAGAACCAGCGATGATTATGCTTACCTTCGCCTGATGGTTTATGGCGTCGTTATGGCGGTTCTTAAGACGCCGGCGGAGTGGGGCCAGCTTGAGGAATATGTGCTCGCAATGGAACCGATACAGCTTCGCTTCTGGGCTTCAAGGTTCAAAAACACTTATTGGAAGTACAAGAACCGGAGGAAGCTTGATTACCTCGCAAGACGCTTCCTGGAGGTGGAGTGGGTTTGAGTGAGGACATTAAGGGAGCCATTCTGGGGGACGTTCTCCTCCACAGTCCTGCACTGTTTTACACCGCCCTAACCGCTCCGGCGAGGAGGCCAATAACCCCGTTCAAGCATCAGTTCCAGCCCCTTTACCACGCCATGATCTCCCGGCCGGTAAGGATACTCATCGCCGACGAAATCGGGCTGGGGAAGACAGTCCAGGCGCTGGCCATTGCGAGGTATCTTCAGCTGAGGGGTGAGGCCAAGAGAATCCTTGTCCTCGTGCCGAAGATTCTCCGCGAGCAGTGGAAACAGGAGATAAGAAGGGTTGGGGGCTTTCCAACCGTAATCGAGAACGGTCGCGAGGTCGAGAGCAAGCTGAGGAACACGTACGGATACACGGTCGTCTCAATTGATCTTGCCAAGAGGTCTCCCCATCGCGAGAGGTTCCTCGATATTAAGTGGGACTTGATAATCGTTGATGAGGTTCACAACGTTACCCTCGGCACCCAGAGGTACGAGTTCCTTAGGGCCCTTGTTGAGAAGGGCGGAGGGGACCTCAACCTGATTTTCCTTTCCGCGACGCCCCACCGGGGCAATCCCAAAGATTATCTCGCAAGGATTGCCCTCCTTGACCCGACTCTTACCGACCAGTATCAGAAACTTGACAAGCCGGGTTTTTACAGCAAAACTCGGGATACGCTCGTCATGAGAAGGACCAAAAAGGTCGTCAACGAGCTTGAGGGTAGGGAAGTCTTCAAGAAGTGTTATTTTGGGGCAGTTGTCGTTGAGATAAGCGACGCTGAAAGGGCCTTTTTCGATAAGCTCGATAAAGCACTCTTCGAGATGATAAAGGGTGCCAGGGAGAATTCTCCAGAGGCCCTTCTCGCGGTTCTTGTCAGGAAGAGGGCTTCATCGAGTTATGAAGCGGCGGTAAAGACAATCAGTAAGATTGCTGAGAGTGCAAACTCTGAAGGGAGCGGGAAGGCAGAAAAGGTTAGCAAATACATTAAAAGTCTCTTTGGCCTCGGTTATGATGAGATTGAGCTGGAGGACTTCAACGAGCTTGACGATGCCGTTGAGAAGATAATCGAGGAGTACTCGCCTTTGCTCGACAGGAAACAGGTGGAGTCATTCAGGGGACTTCTTGAGTTAGCAAAGCAAATCAAAGAGAGGGACAGTAAGCTCCAAATGGTGGCGGAGATTGCCGCGTATCATATCAGGCAAGGGGAGAAGGTGATAATCTTCACGGAGTTCAAGGACACGCTGGAATACATAAAGCGGAAGCTTCCCAAGATTCTGGCCGACGAGTACGGCGTTAGGCTGGAAGGCCGTGAGATTTCCTTCCTTTACGGGGGAATGTCGAGCAGAGAAGTGGAAGAACAGATGGCCAGGTTTGAGCAGCATGGGAAACTTTTAATCTCAACTGACGTTGCCTCCGAAGGTTTGAACCTCCAGATTGCCAGCGTTGTCATAAATTACGAGGCTCCATGGAGTCCGATAAAGCTCGAACAGAGGGTCGGGAGGATATGGAGGCTCAGTCAGCCGAGGGAGACAACCGCTTACACCCTGTTCCTGGCGGCAGAGACCGACCTGTACGTTCTGGAGAACCTTTACCAGAAGATTATGAACATAACTGAAGCCATTGGAAGTGGGCCACGCCTTGGCAAGCCGGTTTTCGGAAAACAAATGTTCTCTGGGGATTTTGAGGCACTGTGGAAGGAAGAAGCCTCCGAAGGGGGTGCCAAGGGAGAAGGGCCTTCCGAGTATGACCTTGTGATTGCGTCAATAAAGAGGGAACTTACAGGTTACGCTGGTGCAATAATACACACCCTGAAGAGTCTCCGACAGAACATTGAGAAAATGATTCCTTCTGACACAGCAAAGCAGGTTCAGGAGGAGCTTGAGCATATACTCACTCCGAGAGACTTTGACAGGGACGCGGTCTCCGAAGTGCTGAGGGCTTATCTCACTGAGGTTCTTGGGAAGAGGAACATTCCCGAAATTTCCCCGATTCTTCATGGTGTCGTTAAGGAAGGCCCCTCAAGCCTAATGCCAATGAAGATTGGTGTTAAGGGCAGGGATGGCGTTGAATACCTTTATTTTGTAAGGTTAGTTGACGAGAAAGATGGCCGGGAGTTCCATCGTTATCCTGTCCTCGTAAGGAGGAACGGGGGGAAGCTTGAGTTCCTTTATGGCGTTGACCTGTTGAAGCACCTTATTGGGGTGTTCTCGCAGGAGTTCGTTGTTATTGGCCGGCCCGAACCCACCATGGAAGAGCATTTAATATCTTCCCAGCTCAGGACGCTCGCAAGGGACGGTTTTTACAGGCCCAGGACAAAGTACAGAAATTACGAGCGGGCATTTTCAAGGGGCAAACTGAAGAAGGGGCGCCTCTTCAAGAACACGAAAATTGAGACAACCGAGGTACTAAGGATCGAGGGCATCAGCGAGGAGAGGTTCAACATACTAAAGTATGTTCCCAGTGGGATTCTCGACGTTTATGGGCTCTCGGAGAAAGACGTGGAACCGCCCACCGATGAATACAAGCGCATAACCGAGAGGAACTTCGTGCCCCTGGAGGATATCCTGAAGAGCGAACGGAAGGCGATGGAGATCGTCATGGAGCTTGAGAAGAAAAGGTTGGAAAAGAAGTATGGCCCCGGTGGAGGCTGGGAAGTCAAAGACGTCTCATTGAAGGAACATTATGACATCAAGGTCGTTGAGCCCGAGGGAGAAAGGTACATTGAGGTTAAGGGTCACAAGCCGCTCCTGCTTACGGCAGAGGTCACCCCTGCGGAGTATGAATTCGCGACGGACTCCAAAAACGTTGATAAGTACTGGATTTATATCGTCGCAAACCTCGGAAAGAAAAAGCCGGTCATATTGAAGGTTTTCAGGCCTTTTGAGAGGGATGCCAGGGTTTATGCAGTCCTCGAAGATGGGAAGGAAGTTGAGATTACCGGAAAGGTCAGCGTCAACATTGAGAACAAGATTCGAAAGGTGCTCTCGGTGGGGTAATTTACCTCATTTCCTTTTATTCCCAATTTTTGTCTCAAAATTCCAAACGGTTTTATAAAAACGTTCGAATTTTTGAGACTTTGAGACCATCAGAGAAACGTGACCGTTTATGATTATTCGAACATTCATAATTCGTGTGATTGTGTCATGGCATCTTCGATAAAAAGTGAATAATATCTTGGCATTTAGCGAACCAAAAAGGTTATTTATTCCAGGATTGTAAACCATACTGGTGGGTTTAGATGGACCTTGGAAAGATGGTTTTCGCTTTTATTGGGCTCGGGACAACACTGTTTTTAGCATTTAGTGTCCCGAGTATTGAGCAGGTGATTTACAATGCTTTTACACCCCTCGTATTTCAAGCTTCTCAAGAAATTCAGGCATACGATTGGTCAACTGCATTTCTCATCAAAGCAACTTGGATTCTTGTGGGAGTGTCCGTGATTATTTTGATTGTAACTCCAATAAGGGACGCACTTATGGAGCTTATATCTTCGCTGGGGTGATATGATGGATGCCCTGGAACCCCTTGAACAACTTGCTGAGACTTTTGACGTACTGAGTAAGATGCTTCTTGAAATGGCCCTTCCAAGCGCACAGTTCATAATCGCGCTGGCTTTTTATGGCGTTGTATTGTATCTTTGGAATATCTTGGGAGTGACGCCTAATACCCCATTTTACAGTGTGATGGTGAGTCTCTCCAGTGCCATTTGGGTCGGAATTGGTTTATTGGGACTTGCAGGTACATTATCTGCGTTGAGGCATCTGGAAGAGCTTCCATTCTAATGACAACTTATTTATCCTTTGACGTTCTTATTCTCTGGTTGGGTGAGTGGAATGAAGTACTGGCTCTGCATCACCAACCGTGCGAACTGGGAGGTTGTCAAGAAGAAGAACGTCTGGGGAGTCGCGAAGAGGCATAAAAACACCATCGCCAAGGTTAAACCGGGCGACAGGCTCGTCTTTTACGTCAAGCAAGAGAGGAAAAACAAAGAGGTTTTAGAGCCGAAGATTGTGGGCATCTTTGAGGTCGTTAGTGAGCCTTACACAGATTCAAGCAGAATCTTCAAGAGTCCTCCCCACCTTAACGAGACTTACCCGTTGAGGGTGAAGGTTAAGCCAATAAAGCTCGGCGAGCTCGACTTCAAGCCGCTCATTCCAAAGCTGAAGTTCATCACGAACAAGAAGCGCTGGAGTGGCCACCTGATGGGCAAGGCCATGAGAGAACTGCCAGAAGAGGACTACAGGCTGATTGAAGGCTTGCTTTGAGCCGCCTCAATCTCTTCGCCAACTTTTTGTGAACGGTTCAGTGTAAGGCAAATGCCTTACACCAGCACCTCCAAGGGTACACTTTTGTACACCCACTTAAAAAGGGGCTTTCTGGGCGCTCGTTTTACCCCATTGTTGTGCCACAAACCGCCCGGCGTGGTCGCCCAAGAATTATGGGAAAGCGCTTTATCACGCTTTTCATGAGACTTTTTGTTTTCATACTGTTTTTCAGCCAATCTGGGCTGTCTCATGTCTTCTTTTCAGAGCTTGATTTAGTGAACGTACAAGTTTATGCGTTTCATTTTTTGCAACTCGCGTTTAAATGCAAGAATTATTGAAAACAGAGGAGTAAAAAGAAGGGCGAAGAGGGCTTCTTTTGTCAGCCGCGAGTTATCAAAATTGATAACTCAAGCCCTTGACGAGTTATCAGATTTGATAACTCGGGTCAAATTCAATTTTCTTAATGACTTCGCTCGGTGGTCATGGGTTAATTTTAATTGCTCACACCCTCGCTGGGGAGTGGTGGTAAGGATGGAAGATGTAACGACCGTGCTGTACGGAATCTTCAACGAAATTAGGGTCATGAAGCTGGAAGAGGTCAATAAAAAGGTGGCTGTGACTTTGGCTGGGCCTTTGGGCGAGCTTGGGGTGCCGGAAGAATTCTGGAGGGAGGTCTACTCCCTGCTGATGGGGGCTTATGAAGACCGTGAGGCCCTCCTTGATGCCAGGGGCCTCTTCAATTACGTCCTTGATGACTTTGTTGGGAGGGGGTTGGTTGATACGGAGAGTGCTCTCAAGCTTCGGGTATTCGTTGATTACTTCGAGGAAGTGCTGTTCCCGAGGAGGCGGGACTGTGTGAGGGTGCCTTCCGCAATTGCCCTTGAGGTGTTTTTCATCCTCGCTTACGGCGAGGCGGACTAATGCCCTTTTATTATTTTTGGCTTTCAGTGTAAGGCATTTGCCTTACACCGGTTTCTGCGTGCGAAAGTTGTTTAAATCAGAGTTCTCCACTCTTTTTGGTGCCAGGCTATGGGACCTGACACGGGTATTTACACGTGTATTTACACGGGTGATGTACAGAAACGTTCAAAGAAGCGGAGTGTTACCGTGACAATCCGGGCTGATTTGGTGGAGTTTGCGAAGAGAGAAGGCATTAACATGTCGAAGTTGCTTGAAGAAGCCTTGAAAGCGTTTTATTCTGGGAGAAGCGTTGTTCTGGGGCCGGGGCCGGGATTTGAACCCGGGCTAGGGGATCCACAGTCCCCTGTGCTGACCAGGCTACACCACCCCGGCCATGTCCAGCTAAACCTTTTGAGTTAGCTTTATAAAGTTTTCGTCAGAACGGGCTGAAAGAGGGAGCTGAGACCTTTTACATTCAATAACCGAACTCAGAGGAGAGATTGAAAACCGTCAAACCACATAGGGAGGTTTCGAGATGAAAGCCAAGAGAGAAGCGCTCGCGAGCCTCTTCACGGCCATAAATGAGGGTAAAGTCGACGAAGACATAATAGACCTCCTCCTTCTCATCAACTCGATAAAGGGCATCTACACCACATCCTCCTGCTCGGGGAGGATTGGAATCATCGAGGAGCCGACCCTGGGGGCAAAGCCCCTCTCCCGCTGGCTGATGAAGGCCCACAGACTCATAGAATTTGAAGAAGCAAAAGAAGCCCTGAAAAATGCCAAAGAGGGGATCATCTTCCTCAAGAGCCAGCCACCCATCTTCCACGTCGTTGCCGAAGACCTTGAGAAGGCAAAGAAGCTCCACGAGCTAGGCTTAGCTTCAGGCTTCAAGTATACAACATTCAAGGTCATTTCAAAGCGCTACCTCGTTGAGATAAACGCCACCGAATACCTTACCGCTCCCCTTGGAAAGAATGGAAAGGTCCTGGTGGACGACGAATACCTCCGCTTTGCAATCGAGATCGGCAACGAGATGCTGAAGCGCTCAAAGGGCAGGCTCCCCCGCCTTGAGGAGAACTTCAGAAAGCTGAGGAAAGAGCTCGGAGAAGACGAGCTGTTCTACGAGATGGCCTCCAAGTACATGATAGACTACTCCAAAATCATTACAGTCGGGATGCTGAATCGGAGGGTGGAAAATCTGAGAAAAGGGATGGAATCTCTGGGGGAATAACCTCTTACCTCATCTCGTTCCACTCCGGGTTTCCGTACCTCTCCTCTATCAGTTTCTCTGCAAGCTCGAGCTCGTAGTCTGTCAGCTGGCCTTCTTCCAGCTCAAACGCGGCAAAGAACTTGTCTTTCAGCAGCTCGTAGGTCTCCCAGCGGTTCAGCTTTATTCCCTCGCGCTCCAGCGTCGTAACCCTCTCCCAGATGCTCGAAACTCCTTTATCAGAAAGCTTCGCCTTCGAAATCCTCAGAACCTTCGCGAGTACCTCCACCCTCGTCGCGTACATGAACGTGCCGTGCTGGAGGATTACCCCCTTTCTCCTCGTCTGGGCAGAGCCGCTTATCTTCTTGCCGTTGGCGACGATGTCGTTCAGGCCGGAGAAGCCGGCGTCGAGGCCAAGCTCCTTCAGAGCATCCACGAGCGGGCCGGCCAGGTAGCGGTAGCTCTCCTCGACGTTCCGCAGGGCGGGATGATAGTCCTCGCCGATGACCACCGAATAGGTTATCTCACCGAACTCGTCGTGGAAGACGCTCCCGCCGCCGGTTATGCGCCTTACAACCGGGATTCCAAGCCTCCCGGCGGCGTCGAGGTCAACGTCGTGCCGGACGCTCTGGAAGCGGCCTATAGTTACCGAGCTGGGATTGAAAGCGTAGAGCCTCACCGTGTCGGGGACCTTGCCCTCAATTCTAGCGCGCATTATCGCCTCGTCTATCGCCATCTGAACCTCGGGTCGGGCAACTATGAGCGGAATGAACCTCATGCCATCACCAAAGTTAAAAAATCAAGAGCGTTTTTAAGCCCAGCGATGATGACGCCCAAGCCCTCCTGAGAGGGTGATGAGAGCGGTCACCACTGAGCGGATAAGAAACTTTGCCTTCGCAAAGTTTCATCAAAGTTCGTGATTCCTTCGTTGGGAGCCTTTTTAGAATGGGTTCTCTTTTTTATGAACTTGCGTGATTTGTGGAACCTCTGCAAACGCTCATTTTTGATGGGGTTTGCTTTTTGGATAAGCGCCCTTCGGGCGCTGAGGAGAGAAAACCTTCTAACGGGCCCTTATGAGGTAGTTCCTCGCAAAAGCCCCAAGTCAAGTAAAAACCAACTTAGTTGGGTAAACTCACTGAGAATCACAAAACTTGGTCAAGGGTGAAGGGAAGGAACCTCCAGTGGATTAAGAGAAAAAGAGAGGTGAGAAAACGTAGTTTCCCAGATTTTAGAGAAGAACGGGGCACGTGGCTTCGCCCCACATCGGGGGTTTGAGAGTACAGGAAGCTTTTGGAAAAAGCTTCACCAAAAGTTCGTAGCTCTTTTCAAGGCCGCTGGATAGCAGTGGATTTCGCTAAGTTCTAAAGTTAAATTGGGGAGCCTCCTGAGGACTTTTCGATATCGCTTAGGGGTTTTCTTTCGGACGCCCTTTGGGCGTCTATTCAGGTAACCACCTTATTAAAGAGAGCATTTTTCGAGAGGCTCAGAGATAAATTGGCCAAGAGCAATGAAATCAACCCCCAAAAGAAGGTAAAAGGAGCTACGAACTTTGATCAAACTTTGCACCAGCAAAGTTTGATGGTCAGGGGCCGATTAGCTCCTCATCGGCCTCTCGGTCACCTACCCTCACATCATCCCAGGCCGAGGCGCTCCCTTATCTCGAGCGGGATGAGGCCTATCTTCGGGAAAACCAGCAGGGCCTTGTCCTCGACGGCATAAGCGGGAACGCAGGGAACCGGCCCGTAAGGCGTTGGATAATCTGGATCCGGGGCCCAGTTGTTGTCGCCCCAGGTGACGAAGCACTTCTCGGTTTTCCCGCCAAGGTTTACCTCCTTTATCTCCCTGACACGGTGGATTATTGGGTATTCGTAACCTGGGCGCTTATAGACGATCACGTCGCCAACGTGGACTTTATCTATGTTGTCCTCATTTATCCCTTCCAGGAGGACAACGTCTCCCCTGTAAAAGACGGGCTCCATGGAGCCGCTTACCACTATGACCAGCGGCGACTCTGTGTGCAGCACTATTTTAAGTCCTGATTGAAGTGCAAAAACTGCTATGAACGCGATTAAAATCCATGCTAGATCCTTTTTCCAGGATTCCTCCATCTCAACGCCTCCATTAGAGTGCTTATTCTCGCGGGTATGGCACCTATTGCGGTGCAGGTTTCAAGGCTGACCCTTTTCCCTGTTATATCCATATGATAGCGCGCCATCTTAAATATTTCCTTCGGGAGGCCATGCCTTCCAAGGCCTATCAGGAGCAGAAAACTCTCGCCTTTCAAAGCCCTCTCTGCGAGCTCAAGTGGGGTTATCTCCTTCTCCTCGCTCGGCTTTCTGGTGGTCGCAACCGGCGTGCCGAACTGAGGGGGAAAGCCCTTCCTCGGAAACTCAAGGAGGTGGAAGCGGTTTCTCTGGGCGAGCTCGAGGAGATACTTCCCTCCCTCGCCTATGGTCGTGTGACCGGCTATTTCCTCGGCAACATCAACCGGCCTGCCCTCGAAGGGGAATCCCACCAGAGCCAGGTGAAAACCGTAGGCGTAAGCTATTGGTCCGGCTCTGGCTATGGCCCTCAGGTGGGCCTCGTGCAGCTTCCTTGGGTCGTAGGTGTTGTAGAGCGCAACCGTCAGCATGTTCCTCGGAAAAAGTGTCCAACAAAGGTTTATAAGGATTTATAGCAGACTAAACATTTAGTATGACCACGCTAGAGGAAATAAACCTGCTTGTTGAAAGGGGCTACTACGAGGAGGCCCTTGCAAAGGTTCATGAGCTTAAGGACCCCATAGACCAAGTGGAGGCTCTCACCAAGATAGTCGTGGCCATATACCAGCACGGTGGCCCGATGGAGTGGATTCCGAGCATCATAGAGGACGCCATGTACATCGCGAAGAAACTCAAAGACCCTTCTAACAAGGCTGTGGCGTATTCCATAATCGCTTCCGCCCTTGCGATAATGGAGTACGAAGAGGACGCGATGGATTTCTTCAACCGGGCGATAGATGAGACTAACGATATAGAAAGCCCAATAGAGAAGGGCATAGTTCTCTCGACCCTTGCCTATCACCTCGCCCTTGCAGGTTATCCCGACAACGCCCTCGAGATCTTCAACATCGCCTTCGATACGATAATTGGGGCTGAGATAGGCTACACCCACAAGGTGGACGGCATACTCAGGATGGGAGAGCTTCTTGAAAAGGCTGGGGATACCTTGCCATCGAACAAGGCCCTGGACTTTTATAAGATGGCATTTGACATATTCGACAAGCTCCACGTCAATCAACGCGCGGCGATGGTCGAGAAAAAGATAGAGCTTGCGAAAACGGTTTATGACGTCGGGCTTCCGCAGATACGCGCAGCCCTGCTTGAGGGGAGGAACTACTACGCGCTGGCCCTCATAGAGAAGAAGTACAGCGGCGTTGTGAGACTCATCGGAGAGCTCGAAGTTGCCCTCTGGATGAAGAGGGTGAACAACGTAGAGTATCTCGACGTTGTTAACAAGGCTTTCGAGCGCTGTGAGAACCCGAGGTTCACCGACGTCAACGTCCAGCACATAGCTAGGCTCCTCACCGAGCTTGGAAACCTGAACAGGGCACTAAAATTCGCAAAAGAAATACAGGATATCCACAAGAGAAGCGAGGCACTGAAGGCCATAGCCCTTGAGCTGGCCAGGAGGAAGGAGTTCGAAGATGCAAGGGAAATCATTGAAAGCATCCCCGATCCAAAGATAAAGGAGGAGGCACTCACAGAGCTTGAGACCATAGAAGGGAGTCAGTGAGGGGGTCCGCATGATATTTGATGCCCATTCAGACCTGCCTACTTTTATCTATGACGAGAGGAAGAAAGGAAAAACCCTTGTCCTCGAGAAAAGCTTTAACCAGTTCTTCGCTCCAGGCGTAGCCGCTCGAGTGATGGCCATCTGGACGAGGCCAGACAGGAGGAGCTCGGCCCTGAGATACGGGCTGGAGGTTCTCAACGCCCTTCGGAAAGACGTCGAGGAGAGCGAGCGCTTCGAGCTTGTGACAAGCGTCGGGGAGATGAAAAAGGCCATCGAGGAAGGAAGGGCCGCCCTCTGGCTGGGCCTTGAGGGCGGGGAGCCGATAGAGGACAGCCTGGATTTGCTGGAGGTCTTCTACCATCTCGGCCTGAGGGTTCTAACGCTCACGTGGAGCCTCAGGAACGCAATAGGCGACGGCGTCTTCGAGA
Organism: Thermococcus sp. LS1; assembly: GCF_012027395.1. Classification (NCBI taxonomy): domain Archaea; kingdom Methanobacteriati; phylum Methanobacteriota; class Thermococci; order Thermococcales; family Thermococcaceae; genus Thermococcus; species Thermococcus sp. LS1. The sequence continues at coordinate 355,624 of NZ_SNUJ01000001.1, forward strand.
GGACAAACGGGGGTCTGACCAACTTCGGCGTTGAAGTCGTCGGAAAGGCCGAGGAACTGGGAATCCTCATAGACCTCAGCCACATAAACGAAGCCGGCTTCTGGGACACTCTAGACGTTACCGCATTTCCCGTTATGGCCTCGCACTCCAATGCGAGAGCGCTGTGCGATCACCCGAGGAACCTCACGGACGAGCAGATAAAGGCCATAGCGGAGCGAGATGGAGTTATCGGAGCGGTTGCCATTCCGAGCTTTGTAGACAGAGAAAAGCCAACGCTGGAGAAGTACGTCGAGCACATCGATTATATGGTCGAGCTGGCGGGATACAAGCACGTGGGGCTCGGCTTCGACTTCGTGTACTACCTGTCCGGCTGGAGTGGGAGGAGCGTTGAGGGCTTTGAGAACGAGTCGAAGATTCCAGAGCTGCTTGAGAGACTGAACGAGAACTTCAGCGCGAAAGAGATTGAAGCGATAACTTTCAGGAACCTCGAGCGCCTTTTTGAGAGGGTTATCGGATGACGGAACCTTTTTATCCCCCTTTTCTCAGCAATCCGCGGTGAGCCCATGGAGGAGGTCTACTTCCTAACTGCAGGAGACGCGAGAAGGCTGCTCTTCGCGAGAGGGGGAGCGAGGCTTAACCTGGATTTGAGAAAGACCGGGCGTTCATGGCTCATCACCATTGAGGGAGACGAGTTCATCTTTCCGGACGGCACGCGCGTTGAGAGGAGCCTGGTCGAAAGGATAGCGAGGGACGAGGGGAGCGTTTACTTCGTTAAAAACGGAGGAGTTTACAAGGCAGCGATAGCGAGTGAAGAGGGCTTCTACAAGCTCGTGCCGACGGTTCCGCCGACGATAGAGATAAACGGCATCAGAATGCACCGCACGAAGGAGGTAAACCCCCTGCAGGACACGCTCAACAAGGTGAACACAGTAAAGCCGAAGGAGGGCGAGATGGTTTTGGACACCTGCATGGGGCTCGGCTACACCGCGATAGAGGCCGCGAAACGCGGTGCTTACGTGATAACTATAGAAAAGGATAAGAGCGTCATAGAACTGGCAAGAATAAACCCCTGGAGCAGGGAGCTCTTCCAGGGCGGGAAGATTCAGATCATCCACGGGGATGCCTTCGAGGTCATTAAGCGCTTCAACGACGGGAGCTTTGATGTGATAATCCACGACCCCCCTCGCTTTTCTCTGGCGGGTCATCTCTACAGCGGGGAGTTTTACGGGGAGCTCTTCAGGATTCTCAAGCCCGGCGGAAGGCTGTTCCACTACGTTGGAAACCCCGGGAAGAAGTACAGGAGAAAAGACCTCCAGAAGGGCGTGATGGAGCGCTTAAGGAAGGCCGGCTTCGTCGGGGTAAAAAGGGTTGAGGAAGCGCTCGGTGTAGTGGCGAGGAAACCGGAGAAAAGAACAAAATGAACGGGCTCACTCTAAGCCCTTCAGAATCTTCTCCACATCGAAACCTTCCTCGTACTTCTTGAGCTTCCTCTCGAAGAACTCCATGAAGAGCTTGTAGCGCTTGGCCCTGTGCTTTGGAGAACCCCTTATGCTGTGGCCGTGGGCACCGCGCCTGAATATCGCTATGTAGGCCTCCTTGCCGAGGTCCCTGAGGGCGTGGTAGAACATGACGCTCTGGTCGAGCGGGCAGCGGTAGTCCTCCAGCGAATGGATGAGCAGTATCGGGGCCTTGACGTTCTCGACGTAGAAGAGCGGGCTGAGCTTTCTGTAGTTCTCGTTGTTCAGCGGGTCGTCTCCGATTACCTCCTTGTCGAACCAGAGGCCTATATCGGAGAAAGCGTAGCTCGTCAGCCAGTAGCTTATGCCGTTCTCACTTATTCCAGCCTTGAAGAGCTCGCTCTGCGTCAGCGCCCAGTTGGTCATGAATCCACCGTAGCTTATGCCCGTTATTCCAACCCTCTCGCGGTCGGCCTGCGGTTCAAGCCTGAAGAACGCCTCAATTCCGTTCATTATATCCAGGAAGTCCTCGAGGCCTGTTCTCTCCAGAACGCGAAGGGCGAACTCCTCTGAATAGCCGTTGCTTCCACGCGGGTTCACGAAGACGATGTAGTAGCCCTTATTCGCCATCAGCTGCATCTCGTACTTGAAGTAGTGGCCGTACATTCCCTTCGGTCCGCCGTGGACGAATACTATGACCGGAGCCTTCTCATCCTCCTTCAGCTCGGGCCTGATGTACCAGCCGTCTATCTCGAGGTCGAGGGACTTAAACCTGAAGTGCCTTGGCTCAAAGGTCCTGAGCCTCTCAAAGAGCGGCCCGTTGTAGTCGGTGAGCTGCTTAAGTTCGCCGTCGTAGATGTAGAGCTCTCTCAGGCGCGTTGCAGTCTCGATGAGCATCGCAACCCTTCCGCCGTCGGTGTCGAAGCCCATGATCCAGTGCTCGCCAACGGTTATCGGCTCGACCTCACCATCCCATAGGTAGAGGTTGATACTGCCAGCCTCGTAGAGGGTGAAGTAGACTCTGCCACCGTCTAGCTTAGCCTGGCCTGTATTCCTGCCGAGGTGTTCATTAATAGCCTTCAGCTCGCCGTCGTAGAGGTAGAGGAAGTCGTGCTCGCTGAGCTTTTTCTTCTCAGGCTTGCCACGGAGGAGGATGGTCTTACCGTCGGAATCAACCGCCTGGAAGGAAACCTTCTCGAAGAGCTTCTCCTCCTCTCCGTCGCGCCAGAGGTAGATATCGGTGAACTTGAAGAAGGCAGGCTTGCTGCCCTCACGGTAGGGAACGTTGACGACTATGGCGTTGCCGTGCCAGATACCTGAGCTGAAGCGCGGCTTCTCAAACTCCTCAAGTATCTCCTCGCTCTCGGTGTCGAGAACCCAGAAGGTGGTCTTCTCGCCGTCGAAGAAGCCCATGTTGTCGAACCACACAGGGACATCGTCCTCGAAGATGAAGTCCTCGTCGTCTCTGCGCTTGAAGCCTACAACAAGGAGACGCCGGGAATCGTCGTTCCACTGGATGAAGCGGACGTTTTTAGCTTCCAGAACCCTCTTGGCGCTCAGCGTTTCAACGTCGGCAACCCATATCTCGGAAGTCTTCTTCTCCTCGTTGGGCATCATGAAGGCGAGCTTCCTGCCATCCGGAGAAAAGCGAGGCATGGAAGCGTTCTCGATGAAGCGTCTTGCCCCGATTTCGATGTCCTCAACAACCACAGTGTTTTCGTACCTGTTGTCCTTCATGTTGGCCTTGGTCAGAACGTAGGCGACCCTACCCCCTTTGATCTGGGGATCGTCCAGGTAAGCAAACTTAGAAAAGGTCTTTTCGTTCCATTCGATGCTGCTCATAACGGTATCACCGATTTAGTAGAGAGCCTTAAAAGTATATAAGCCTAACCCAGTGGACAGGTGGAAACATGAAAGATGAGTACGCCGTTGGAATAATTCTCATAGCGGGACTCGCCGTATCACTGGCCTTCAGAACGTACCTTGGAGTAGTCCTCGCTGCAATAGGGATACCGCTCTACCTGGCCTACGTAGCCAGAGAACAGAATATACTGGCAAAGTCGAGGCTCTTCGACAGGGACCTCTTCCTCATGATAGCCATAGCAATAGTCGTGATACTCGTCTTCAACTACCTCTGGGACCCGAGGATGGGCCTCATAGCAATGGCAGTGATGATTCCAGTCCTGGCTCTCTACGCGGATAGACTAAAGGCGAGAAAGAAGTCTCAGAAGGCCTGAGAGGTTTCTGGTTCTCTTGTAGTTCCTCAGTTCTTCCCGCATCTCCTCTAGAAAAGCTCCCCCAACGCTGAACTTTTCCCTTATCCTGCGCGAGATGTAGTTGTCGTTGATGAAGAGCATGGCCATTGCCGATGTGAGGTTCTTGGGCTTCCTGAAGCCGGCCTTCTCGAAGTCTATAAGCCAGACGCGCTCACCAACTATTATGTGCTTTCCGCCCTGTATCTGGCCGTGGTCGAGGCCGAGTCTGTCAAGGAGGGCCGTTTTATGGGCTATCTCGAAGAGATGGCGCTTTTCAAAGTCGGCGTAGAAGATTATCTCACCCTCTGCGAACTCGCGGATGAGATATTCGAGGCCCTCAAAGGTTCCGTAGTCTACAAGCCGGGGCGTTACCTCGTATGGCTCGAGTATCTTGATGATCTCCGCCTCCCTCTTGAAGTTCATCCTCGGGGAATCCGGACGCTGGAGCTTAACTATGACGCTTTTTTCCCCTAACCTGGCTCTGAAAATAAGGCTCGTCGTCCCTTTGGCGTAAGGCTTTATTTCGGCCAATCCTAACCCTTCCAGGTGAGAGTAAAAGCGCTCCAGCTGAGCTCTGCTTATCAGGTGGTCGAACATAGGCCTCGCCGACCTCCTCCCTGCTCCAAAAGACTAGGGTTCTTATGAGAGAACTCATGTACTAAGGCGAGGGAGGTTCGAGGGGTTTCCCCTACTACCGTCACCGGATTCGGATCATACAACCCCTCGGGGAGGGCCTTCCCCCCATTACCCCTCCTCTGAGCGTAAAGACCGCTCAAATTCGGGGTTATCGTTTTCACAACCTTCTTCAAAATGTTGAAAGCCCCAACAAGGTCGGAGTTGAAGACAAGCCCCGTCACGGGACACTTAAACAATCCCCGAACAAATCTTGCCCCATTATGGGGCTTCCCGCAGACGGGGCAAGATTGTGAAGTGAAAGCCTCATCAACAACCAAAACAGAAATACCATAATCCTCAGCAACTCCCTTCAAACGTTTAATGACATAATTGAACCTCCAAACGTGGGAGAGGATGAAGTTCTGTTTGGAACCTTTATCGGAGTTCCTCGATATGCCCTTAGGATAGCCAACGATGATTCTTGAAGCCCCCAAATCGTACAATCTTTTAACAGTTTGCCTTACTGCTGTGTTAATGTAGTGCCTTGCTTGAAGTTTAGCCTTTTCATGCATTCTTTTAAGGTTTCTACTTGTTTTTTGGCTGTTCTTGTTGAGTTTAGACTGATAATCGGCTATTCTTCCCTGCCAGTAGAAGGCAATGGATTTTAAGGGACGACCATTGACCAAGAAACTCTCGCCGTTTTCAACATAGACAGCCATTAGATTGTTAATCCCTAGATCTATTCCAGCTGTTAAGTCCCCTTTTGGTTTTCCCGGAACTTCAATCCATTTTTCACCTTCGAGTTTTTCTTTGATTGTGAAGCTGATGTGAGCATACCATTTTCCTTTAACTTCATTGTAAGTTATTTCCAATCTCCCTATCTTGCCTTTCAGGTGTATCCTACCCTTGAATTGAATTTCAAGGCGTTTGAACTTGCCAAGACCCATTAGAATTAGTTTGTTACCTCCAATTTTGTATTGGGTGTTTCTCAGGATGATGAATGGTTTTCGTTTCCCATTTTCTTTAAGATAGTTAGGCGGCTTTGGTTTGAACCATTTTGGGAGTTCTTTATTCTTTTTCTTTTTGGCGAGAACTAAAAAGCTCCTCCAAGCTTCGGCATTCTTTCTGGCGATAGTCTGAACTGTGGCAGAACCGATTTCCTTTTTATATTCCTCGTAAACAATTTTTTGAGTTTTCAAAAAGTCTATTGGTTTTCCTTGGAAGTATTCTTTTCTCCGAAGATAGTTTACTCTGTTCCAGACTTTCGCCCCAATATCGGCTAACTCGAAGAGGAGTTTCTCTTGGGCCTTTGAAGGCTGGAGCTTGACTGTTACCGTTCGTTTCATTTTTCCTCGCTTTCAACTTTTTTAATCCAGAGTTTCATGGCTTCGGTCACTGCTACACCCAAAGCTCCCCTTATCCGTCCATATTTTTTCTCCACGAGTTCCCTGAATCTTTTTTCGACTTCATCATCAACGGAGATCGTTATGACACCCATGTTCCCACCAATATGTGCAAGTATGGATTAGTATTTAAGAGTTGCTGCCAGATAGTTTATTGTACCCTCGCCGTAAACCGCGAGGCTTCAAAAGAAAAGAGAAGATAAACTTAAATACTCCGCCGATAAAATACTTTTGGTGATAGCCATGGTGACGGCTTTTATTTTGATGGTTACAGCCGCTGGAAAGGAAAGGGAAGTTATGGAGAAGCTTCTCGCTATGCCGGAGGTTAAAGAAGCATACGTCGTCTACGGCGAGTACGACCTCGTAGTTAAGGTTGAGACCGACACGCTCAAGGATCTGGATCAGTTCATCACTGAGAAGATAAGGAAGATGTCCGAGATACAGATGACCTCGACGATGATAGCCATCTGAACCTCTCGATTTTCCTACTTTCGTTTCTGAGAAAAGGAAAAAGACTCACTTGTTCATCATGAGCCTTATTCTTTCCGCCGAATCCTTGGCCTTGTCAGATATGTTGCTGAGGGTTCTTGCTATGTTGAGGATGTAGAATCCGTCGCCCCAGCTCAGCTCATTCTCCTTCTCGAAGACGAGCTGCATGAGCCTCGTATCGAGTCCGTCTATCTTACTCTCGACGCTCTCTATCTCCCTGATTATCTCGTACTCCCTCTCGATTTCCTTCTCGGTGAAGCCGCTCTCTATGACGCGGTCCATCTGGACTATAGCCTCGTGGACGAGCTTAGCAGCTTTGATGCTCTCCGTCCCCATCTGAAGGATTATATCCTTAATATCGGTCGGGATTCCATTCGGCCTCTTGATGAGGAGCCACTTGGCGGTGTCTTCAGCAGCGTCGGCAACCTTGTCCTGCATGTGGAGGTATATGAGAACGTCCTCCCTCGCGACGGCCATGAGAAGCTTGGAGCTGAGGGAGTCCCTTATTTCCTCCTTTATCCTGTCGGCAACGTCCTCGAGGCGGTCGACTTCGATGGCCACCCTCTCCATCTCCTCAAAGTTCCCCTCGTACCAGAGGCGAAGAGCCTTCTCGAGGGTCTCAACCGTCTGGAGGACCACATCAGCGTGCTTGATTAGAGGCTTGAACGGGCTCTTCGCAAAGAGTTTGGTCCACACCTGCATGATATCACCCCACCACCATAAGCACCTTGAATATAACGGCACTCACGAAGGCCGCTATCGGAACCGTCACGAACCAGGAGATTATTATATCCCTCACGATGTTCTTGTTTATTGCTTTTACTCCTCTGGCCAAGCCTATGCCTATGACGGCACCGACCACCGTGTGGGTCGTCGAGATCGGCATTCCGAGCCAGGAAGCCACGAGAACCACCGTTGCAGCGGAGAAGTCTATGGTGAAGCCCCTCGTGTTGGTGAGCTCTGTTATCTTCTTGCCGACCGTCTCCATGACGCGGTAGCCGTAGGTTGCGACGCCAACCGCTATGCCTACTCCACCGAGGGCGAGAATCCACCTCGGAACGGGCACCTGCATTCCGGCCAGACCCATCGTTGCGACGGCATAAACGGCGGCAACAGGACCTATTGCGTTGGCAACGTCGTTGGCTCCATGAGCTAAAGCCACGTAGGCAGAGGTGACTACCTGCACCTTCTTGAATATGCTCTCAACGCCAATGTACGGGTCGCTCGAGGGGAAGCGGACCTTTATGAGGAAGTAGCTGAGGATGAAAACGATTATGCCGAGGGGAAGCCCATAGAAAATAACCCCCCTCTTGAGATCACTCCCGTGGAGAACCTTGATGTAGAACATGGCCCCGATGACCACAAAGGCCATGCCTATCCAGAAGGGAGACCATATCCTCGCACTTCTCACAGGGTTTCCGCTTTCGAAAATGCTCTTGGTCAGGGCCTTAAAGATGAAGTAGGCCATCAGGGCACCGATTATCGGGGACAGAATCCAGCTGAGAACGACCTGCGCCATCTTGTCCCAGTTGACGATGCTCAAGCCGGCGTAGGCTATCCCGTAGCCCGCTATGCCACCTATGATTGAGTGAGTAGTTGAAACCGGGAGGCCGAATTTGGTAGCCATTACCAGCCAAATCGTTGCAGCCAGTAGAGCCGCGATGGAGCCGTATATCAGAACCGTTGGATCTGTGATTTTGTCGGGGTAGAGTATGCCCTTCCTTATCGTCTCTGTGACGCTCTTGCCGAAGAAGTAGGCTCCAGTGAACTCGAGGATGCCCGCTATGATCACGGCCTGCTTCGGAGTTATCGCCTTTGCACCGACGGCAGTGCTCATAGAATTTGCGGCATCATTGGCACCGATGGCCCATGCCATCGAGAATCCAAGAATGATGGTTATCATTAGCCACGGATCCACGCTCACCACCGGGGATAACTTCAGGGGGGAATATAAATATCTTGTCGCAGTAGAATATAGTGCACCGCAAAGCTCTATATAGACCTAAATAGAATAAAGAGAAATCAGGGTTCGACCTTGACAGGCTCAACCCCAATGCTTCCATCGGCCGCCATGAACAGCCTTGTATAGTGGTCAAAGCCGCCCTCGTCAGGCGGAGCGTAGAGCGGGGCTCCTGCAGCGCCGGTTACTATGAACTCAGCGCCCTCCTTCTCGCCGTACCAGAACATGTGGATGTGGCTGAAGATTCCGAAGGCGTTGTACTCCCTCATTAGACTGAGGAGCCTCTCTCCATCAGTCGGGTTCATGCCGTGATCCCCATCGGGCCGCGGGTCAACGGGCGGGGCATGCATGATTATTACCGGCCTCTTGCCCATCGCTTTTGCCTTATCCAGCTCATTCTGGAGCCAGGCCCACTGCTCGTCGCTCAGGCTGTAGTCGTTCTCGATGTTGTTCATGAAGATGTAGTAGTAATCCCCGAGGACGAAGGAGTAATCGGTCGGACCGAACACTTGGTGATAGACGTTTATACCCTCCCCGCGGTACTCGTGGTTGCCCGGGGAGACGAATATAGGCTTGTCCCACTTCCACTCCTTGAGCAGAGCCGCCCACTGGTCAACGGTTCCTGAATAGACAAGGTCTCCACCATCAATGACGAAGACTGCATCTTCGTTGTTTATCTCATCCCTTATCTTAAGGAATACCTCCGGAACCTCGGTGCCGCCATCGGGCCTGTGGTCGCCGAAGGCTATGACCCTGTAATCGCCGAGATCCTTGGGTGTCAGGCTGAAGGAATCGGCGCTCGTTGTGAGCTTAACCCACGTTTCGCCAGTCTCAGCACCCTCCGGCAGATTTAGGACGCCCGGATTGGTGTTCTCGACGATGTAGGTCAGCTTGACGCCCTTCGCGTCCTTAACCTCGACGGTGATGTTGAAGCTCAGGGCGTGGATGTAGACGGTGGAGCCATTCACGCTGCTTATGAAGCCACCCTTGACCGTCACGTTTTCGCCCTCAACAACGCGCCAGTAGTAGATGAACGGCTCCATGGTCTTGAAGGAGCCTAGATACCAGTTCTCACCCTCGTCGGGAATTCCATTCCAGTTGTTATCACCTATGACCTTAACCACAACTCCCTCAAAGTCACCCATCCTGAGGACATCGTCCGTCCTAACACTTCCGCCGTTCTTGAGTTCCAGCGCGTATTCAACGGCGGCACCGACACCAGCCTTGCTCGTTCCCGTGAAGACGTAGTAGGCTTTCCCATCTTGGTTGAAGACAGCGAAGATGCCCTTATCCTTGCCGACGAACTTGACGCCGAGCTTGTAGATGATGTAGCCGAAGTAGTCGTTGACTGTGATGAGAATCGGCTTACCCCTAAGGAGAGCCCTTGCGTCGGCGGGAGAGAGGATCGCGACGCCACCAGTGTAGTCCTTGGCCGGAAGAATCTGGGCGTCCGGGAAGTAGTGCTTGGCCAGATCCTCGTAGCCTTCGCTCACGTAGACCTTTGAGACGTCGGCAAGGTTGTACCATCCCGCCAGAACCTGACCCTTCTCATAGCTATCGAAGTCTATGCCCCCTGAAGGCGTAGAAGTTGGAGACGTCGACGTTCCCGTTGTCTCGGTGGTTCCGCTGGAGCCGATACAGCCCGAGACCAGTACAACGAAGACGAGCAGGATTGCAAAAGCGGCTTTCTTCATGGACTTCACCTAAGAGGAGATTGATACACGGCCTTAAAGCCCTTTTGATTACGTTTAAATATCCAACGGCCGAAGTTCTTTTGGTGATACCATGTTCGTCGGACACTACACCGAGGTGCCCGAGAAGGACACAGGTTTTGAGGGAGTAACTATCAAGTGGCTCGTTTCTCCGAAGCTCGGAGCCAAGAACTTCGCGATGAGATATTTTGTCCTCAAGAAGGGTGCCGAGATACCCCTCCACAGTCATGACTGGGAGCACGAGATATTCATCGTGAAGGGCGAAGGGATAATAACCAACGGGAAGGAAGAGCACCACGTCAAGGCCGGAAACTTCCTCTACGTCCCGCCCAACGAGCCCCACGGCTACAAGGCACTGAGCGAAACCTTCGAGTTCCTCTGCCTGATTCCGGCCAAACGGGAAGCCATTCCAGACGACGAGTGGGCCTAGCGCCTTCTGTAGTGATGGATCTTTATTTTCTTTCTCCTGGTTACCATCAGGTCTGCTTTCTTGGATTTAGGGCGGATTGGAGGTTCTTCAAGAAACGCCCATGCGAGGTCATATGCAAGGGAGGCCACGAATATCAGGATGAGACCGAGGATTATCAGCGGCGTGTAGTACCAGATGACCCCGATTTTGGGAATTACGAGGAGAGGTTTGCCGATGACCTGATCGGGATATACCACCCATGGATCAGGCCTCTCACGGTTGTCTCCCTTAGTAATGTAATAGATCTGTCCGTTCTCATCGGTGTTTATTTCAATGACCCTATGGAGAATGCGGTACGTGGAGTTCCCAATCTCAATGCGGTACAGGATGATATCACCAACGTGAACATCGTGAGAGGGATACGTTATAACTAAATCATTTGGATGTATTTTCGGTTCCATAGAATCAGTTAGAATGACAACGTACTGAAAGCCGAAGACAAATTTAAGGACAACTACTAGGACGACGACGAACAGGAGAACATAAGTCAAAATGGAAAGGATATCACGACACTTGGCACTCATTCAGGGCCTCCTAGAGAGTTCATGAACCCTGGTAGACCACATAAACAGTGTCAAAGCTGCTGAGGGGAACACCATCAGCGCTGGCTCCGTTGGTGAATGTCACAGTATAAGTACCGCTTCCATCAAGAGTAACCTGGCCCCATGCAACTAGAGTCGTGCCGCTGTAGAGCTTGACGTAGAGGGTTCCAGCTCCGGGATCAGTGGTTATGGTAACCGTTGCACTGACTACGTAGTCCGGATTGTTGGTGTTAAGGTTCCAGGTGACATCGGCCGTGGTGACAGTGCTAGTGATCGTCTTGCTTCCCTGGCCAAGCTCCTGAACGTTCACTGTAATAACAGGCACAGCAAGCGCAGCACCAACCAGCGCCAGGACAAGCGCCAGCGCGAGTGGAATTAACCTCTTCTTATTGTTCCTCCTCATGGGACTTCACCCCCGTGACTAGAGCCTTGTGATTTTTGGTTGAATGGGATATATAAATAGTTTTCTAAAACAAACCATGTTGGTTCACTGTAGAACATTGTAAGTTCTACAAATGAACCACAGATTTACCACATATCTAACAATTAATGTTGTAGAATCTGCAAAAAATGCCTCAGTGTAAAACAGTACCTTTAAGGTACGTGGAACCTGCCCAGGTGACCTTGACGTTTATCAGCTCACCAGGGTTTCCATCATCAAGTATTATATCCTTGTAGTTGAAGGTCCTGCCCTCCACTCCACCCTTCTTGCCCTCGCCGTGGACGAGAACCTCAACCTCCCTGCCAACGTAGTCCTGGTTTATCTCGTAGGCTATCTGGAGCCTGAGCCTGTGGAGCAAGCGAGAGCGCTCCTTGACCATCCAGCCAGGGAGCTGCTTCCATTTGGCGGCTATAGTTCCGGGTCTCGGCGAATAACGGGAGACGTTTATCTTGTCGGGCCTAACCCTCTTGACAAGCTCGACCGTGTTCTGGAATGCTTCCTCGGTCTCTCCAGGGAAGCCGACTATGATGTCCGTGTTAAGGTTCAGCCCGGGAATCTTCCTTCTGAATTCGTTAACTATCTCCTCGAACTCCTCAACCGTGTAAGTGCGCCCCATTCTCCTCAACACTTGGTTGTCCCCGCTCTGGACGGGCAGATGGAGGAACTTGTAGACTTTCTCGTCCTGATATGCCTCGATAAGCTCGTCAAGGAACTTTATTGCATGGTTCGGGTTCATCATGCCGACCCTTATCCTGAACTCGCCTTCTATTGAGGTTATCTCGTCGAGAAGCTCCGCCAGGTTGGTCCCAATATCGAAGCCGTAGCAGCCGGTGTCCTCGCTGGAGAGCTGTATCTCCCTGTATCCGCGCGCCAAAGCCTCCTTGACCCACCTAATCACGAGTTCAGGTTTGTAGCTCTTGAGAACCCCACGGGCAAAGCGCGTTGCACAGTAGGTGCACGCGTTGAGGCAGCCCTCGCTTATCGGAACCACGAAGGTAACGCCACTCTTCCACAGGCGGGGAAGCTCAAGCTTGTCGATATTCCTCTCGCGCCAGCCCTCAACGCTCACCAGCTTTCCGCCGCGCTCGGCAATCTCTATTGCCTCGGCTATTCTGTCTATGCTCTTTACTCCCAGTATTCCAGAAACGTTGGGATCTATTATGTTGGGGTTAACATGTGTGAGGCAGCCCGTAACGATGACCCTTTTACCAGAATCAAGGAGCTCCTTTATGCGCTCCCTCATGTGCTTCTCGGTGGGGTCCTTTACGGCGCAAGTATTCACAACAACGTAGTCGGCGCTTTCCGGAGTCTCCACTAACTCATAGCCCGCTCTAAGGAGGATTGCCTCCATTATCTCGGCGTCCGCTTTGTTCCGGGTGCAGCCGTAGGTCTCGATGTGAACCTTTATCATCGCACTCGCCTGGTCTTGGGGGTTTAAAAAGCATGCTGGTCAGGTCTGTGGATACGAGATCAAAAAACATGAATAATGAGCTCCAAAGTATAATAATAGTAAGAGGGAAAGGAAATCAAATAACCTCTCCGAAAGCGAACTTCCTCTTGACTGAGTTAATGACGATCTCAACCTCGTCGCCGACCTGAGTGTTCGGGACGAAGATAACGAAGCCCTTTATCTTGGCGATACCATCGCCACCCTTTCCAAGGCTCTCGATCCTAACTCTATACCTTTCTCCAACCTTAACAGGGGCTTCGTAGCCACCACCAAATCCATCTCCATACATATCTAACACCAACTCTTTCAACTTTCAGGGCTCTTCGGAAGGGCTCCAGAAGAGCACCGAGCCTAGTTAGTTTGAGGCTTTATAAACCTTTGGGCAGTTTCAGCGAGTTACCTTTACCAAAAAAGTAAACAAAAATGTTTGAGACACCAAAATAAGCTGAAAAAAGTGAGATTTCGACCGAAGATTCCGTTTTAAACCTCAGGTTCAGAAAACGCTTTTATCCATGAGCCCCTTAGTGTAGATTAGGTGAAGTGAATTTCATCGGGAGGTGATAGTTTGGGCGAGATTACCCTCAACAAAGTCTGCCGAATCGCCGGTGAGGCGAAGCTTGTGCTGTACGAAGAAGATGGAACAGTTCAAGATGCACTCTTCATCGCCACTGCTCCGATTAGGGGTTTTGAGAAGCTCGCGGTGGGCAAGAATCCACTTTTCGCAGTCGAGGCTGTCATGAGAATTTGCGGTCTCTGTCATGCGTCCCACGGCATAGCGATGAGCGAGGCCATAGAAAATGCCATTGGAATAACACCGCCAAGAAACGGAATACTGATGAGAGAAGCCCTTGGCCTCGTGAACAGGATTCAGAGCCACATGCTCGAGTTCCTCATGGTTGCTGGGGACCTGCTAATCGAGGAGAAACGGGAAGAAGTTCTGTTCCAGCTCATGGACTTCCACGCCAAGATCAGCGACTACCTTCTCAAGATGGGAGGAGCAGCAACGCATCCTCCCAACCTCACAGTCGGAGGAATGTTCTCCATCCCCAAATGGAGCGTCTTTAACAACCTTAAGGCACGTCTTCCAGGGCTGATGGAGCAGTGGGATGGAATAGCCCACCTGCTGACCGATGAGGACATCCAGACGGAAATCGCCGAAGAACTCAGAGAAAAGCGCGCCGAGAATGAATACCTCACCAGCAGTCTGTTCTACGGGGACAGATTCAACATAAACGTCGAAAAAATCGAGACCATGCCCTATTACGAATACAGAAAGGAGCACCAGCACTCAAAGGAATCAACTACCCTCATAGCTTTCTACGGAAAGGAAAAGGTAGAAGCCGGTCCAAGGGCGAGGATGAAGGTGTACAGGGAGTTCAAAGACTCATCCCTCTACGGCATTCACACCGCGAGGGTTCAGGATACAACGCTGGCCCTCATGAGGCTCGAAGAGATCCTTGACAGCATAAAGATGGACGAGCCGTTCAGAACGAAGAACATAGTTTTCGGACCAGGCAAGGGTGTTGGAGTCTATGAGGCGCCAAGGGGAACGCTCATCCACTTCATCGAGCTTGGAGACGAGGGCAGGGTGGTCTCCTCCAAGATAATCGTCCCCACTATGTTCAACATCCCTGTGATGGAGGAGATGGCAAAGGGTCTGAGCGTTAAAGCGGCCGAGGCCGTTATGCGCCTCTATGACCCGTGTATTCCGTGTACGACCCATGTTGTGAGGCTGGGGGGATGATTATGGAGAAACTCAAGGTTCTTCACGTTGATATAGGCGGCTGTGAGGGCTGCAACGTCAGCATCATTCGCGCGTACCCAAAGCTCATGGACTTGATAGAGCTCGACATATCCTACCTGCGGAAGGAAGAGTATAAGCTCGACGAGTACGACGTGGCGATAATAACGGGCGGAGCATGTATGAACGAACCAAGGATTCTTGAAGAGCTGAAGGAGATAAGGGAAAAAGCCCACACTGTGGTGGCATTTGGTTCGTGTGCAACCTTCAGCGGGATATTGCGCTTCTGCCGCGGCGGGCAGGAGCCAAGGCCCGACCACAGGAACTTCCAGCCCATAAACAGCGTAATTAAAGTTGATTACTCCATCCCTGGCTGCCCGCCAACGCCGCAGATGCTCCAGTCCTTCTTCAAGTTCTACATCAACGGCGACGAGAGAAGGCTGAGGCTCTTCAAGGTGAGCGCCGACATCAAGAAGCTGAGCGGCTTCGACCTGATAGACGACATAGTGCTTACGGGACTCTGCATAGGCTGTGGTGCCTGTGAGCTGTCGTGCCCGACCAATGCTATCAAGCTGATAGACAAGAGGCCCAACCTCGTTCAGGAGAAGTGTATCCGCTGCGGCACCTGTTATATAAGGTGTCCGCGCGCCTCACAGATTCTGTCCATGGGTGGTGCGAAATGATGAGCGTTACAGACAACCTTTTGGGAAACGTCTTTGGAATTTATCTCGTGCGGGCAACCGATGAGGAAATCCTCAAAAGAAAGGTTGCCAGCGGTGGCGCGGTTACAGCTCTCTTAGTCTACGCCCTGGAGAAGGGCCTCATAGATGGCGTTGTAACGGCCAAAAGGACAGAGGGACTGGAGGGTCAGGCGGTAGTTGCGAGGACAAGGGAGGAGCTCCTTGAAACTGCCGGAAACAAGTGGAGCATAGTGCCCTTTGCCTCCAGGATGAAGGCCAAGATAGAGGAGGAAGACCTAAAGAACGTTGCCGTAGTCTGCCTCCCCTGCCAGGCCCAGTTCTTCGGCCAGATGAGGGACTTCCCACTCCTGGAAAGCGATTTCGGAGAGAGGGTAAAGTACATCGTCAGCCTCTTCTGCATAGGAACATTCGCATTCGAGGCCTTCCTCAACTACCTCAGGATGAAGCACGGCATAATGGCCCAGGATATCAAGGACATAGTCCTTAAGGGAGACTTCCTCGAGATATACCACGGCGATTCAGTGCTCTCACTGCCGATAAAAGAGGTTTACTCGTACCTCCAAGCCGGCTGTCTGGTCTGTACGGACTACACTGGAACCTGGAGCGACATCTCGGCCGGCTTCGTGGAGAGCGAGAGGGGATGGACGGTCCTTATAACGCGCAACCTTAAGGCAGAAGAGCTCGTTAAGAGCGCCGAGAAGGACGGATACATAGAGCTGCGCGACGGCTCCCACGTGATGGGAGAAGTCCTCAAAGCGGCCAGGGAAAAGCTTGCGAGAGCGCAGAAGAACATGATGTATCTGCTCTGAGGGCAACTTTTTCATTTTATCATCTGGATTACCCTTTTGGAAGGTGGTTGGATTGATAAAGAGGGTGAAAATTTTCAGGTGGCAAGATGGACCAGTTCCCGCCGAAGACTACGTCTGCGTTGAGGAGACCTTCGAAATCTTCGCAGTACACGAAAAGGACGAAGAGTTTCTTGCCGAACTTCCAGCTTCACCCAACCAGCTGAAGGAACTTGGAGCCGGATTTGTCGTATGTGGAGGCTATGAAAGACCTGAGGACATAGTTGACGTATGGGTTGAGGGCAGGGAAATTTACGTGAAGGTGAAGGATGCCCCCACCACCACAGGCGAGCTGGTTGTGAAACACACACCCTGCGGCGACCCCTACAGAATGAAGGAGGGCAAAATTCTCAGCAGGAAGGGCGAGGAAGTCAAAATAACCCCCGACCTCGTATTGAAGATATCCTCCACGACGACAACGCTGGCTGAGACGTGGAGAAAGACGGGGGGCACACACTGGGCGGCCCTTTTCGATTTAAACGCCAACGTCGTTGCATTCAGCGAGGACATAGGCAGGCACAACGCCGTCGATAAGGTCGTAGGATACGCCGTCCTCAACGGACTCGACCTTGAAAGGCTTATCCTGGCATCGAGCGGCAGGATGCCCTATGGCATGGTAAGGAAAGCAGTCAACGCGGGCATTCCAGTAGTGGTGACGAAATCACCGCCGACGGACAAGGGCGTGGAGCTCGCCAGGGAGCACGGGGTAACCCTCATAGGCTTCGCGAGGGGAAGGCGCTTCAACGTGTACTCCGGGGAGCATCGATTATTGTTCTGAGACTTACTCCTGTTTTGTTCTAACCCCTCCCCGCCTTGAAGGGCAAAGCTTGATGAATAGTCAAACATGTACATTGATGGCATTCTTAATTCAATGTTCTACGTCCATAAATGGCCTTAAGTGATTTTGTTTACTCCAGTATCCGGCAGTATACAAACAAACTTAAAAAAAGCCCTCTGAGGGCTTTATTTCGCTGTTTCCCAATGGACATAACCTTTTGTTAAAAACCAAGCGATTTAAAAAGTGTTTTAAGCCAAACAGCGAACTGTCGTTGAAAAGTAAATGATGTACAGTACGCAATATAGAGTACATTGACGTCCAAAAATGTTCCTCAATGTGGAGGTGTGGAGAATGAGTGAAAGGCTCGTCCCTGTGGTCTGCCCCTACTGTGGTGTAGGGTGCAGGCTCTACATCAGGAGTGTTGATGGCTATCCCGTAGGCATAGAATACGCCAAGGACATCCCCAACATCTCAAACGAACTCGGAAAGCTCTGCCCTAAAGGCAACGCCGTCGTTGAGTACCTCCTCGCAAAGGACAGGCTCAAGAAGCCCCTCAAGGCCAAGGAGCAGGGCAAGTTTGTTGAGATAAGCTGGAGCGAAGCGATTAAGGAGATCGCCGAGAGGCTCAAGGCCTACGCCAAGGACGACCCGAACCAGCTAATGTTCTTCGGTTCAGCGAGAACCTTCAACGAGCCCAACTACCTCATCCAGAAGCTGGCCAGAATGCTCGGCACCAACAACGTTGATCACTGTGCGAGGCTCTGCCATGCACCAACTGTCACGGGTCTCAAAGCTGTTTTCGGTGCCGGTGCAATGACCAACACCTACAAGGATATCGAAGAGGCAAACGTCATCTTCATCATAGGCCACAACTACGCCGAGACCCACCCAGTTGGCTTCCGCTACGTCCTCAAGGCCAAGGAGAGGGGCGCTAAGGTCATAGTCGCCGACCCGAGGTTCACCAGAACGGCCTGGTTCGCTGACATATACCTCCAGCACTATCCGGGAAGCGATATCGCGTTGATAAACGGCCTTATCCACGTCATCATCAAGGAGAAGCTCTACGACGAGAGGTTCGTCCGCGAGAGGTGCGTCGGCTTCGACGAGGTCGTCTCAGCTGTCGAGAAGTTCACACCCGAGTTCGTCGAGAAGGTAACCGGCGTCCCAGCGGAGCTTATCGTTGAGGCTGCGAGAACCTTCGCAACCGCCGGAAAAGGCGTTATAACCTGGGCCATGGGTCTGACCCAGCACACCCACGGTACCGATAATGTAAGGCTTCTCGGAACTCTCTCGGCTATATGCGGCTATCAGGGCAAGGAAGGCGCTGGCTGTGCCCCAATGCGCGGTCAGAACAACGTTCAGGGCGCCTGTGACATGGCAGCCCTGCCGAACGTCTTCCCAGGCTATCAGGCCGTCACAGACCCTGAGAAGAGGAAGTTCTTCGAGGAGTTCTGGGGCGTTGAGCTGAGCGGCGAAGTTGGGCTGACAACGGTGGAGGCTGCCTACGCGGCCGACAAGGGCAAGGTCAAGGCATACTACGTCATGGGTGAGAACCCGGTCATAAGCGAGGCCAACGCCAACCACGTGATGCACACCCTCGAAAGACTCGAGTTCATGGTTGTTCAGGACATCGTTCCAACCCCCACGATGGAGTTCGCCGACATAGTCCTTCCGGCTGCCGCCATGCTCGAGAATGAGGGTTCCATAACCAACACCGAGAGGCGCGTGCAGTGGAGCTTCCAGGCGGCAAAGCCACCTGGAGAAGCAAGGCCCGACTGGTGGATTATAAGCGAGGTCGGTAAGGCCATCGGTTTTGACAAGACCGGATCCGGTGGATTCGTCTACAACGATGCAGCCGACGTTCTCAGGGAAATCAACGCCTGTACTCCGCAGTACCGCGGTATAACCCCAGAGAGGCTCAAGGAGAACCTTGCAGGACTCCACTGGCCGTGCCCGAGCCCAGACCATCCGGGAACAAGGGTTCTCTACAAGGAGAAGTTCCTGACCCCCGATGGAAAGGCCCACCTCGCAGCAGTCCCGGAGTACAGGGGACCCGTCGAAATGCCGGACGAAGAGTACCCGTTCCTCCTCACAACCCACAGGTACGTCGGAATGTATCACACCGCAACTATGACCATGAGGAGTGAGGCCCTCAAGAAGCGCTGGTCAGAGCCCTTGGCCGAGATTCACCCTGAAGACGCTGAGAAGCTCGGAATAAAGAGCGGAGACTGGATCAAGATAGAGACTAGGAGAGGAGCCTACCCGATCAAGGCAAAAGTGACGAGGGCCGTCAAGAAGGGTGTCATCGCCGTCCCGTGGCACTGGGGAGCCAACGTCCTCACCAACGACGCCCTCGATCCCGTGGCAAAGATACCGGAGACCAAAGCCTGTGCCTGTAAGGTCGTCAAGATCACAGAAGAGGACGCCAAGAGGCTCATGGAGAAGCTCCCGCCCGTTATACCCAAGATTGAGGTCGTTAGGGGGTGAATTAGATGGCCAGAAAGACCGTCTTTATTGACTTTTCGAAGTGCATCGAGTGCCGCGCCTGTGAGGTTGCCTGTGAGCGCGAGCACAACGGGATGTCATTCATCAGCGTCTTTGAGTGGCAGGAAATGGCAGCCATGGCCCTCAACTGCCGCCACTGTGAGAAGGCCCCCTGTGTTGAGGTCTGCCCGACTAACGCCCTCTACCGCGACAAGGATGGGGCGGTCCTGCTCGCCCCCCAGAAGTGTATCGGCTGTCTCATGTGCGGCATAGTCTGTCCATTCGGAATACCAGAGCTCGACCTCATCAACAAGATAATGGGCAAGTGTGACCTCTGTGCCCACAGAAGGGCCGAAGGAAAACTCCCAGCCTGTGTGGAGACCTGCCCGACGGATGCACTTCTCTACGGCGAATTCAACGAGATAATCCGGAAGAGAAGGGAGAAGTTCACGGAGAAGACCATAGAGCTTGCCAAGACCGGGGAGAACATCCAGCTGACAGGAGTGTGATAGCATGGAGGAGCTTTTCGTTCTTTCCTTTTCAATTCCACTGGTTGGCGGGCTCCTGCTGTTCAAACTCGATGGTAAGAAGGCAGATTACTTCATGCTCATCACTGTCATCCTGGCCACTCTGCTGAACCTCGCGGGTGTTTATGAGTTCTATTCCTCTGGAATGCCTTCCATTCACAAAACCCTCGTGAGCTCTACAACCTTCGGTGAGGCCTACGGCCTCCTGATAGACCCTATGAGCGTATGTGTTGGCCTGGTCGTGATAACGGCTGGACTGCTCTTCATGCTTTATGCAAAGGACTACATGAGCCCAGAGAACAAAGAGCACCCCGTCTATGAAGGCAAGGGAAGGTTCTACGCATGGATGGTTCTCTTCATCGGTGCGACGCTTGCGTTTATCTATTCCTCGTCAGTCCTCCAGCTGCTAATATTCTTCGAAATCATGAGCCTCGCTTGTTGGGGTTTAGTGAGCTATTATGGAGGTAAGAAAGCTAAGAGGGCTGCGTACAAGGCCCTGCTCGTGCCGAACTTCGGTGCGATGGTCGGCCTCTACACAGCGGTCGGGATAGGAATCACCCGCCTCCACGACCTCAGCCTGTTCGCATATTCCAACCTTACCGACGACCTGAAGCTTATTGTCTTCATAGCAGTTATGATAGCCGCTTTCACCAAGAGCGCTCAGTTCCCGCTCTATTCGTGGCTGCCAGACGCTATGGTAGCCCCAACGCCTGCTTCAGCCTTCCTCCACGGTGCTGCAATGGTCGAGATGGGTGTCTACCTGCTCGCCAGGTTCATCCAGTTCATGCAGCCCATCCCGAAGGAAGGCTTCTACGTCATGGCCGCCCTCATCATCGCCACACAGGTAATCTGCATCCTGATGTACCCCCTCCAGAAGAGCGCGAAGAGACTGCTCGCCTACTCGACGATAGCAGAATCTGGCCTGATGTACGTCGCCCTCGCGACGGCAGTCCTCGGGTTGCAGGGAGGACTGCAAGCCTCGATGTTCCAACTTTTCAACCATGCGTACATCAAGGGTCTTGCTTTCCTGACGGCTGGAACGTTCAGCTACGCCCTCGGAACCCTTGAGATGGACAGGATAAAGGGCCTCATCAAGTCCCCTGTGGTCGGCTACGGCTGGACCTTTGCCCTGCTCGGTTTAGCGGGCGTTCCACCATTCGGCGTGTTCTTCGGAAAGCTCGGCATCCTCAGCAACGCTGAAGCGATGAAGGAGAGCGCCCTCGTTATTGCCATGTTCGTCCTGCTCCTCATAGACTCGGCGGTATTCCTCATGGTGTCCCTGAAGAGGATACATGGCATGGTTTTCAGCGAAGGTGGAGAAGAGGTCGAGATTACACCACTGATGAAGGCTGTGATGGTTATCCTGCTCGTCCTGGCCATGCTGGCCCCGTACATAGCGTATCCAATGATCGTCAAAGTGGGGTGGTGAGAGATGTTCGACGTAACGCTCACTTTTTCACTTGATAGAACTGCAGTATTCTTCGTACTCAACGTCGCGATACTCGGTATAGCGGCGCTCATGGCATCGTTCAGATACATGAGGATATACGAGTTCAGGCCAAAGATACCCTACTATCCGACCCTCATTATATTCATAGCCTCAATGCTCCTCATCCCAATGGTCCAGGACTGGCTCAGCTTCCTCTTCCTCTGGGAGATAATGACGCTCGCTTCATACTTCCTGATAATCTACGACTGGCCGGAGGAGAGCGTCAAGAAGGCCGGCTGGAAGTACTTCGTGACCATGCACCTCTTCGACACATCTCCCCTCATGCTGGCAGTGACTATGTACTACGCCTTCCATGGAACGTTCAACTTTGGAGCCATAACGGAGTATAGCAACGCCATAGTCGCGCTCTTCCTCCTGGGATTCGCAGCCAAGGCTGGCCTCTTCCCGCTCCACTTCTGGCTTCCCGATGCCCATCCAGCCGCACCAAGCCCTGTCTCGGCCCTGATGAGTGGTGCAATGGTTGAGCTCGGCCTCTACGGAACTATTAGGGTTCTCGATGCCGTGGGATGGAGCGTCGCAACCTGGATAGTCTATCTCATCGGCGCAATGGCAGTGCTCAGCATGCTGGCTGCCATACTCAGCTACACTCTCCAGGACGACGTCAAGAGGCTCTTCGCGTGGTCAACGATAGACAACATGGGCTGGATGTACCTGCTCATCCTGGCAGGCCTCCTCGGCGTTGCAGGAGTGGAGAAGAGCGTTGACTACTACGTCGTCTCCCACGGCCTCGCCAAAGCGGCCGCATTTATTTCAACGGGCGCCCTCCTCTACGTCTTCGGTACGAGGAGCCTGGAGAAAACCAAGGGCATGATGAAAGCAGACCAGCTCACCGCAGGATTAGTGATGGCCTCAATATTTGCCCTCGAAGGTGTCCCGCCATTCAACCTCTTCCTGAGCAAGCTCAATGTCATAAAAACTCTCCTTACAGTGAGCCCAGCTTTGGCATACTTCACGGCCCTTGAGTGGGTGATAGCGTTCATACTGTTCCTCAGGGTCGTCCACGCCTACATCATAAGCGACGGCAGGCCAGAGGCAAAGAGACAGCTCGCTGGCAGTATAGCGCTCTCCGTGGTGATACTGCTCGTTCTTTCGCTGGTGAGCCAGTTCATCTGTGACTACATATGGGTGAGGTGGTGAAGATGGAGGGACTCTTTACGATCGCCGTCATCCTGTATCTCCTCTCCATACCTGCGGCGTTAGCCTTCAGAAGGAGCTTCAAGACTTCAATCGGCATCGGTCACATACTCACGGCTCTAGCCTCCATAGCCCTGTTAGCCTTTACCTTCGCGTCAATACCAGATGTCCTCAGCGGGAAGACCATCGAATTCACCTATGACTTAGGAGTGGCCCAGATTCCGTTCCAGATTGATGGGCTCTCGCTGATAATGTGCTTCATCTTCGGCGCCCTCGGACTTGCAGCGTCAATATATTCCCCAAGGTACATGGCAATCTACGAGAAGTCCGGCAGAGGCTGGATGTACATAACCATATATTCAGTGTTTATGCTCTCCATGATACTCATAGTCACAATAGCCAACATGTTCTGGTTCATTTTCCTCTGGGAAGTCATGACGTTTACATCATACCTCCTGACGATCTGGGAAAGCGACAAAGAGGAGGTCAGAAAAGCCGGCTGGAAGTACTTCGTGACTATGCACATAGTGAGCACGCTACCACTGATAGTCGCCATCGCCCTGCTGTATGCAGACGTTGGCTCAATCGAGGGGCTTAACTTTGAGAGTCTAGCAGCATTAAAACTAAGCCCAGTATTCTACGCCCTCTTCCTGATAGGCTTTGGAAGCAAATCAGGTGTTGTTCCGCTGCACTTCTGGGCCCCGGAGGCCTATACGGTCGCCCCGAGCAACGTCTCCGCTCTAATGGCTGGAGCACTGGAGAAGGTTGCGGTCTATGCCCTGATAAGGACTACATGCTTTATCATGAAGCCAAACGAGACTTTCGGATATGCAGTTGCCCTGCTTGGAACAGTAACTCTGACAGTTGGAACCCTCTACGCGTTGAAGCAGACCGATGCCAAGAGACTTTTGGCCTATCACAGTATCGGCCAGATAGGCTACATCTGGCTCGGCATGGGCGTTGGGATAGTTTTCATAGCCAGGGGAGATATGTACTCAGCCTTCGGAGCCATAGCCCTAGCATCAAGTCTGTACCACCTCGTTAACCACACGTTCTTCAAGGGACTGCTCTTCCTGTCGACGGGTTCAATATTCTACAGAACCCGCAGCAGGGATCTCAACCAGCTGAGAGGTCTAGCCAAGCTGATGCCATTCACGGCGCTCTTCACATTCATAGCCGCAATGTCGATAGCTGGAACTCCTCCGTTCAACGGATTCATGAGCAAGTGGATGATATACCAGACAACGTTCCTCTCGGGCAACGGCCTGATAGTGTTCTTTGGGGTGATGGCCCTCTTCATCAGCGCAGCAACGCTGGCTTCATTCATCAAGTTCTACACGACCGCGTTTGGAGGAGAACCGACGGAGTTTACGAAGGACGCTGAGGAAGTCCCATCCCCGATGCTCATCGCCAAGGGCTTCCTGGCTTCACTCTGCCTCCTCCTTGGACTGGTTCCAAGCCTCATCCTGCCGATACTGCTTTCGCCAGGGGCAGCCCTAGCAGGCATAGATGTCTCAGGATTGATGGACACAAACTACTGGCTTGTTACGATTAAAGCTCCGCTCATGCCGACGGGAGCAGAAAGCTACTTCAAACCGCTACTCTTTGCGACACTCTTCGGCGTGCTCTTCCTCGGCATCTACCTGCTCTTCCCGGTCTCAAAGAAAACCTACAGACCCTGGACCCTCGGTGAGCCCGTGGCGATGGAGCACTACAAGTTCAAGGCCATAAACTACTACGAGCCCTTCGAGGAGTACATCCACCCGCTCTACCACACCGGCCACGTTCTCAGCGAGTTCGGCTCCGCCCTGATTGGCGCAGTCGCCAATGCGTACGTCTCAACGGCCACGGCCCTCCACAAGGCCTGCGATTCCATAAGCAGGGGAATAACAGGGGTCGGCAAGGCATACGAGAGGAAGTGCCCCGAGGTATACTTTGACGAGTACTTCTTTGCCCCTCTGGTCAAAATAGCGAGGGTCTCGGGAGTGCTCCTCGATGAAGGCTTCATGAAGCCCAACGCGGCGCTCACAATAGCCCTGGTAATCCTGGCAGTTATACTCGCACTGATGGTGCTGTGAGGTGGTGAAGATGACGCTCGAAAAAATTGCATTCGCGGCCGTTTCACTGATGATAATCATCCTCCTTCCGCCCCTCCTCGACGGAATAAGCAGAAAGATCAAGGCTACCGTCCAGGAGAGGCAGGGGCCCCCAGTCTTCCAGACCTACTACGACCTCTCGAGCCTGCTCTCAATGGAGCCGATCCTTCCAACGGATAGACTGGGTTTCCTCATAGCTCCCTATGTGGCCTTTGCTTCAGCAGTCTCAGCCGCCCTGCTCCTCCCCTTCGGGAACTTCGTTCCAGTGGCCTTCACAGGGGACATCTTCGTCTTCCTCTATGTGCTGGCGATATTCTCGATCTCGATGATGATGGCAGGCTTCCTCGTGAACAACACCTACTCAAACGCAGGTGCCAACAGGGAGATGATGCTCATCCTCAGCGTGGAGCCGATACTGGGAATAGCAATCGGAATACTCGCGCTCAAGACCCACTCGCTCAGCGTGAGCGGGATTCCACTCAACCTCAGCCTCACACCCTCCGTTGTCCTTGCCTTCATCTTCCTAGCCTACGCCGTCTATACCGAGTGCGCATTCATACCCTTCGACATAGCCGAGGCCGAAACGGAAATACTCGAGGGTCCACTCGTTGAGTACAGCGGAAAGCTGCTTGGAATCTTCAAGTGGGCTATGCTGATAAAGCGCGTAGCCCTGATATGGCTCTTCGCGAGCTTCATAGCACTGCCTCTTGTGAGCAGATTCGTTGACCTATCGACGCCATACGGTGGGGCAATAGCACTGATCACCCAGCTGGCTCTGCTAGTGACGCTCTACGCCATGTCGGCCATCATAGAGTCAACGACGGCCCGTATGAAGGTAATCCAGGCCATCAGGCAGAACACGGTGATATTCCTTGCGGGAATAGTCGCGCTGGTGATAGCTTCCCTGGGATGGTGAGGTGATGTTCATGTCCGAAGTTATCAAGTTTAACGAGGCCCTGAAAGAGAGGCACATACGCCGGGGAGATGAAAAGGCCAGGGTAACGCGGGAGTACTTAGATGAGATCATCAAAAAGTTCGGGGAGAAGATAAGAGACGTTAAGCAGGTCGCTTACAACCAGTGGGTCATAACCGTCGAGAGAGAGGACCTCCCGGAAGTAGTCCTCCACTTCCTCGACCACCCGGAGTGGAAGGAGACACAGCTCTCAACGATGGTCGCCACCGACGAGAGGCCCCTAAACGGCAAGTTCAGCATCACCTACTGGCTCAGCGTTAACGGAAAGGCGGGTGACTTCTACCTCGGTGTCAGGGCTTACCTGCCGGAGGACGACCCGAGGTTTATCTCGATAGCGGCCAAGCACAGGGGCGCGAACTGGTACGAGAGGGAAGCCATGGAGATGCTCGGCCTCACCGCCGAAGGCCACCCCGACCCGAGGCGGCTCGTCCTTCCGGACGACTGGCCGTCCTGCGTC
This sequence comes from Thermococcus sp. LS1, assembly GCF_012027395.1. Classification (NCBI taxonomy): domain Archaea; kingdom Methanobacteriati; phylum Methanobacteriota; class Thermococci; order Thermococcales; family Thermococcaceae; genus Thermococcus; species Thermococcus sp. LS1. The sequence goes on from NZ_SNUJ01000001.1 coordinate 381,664, forward strand.
TACCCGCTCAGGAAGGACTTCCACTACTCGGACAGTCCGCCGGGGGAGAAGTTCTACCCCTACAAGGAGCCGAAGAAGGACGAGATAATAGTTCCCTACGGACCGTATCATGTAGCCCTTGAGGAGGCAGCACACTTCAGGCTCTACGTGAAGGGAGAGACCATAGTGGACGTTGACTACCGCGGCTTCTACGCCCACAGGGGCATAGAGAAGATATCCGAGGGAAGATTAACCTACGATCAGGTCTGCTTCATAGCGGAGAGAATATGTGGAATCTGCGGCTGCACACACTCCACAGCCTACTGTCAGGCGGTTGAGAACGCCGGAGGCATAGAGGTTCCGGAGAGGGCGGAGTACATCAGGACGATAGTCCTCGAGATAGAGAGACTCCACAGCCACCTGCTCAACTTTGGAATAGCCTGCCACCTCGTTGGCTACGACTACGGCTTCATGAAAGCCTGGAGGATAAGGGAGCACGTGATGTGGCTCGCGGAAAGGCTGACGGGCAACAGAAAGACCTACGGAATGCTCCTTGTCGGCGGCGTTAGGAGAGACCTTTTGGAGTACAGAAAATCCCTGCTGGAGGACGTCCTCAAGAAGATAAAGACCGAGTTCAGTGAGCTCGTCGATGAGGCAATCTCAACGAGCACCTTCGTGAAGCGCCTTGAAGGCGTTGGGGTTCTGCCCTACAAGGTCGCCAAGGAGTGGGACGTTGATGGACCCCTCGGCAGGGGCTCCGGAAGGGACTTCGACGTGAGAAGGGACCACCCGTACGCTGCCTACAAGTACCTCGACTTCAAGGTCCCAGTCTACAAGGAGGGTGACGTTCTGGCGAGGGCCCTCGTCAGAATAGAGGAAGTTTTCGAGAGCATCTGGATAATAGAGCAGGCCCTCGACCAAATGCCTGGAGGAGACATTCTGGCGGAGTACAAGGAGATACCCCCCTACTCGGAAGCGATAGGCATGACCGAGGCACCGAGGGGCGAGAACATTCACTACGTCATGACTGGCGAGAACAACAAGGTCTACAGGTACAGGGCCAGGGCGGCAACCTACAACAACCTGCCAGCCGTTCCCGACATGATGCGCGGCTACACCATAGCCGACGCCCCGCTCATTGTGGCAAGCATAGACCCCTGCTACTCCTGTACGGAGAGGGTTCAGATAGTCGACGTCGAGAGCGGGAAGGTTAGGGTTCTCACAGAATCCCAGTTCAACAAACTTTCCATAAAGGCCTCAAGGAGGGTCTGAGATGGCCGTGACGCTGAAGTACCCCTTCGTGAAGCTTGAAGCTCCTCCGGAGTACAGGGGAATTCCACAGATAGACGCGACCCTCTGCATAGGTTGCGGTGCCTGCGTTAACGCCTGTCCGCCAGATGCACTCCTCAGGATAGACAACTACGACAGAGGAGTTAGGGAAATCGTCCTTGATATTGGACGATGCATCCGCTGTGCGCGCTGTGAGGAGGTCTGCCCCACCGGAGCGATCAAGCTCACGAACCTCTTCGAGGCCGCTTCACCCGACAGGATGGACCACGTGGAGGTTGTTAGGCTCAAGCTCGTGAAATGCAAGAACTGCGGCAGGTACGCCGACTTCACTGAGAGGCAGGTGAGGAAGGCCCTCCAGATTCTCCCCGAGGAGATCATCGAGGAGGAGGCTCTGGAAGAGAAGGTCTGGCTCTGCAGGGACTGCAGGAGGAAAGGGACAGTTGATGGAGCCATAGAAGCCAGCAAGGAGGTGGTTCTATGAGCAGAAAGCCGAAGCTCCGCTCCATATGGGTCTTCCACCTCAACACCGGCTCGTGCAACGGCTGTGACATCGAGATAATCGACGTGCTTACACCGTTCTACGACGTCGAGCGCTTTGGAATCAAGCTAGTTGGCTCACCAAGACATGCCCATGCACTCCTCGTCTCAGGTCCGCTCACGAGACAGGCCTACTACGGCGCCAAGGAGACCATAAAGGCGATGCCGCCGGAGCCAAGGGTGATAGTCGCCGTCGGAACGTGCACCTGCAGCGGAGGGATATTCTACAACGGCTATCCAGTCTACAGAAGGCCCGAGAGCGGCAGGGAGGGAAGAGAGTATCCACGGAGGGGAGGTATAGCAGAGCTCATCGCTGACTTGAGGGACGAGGGCGAGAAGGTCGGTCCGGTCATCTACATCCCCGGCTGCCCACCGAGGCCGGAGGAGATAATCTACGGCATAGCACAGCTCGTGGGACTCGTCGAGAAGAAGCTCAGCTATCAGGAGTACAGCGATGAGCTGGTTCCCTTCAAGCTCCCAGAGGGGCCGCTGGAGGAGCGCATCAGGCTGACCCTTATGGAGAGGCTCAGGCACCTCGTGGGATACCTCGACAGGGAAAAGATCCTCGAGGATTTCATGGGGCTCGTTAAAGAGGCCGAGAAGAGCGAGAATCCCAGGGAGGAGCTGGCCAGGCTCGTCAAGGACTACGCCGCCAAATGCGGGGACGTTAGACTGGGCTTCTGTATGGCGCTCCTCGAAAGAGAGTACTGGAGGGTCAGGGATGCCCTGGATGCTGGTAAAGAGTTCGTATATTGGGTTTAAGAGCTACCTCGCGGGTGCTCTCTCCCACACGGAGGGAGACTTCGAGGTGAAGGAAATAGTCGGGGAGATAAGCCCCAGAACAGCCCACCTGCTTAGAAAATCCTTCGAACGGTCATACTTCACGCTCGCCGATGCTCCCCTGATTCCCTTCGAAGAGCTGGATGAGGGGGATAGGCGGCTCATCTTGGAGGCCCTCCGGGGCCTTAGGGAGAATGAAAGGCTCAAAATAGAGAGGAGGTGAATTGGATGGCTGAGACAAAGGAAAAAATCCTGTATGGAGTAGACACGACATTTGAGGCCGTGGCGAAGAAGGCCACCCCCAAGTTCAAGACGACCCCGGGTAGGCTGCTCTTCGCCGGCTTCATGGCGGGGGCCTTTATCGCCTTCGGATTCCTCCTGGCGGTGGTTGCAGCGGCTGGCTACAGCCCGAAGCTCTTCCCAGACACCGGTAACATATCCGCCTTTAAGATACTCCTCGGTGCAGTCTTCCCGGTCGGCCTCATAGCCGTCATCTTAGCGGGAGCCGACCTCTGGACAGGAAACGTTCAGTTCCTCAGCTCGGCCAAAGCGAAGGGCTACGCCGACTTCAAATGCGTCCTCTACAACTGGTTCGGAAGCTACGGTGGAAACTTCATAGGCTCGATATTCCTCGCGCTCCTGGCCGTTCCGCTCACCGGACTCTTCGGCCACGTTGGGGACCCGAACACCTTCGGCCAGGTCACGGTAGGCATAGCCACCGGCAAGGTCTCGAAGGACATACTGGCGTTGTTCTTCCTCGGTATCGGCTGTAACTGGCTCGTCAACGTCGCAATATGGCAGTCAGCCAGAGTTCAGGACGGTGCCGGCAAGATACTTGCCATATGGTTCCCAATCTTCGCCTTCGTTGCCATAGGCTTCGAGCACGCCATAGCCAACATGTGGGCCATTCCAACTGGCATACTCCTCAGCGACTACGCCATAACCTGGACCCAGTTCTTCCACAACATAATCCCAGTAACCTTCGGTAACGCCGTCGGTGGCTTCCTCTTCGTGGCCTTCTACTACTGGTACCTCAGCCACCCAGAGCTGACCACGGACAGGATGATCAAGGAAATCATCGACTTCTTCGTCGTCTTCATGGCCTTCTGGGTCGTCGCGACCCTCATCCCCGCAGGAATCGGCATAGCCCTCGACCAGGCCCTTGGCAAGGGTGCCATGTACCTCGTCCCGCTGGTGCTCTCAGCCTACTACATCGGCGGTGCCTTCGTCCTCTACAAGAAGGCCAGGCTGGCCTGACGACTTTTTCCTTTTTCCATCCATCGTGAGAGGTGAGAAAAATGCTCGAAAGCACGTTCATGACGCTCATGAAGCTCATCATTCCCCTTTACATAGCCGCGTTCGTCATCTATGCCGTTAGGGCCTTTAAAGGGCCAAGTATTCCAGATGTTATCCTCGCAGTGGACTGTATGAGCTTTGATATCGCAGCCTTTATGGCCATCCTGGCAGTCTACTTCAAGTCCACCTTCCTCGTAAGCGGCGCAATAACACTCACCCTCTGGGCCTACCTGCTGGACATCTACGTCGCCAAGCACTTGGCTAGGGGGGAGGTGGGAGCATGAGCGAGATACTCTTCTACATTGGAGCAGTCATGATAATCATCGGCGGCATCTGCGACCTCTTCGGAGCTATAGGCTTACTCCGCTTCCCCAACTTCTACGTCAGACTGCACGCTGCAACAGTTGGAACGATTGGCGGAGCGGTGGTTCCCCTCTTTGGCGTTGCCCTGCTTGCCCTCGGTGCGGACTTCCTCCCCCACAGGTACGCCATAGCTGGGGCCAGCTTCATCACGGGGATAATCGTCCTCCTCGCAGCGCCAGCGGGAGCTACTGCACTAGCCTACGCTGCCCATAAGGTCAAGCTCGTGGAGTGGAAGCCAAAGGTCGACCATCTGGCAGAGGTGAGGGGCAATGATTGAAATCCACCTGCTGATCTTAGCCACCGTCGCAGTCCTCGGCATGGTCTTCTCCTATCTGGCCATCACAGAGAAGGACCTGCTCAAGGCGGTCGGATTTTCCGCCGTACAGGCAATAGCTTACGCCATAGCCTTCTACATCCTAATGGCGCCGGACATCGTCCTAGCATATGTTGCCATAGCAGTAGGAATCTACTCTGCCCTGCTCGTCTTCGTGATAAGCAAGACCGAAAGGTACGAGGTGGTGTGAATGAAGCGCTTGGTCACGCTCATCCTCCTGCTCACCGCGGTCATCACGCTGGCCTACGTCTTCCAAGTCCCCCAGCCAGAGGACGTCAAACCCCTCGGTGAGTTCTACCTCGAAAACAGCTATTTCGGAGATTACTCGGCCAAGAGCCCGGAGGTTATCACCTCAATCCTCTGGGACTACCGTGGCATTGACACGCTCTTCGAGACTGCAGTGTTCTTCCTCGCAATAATAGGCAGCCTGACCGTCTTCAGGCTCACCAAGGAGCAGGAGAAAGAAGTTAAAACAGAGTCAACGCAGGTGGAACCACTCCCCCTGCCGATTAGGACGGTTACAAAGGTTATCGTTGCGATGATCCTCGCCGTTTCGGCTTCGATAGCCCTGCACGGTCACTTAACGCCCGGTGGTGGCTTCCAGGGTGGTTCAGCTTTAGCAGTTGCTCCATTGCTGATAATCGCAGCTTACTCTAAGTATGCCCTCGAAAAGAATGGCTTAGACAAGACCAGGGCGTTAATCCTGCGTTCTATCGGACTCCTAGGAATAGCGTTAGTGGCGTTAGTTCCACTCCTCAGCGGGAGCTACATAATGCAGAACCAGCCGATATTCCCTGCAGAGATCAACGGCCAGCTCATTGGCGGTTCGCTGATTTACTACAACTTCTTCGAGTTCCTCGCAGTTGGGGCTGGCTTTACAGCAGTGTTCCTCCTCCTGGCGATTCCAGAGGAGAAATTCAAGAAAATCCTGGGGGTGAGGAGATGATAGGCTTCCTCTGGAGCCTCGTGGTAATTTCACTCATGACGACACTGCTCATCGGCCTCTACGGAATTGCCAGAAGGCCCAACCTCGTCAAGAAGCTCATAGCACTGACTATCATCGGTGACACCGCGAACCTGCTCGTGGTCATGCTCGGCTACCGCCTGACCTATCCGACGGCTCCCCCGATCCTCCCGAGCCTTGAGAAGAGCGCACTAGGGAGCTTCCTGAGCGCCGCGGTTGACCCTCTCCCCCAGGCGCTGGTAATCACCGCCGTCGTCATTGGAATGGCTGTCAACGTGCTGATAGCCTTCGCAATCGTTCAGATTTACAGGCTCTATGGCACGCTCGACGCGAGGGAAATAGGTGTAAAACGCTCATCGCCGCTGGAGGGTGAGAAGATATGAGGGGTGTGATTCCCACCGCACTGCTCGCGTTCATTACCTACATCCTGTTCACTGGCTCCGCAACGCCCTACGATTTGGCAACCGGAGCCATCGTCGCAATCGCCGTAGGACTGCTAGCGGGCAAGTTCCTCGTGAAGAACGACGCTAAAGCGCTGAATCCGGCCAGGTGGCTCTGGCTTGGCGCTTACTTCCTCTGGTACATGCTGGTCGCCGAAGTCAAAAGCCACATTGACGTGATGCTCAGAATCATTACAGGAAACGTCGAGCCCGGAATAGTCAAAGTGCCTATCGACGTGAAGACCGAGTACGCCAAGACCCTCGTGGCGAACTCCATAACCAACACGCCCGGAACGGTCGTGGTGGACATGGACGAGAACTACCTCTACGTGAACTGGATTGACACTAGCACGGAAGACCCAGAAGAAGCTAGAAGTGAAATCTCCGCCGACTTTGAGAAATACGCGAAGAAAATATTCGAGTGAGGTGGTGAAAAATGGACATCGTGGGACTCACCCCCGTGATACCAATACTCTTCGCCTTTGCTCTCCCGCTCACGTCAATAATAGTCAAGGGCAACAGGAAGGTGACTCAAGCTTACGCCCTAATAGGCACGGGCTTGACTTTACTCGCCTCCTACGAGCTTTTCAGGCAAGTTTATAACTCCAGCAAACCTCTAATCTACACTTTCGGCGGTTGGGCCGCCCCAGTGGGAATAATATATGAAGTTGACAGGATGAGCGCCCTCTTCGCCCTGGTTACTGCCGCACTAATGTTCCTCATTGCGATTTACAGCTACCGCTACCTGGAGCACGAGGAGGGCTTAGAGTGGTACTACACGCTCTACCTCGGCCTTGAGGCAGGTTTACTCGGCGTTCTCCTCACGGGCGACGCCTTCAACCTCTTCGTCATGATAGAAGTCACAAGCATCGCAGCATACGCCCTCGTCATGTTCTACAGGGACAGGGGCGATTCAATCTGCGCGGGTCTGAAGTACGCCTTTATCGGCGCTCTCGGAACGACCATGTACTTCCTCGCGCTTGGGGTACTCTACGGGGCGTTTGGAACATTGAACATGGCCAACTTGAGCGCATTAATCCACGGATTGAGCTTCCCGATAGCGGGCACCACCTACGGCAATATTGCGATAGCTTCAGGTGTTGCCTTGGCCTTGGCAACCTGGGCGTTCCTCATAAAGGCCGCAATAGTCCCGAACCACTTCTGGCTTCCGGAAGCCCACCCAGCAGCGCCGAGCCCAATCTCGGCCGTACTCTCTGGATTAGTCGTCAACGTCGGAATTTACGCACTCATCAGATTCCTCTACACCGTCTACAGCGGCGAAGTCAGCGGTTCGCTCGGTGGGGTTATCCACGCCCTCAGCGTTATCTTGATAGCCCTCGGTGCAGTCTCGGCACTCTTCGGTGCCCTTATGATGAACGTCCAGCGCGACGTGAAGAAGCTCATCGCGTATTCAACGGTAATGCACATGGGTTATCTGGCGATGGCGGTTGGCGTTGGAACCCAGCTGGCACTTCAGGCAGCGGCTTTCCACATCATTAACCACGCAATCGCCAAGGCCCTCCTCTTCCTCGCGGCGGGTGCCTTTATCCACGCGGTCGGCTCAAGGGACATCTCAGACCTGGCAGGCCTCGGCAGGCAGATGCCCGTTGCCACTTTCGGCCTGGCCATAGCAACCCTCAGCCTCGTCGGAATCCCGCCATTCAACGTCTTCTTCAGCAAGTTACTGCTCTTCAACGCCTTCATGGAGGAGAGCCCTGCCCTGGCCCTGGTCCTCGTGCTGAGCTCTGTGATTGCACTGGTGGCTTACGTTAGAGTGTTCCAGGAGATCTGGCTCGGCAAGCCCAGGGAGAATACTACCATCAAGGAGCATGGCAGCATGAGCGGGGTTCTGCTGATACTGGCAGTCGTCTGCCTGCTGCTTGGACTCTTCGCACCATACATCATCGAACACTACATCAACCCCGCTGTAAGCCAGGCCATGGACTACAAGCTCTACATCCAGACGGCACTGGAATACGCGGCAAAGCTGAAGATGGGCCTTTAATCCTTTTTATATTCTTCAGACACACTAAAGCACCAACGTGGAGGGAAGGAATTGATCGGAGCGGTTCTAGCAGGAGGCAGGTCAAAGCGCTTTGGTGGAAACAAACTTCTGTACAGAATCGACGGAAAGCCGTTAATCCTTCATACAATTGAGAGACTTGAGTCAGCGAATGAAATAGACGAAGTTGTCATTGTTGCTTCCCCTGAAAACGCTGAAAAGCTGAAAACCTTTGGCTACCAGGTTCTTGTTGATGAGCTTCTCGTTGGCCCAATTGGAGGAATATTTACGACCCTATACCTCGGGGATTCTTTCGTTGTTGCAGGAGATATGCCCACGCTCGTCCCGGAGTTCATCGACTACATAGTCCGCGAATTCAAAAAGAGTGAAAAGGTTACCTGCGTTCCGCGCTGGAGCAATGGGTACATAGAACCCCTTCACGCGGCGTATTCCAAAGACTTTCAGAAGGTTCTTGAGAAGCAGATATCCTATGGGGAGTATAAGATAAGGAACGCCATAGAAAAAGTCAGTGCCCGCTACCTGCCGATAGAGATGCTTCCGATAGAGTGGAGGGAAAGCTTTTTCAACGTGAACAGAAAAGATGACCTGGAAAAACTCGGTATTCTTGAACCTTTGGTTTAAAACGGGGTGTTACATACTTTTATTTTCAATTCTAAGCTTCAAAAAACCCTTTTAAAAGCAAACATCCAATCACATCTCAGAAGGGGGGGTAAACAAAACCGTAAAATAGTGTTTTGAACCAAGCGTTGGGGTGGGAGAAATATGGCATTCATTGCAACCTTCGTGTGGTGTTACATCCTGTGGTTGGTCCTCACCGCAGGAAGCAAAGGGATGCTGTGGAGCACCGAGGAACTCATCGCAGGAGTTATATTCTCGGCAATCGTGGCCTACGCTACCAGAAACGTCATCGGAGAGAAAGCGTCACGCTTCCTGAACCCAGTGAAGTGGGTGGGCTTCATAGTATACTCCATCGGCCCGCTCTTCTGGGGCATGGTCAAGGCTAACTTCGACGTCGCTTACCGTGTCATAACTGGCAGGATAAAACCAGGAATAGTGCGCGTCCCCGTGGATCTGGAGAACGACGCCCAGTACACCATCCTGAGCAACTCGATAACGCTGACGCCGGGAACACTCACCATAGATGCGTGCCCAGAGGAGAAGGCTCTCTACGTCCACTGGATAAACGTGACGGACCCACACCCGGAGAGCTCGGAGGTTCTAGCGGGTTCATTCGAGAAGTGGGCGAGGAGGTTGGGAAGATGATAGCGCCGGAGTTCTTCTACTCAGCCCTGATAGTCATGATAGGAGCATTCATGGCCCTGCTAAGGGTGTTCTTTGGCCCATCGGTTCCGGACAGAGTGGTCGGCGTTGATACCCTCAACACCCTGGTGGTGGCCGGCATGATCCTCCTCGGAGCGGCCTACGACAGGACGATATACATCGACATCGCGATAGTTTACGCCCTTCTGAGCTACATCGGAACCCTCGCGATAGCAAGATACCTCCAGGGGGGATTGGAATGACCGATTACGTCACCTATCTGATTTACGCGTTCCTGGGAATCAACATAATATTCAACCTGCTGGGAAGCCTTTCGCTCCACCGCTTCCCGGACGTTTACACCAGACTGCACGGCGCGACGAAGTGCACCACCTTCGGAACGATCTTCGCGGTTTTAGCCGTCATCGTTCACGCCCTTAACCAGCTCCACGTCACTGGCGACCCTAAGTACCTCCAGATGGCCCTCCACAGCCTCGTGGCGCTGATAGCCCTCCTCCTGACCAACCCGACCGGAGCACATGCAATAGCCAAGGCCGCCCACCTGAGCGGATACAAGCCCGCTAAGGCAGTCATAGATGCCTACGAGGAAAAGCTGAGGGGGGAGAAGCCATGAACGTTCTCTCGATTGACATGATAATCCAGTTCGGCATACTCATCGGCGTGCTCATGAGCGCTTACCTCACGATAACCTTCAGGGACCTGCTGAGCGCAGCTCTTGCCTCTGCTGCCATGAGCCTGCTCCTAAGCTTGGAGTTCTACATGCTCCACGCCCCGGACGTCGCGATAGCAGAGGCAGCCGTCGGAGCGGGAGTTGTTACGGCGATAGTGGTTTACGGAATAGCCAAAACGGAGAGATGGGAGCGTGAGGGACCATGAAGAAAGCTTTCGGAACCCTGGCGTTACTCTTCCTGCTCGGCGTTCTCCTCGTTGTGGCGAGCCCGTCGAACGGGATAAAATTCGGCCTCGGCGGTGAGGACTGGAAGACCTACCGCTACACTGATGAGTACTACATCCAGCATGGTATGGATGAGGTTGGTGGAACCAACATAGTTACGGACATCGTCTTCGACTACCGTGGCTACGATACCCTCGGAGAGGCCACCGTTCTCTTCACGGCCATAGCCGGTGCAGTTGCCCTTCTGAGGCCGTGGAGGAGGGATGAGAATGAGGAGTGACATGGGTCTCATCGTTAAGACCACTGCCAGAGCAACCATACCGCTCATAGGCATATTCGGCGCCTACGTGGTTTCCCACGGACACCTGACACCGGGAGGAGGTTTCCAGGGAGGAGCGACGATAGCTGGAGCCGGGATACTGTTCCTCATAGCGTTCGGCTTCGGCGAGATGAAGAAGCGCTACAACCACCATCTCTACTCGGTTCTCGAGGGGTTCGGAGGCCTAGTCTTCCTCGGAGCGGCCATGCTTGGTCTGGGTGTAGCATTCTTCTACAACGCGCTGTGGCACGAAGGTCCCATTCTCAACGGCCAGCCAGGAACTCTCCTCTCAGCTGGCTACCTGCCGATAATGAACCTCGCCGTTGGCCTTAAGGTCTTCACGGGGCTCATAAGTGCGCTCTTTGCAATAGCAGCCTACAGGAGGTGGAGAGAGTGATACCCTTCCAGTTCATCACCGCGTTCCTGATGGTCTTCATGGGCATCTACGCCCTCCTGTACAAGAGGAACCTCATCAAGCTCATCCTGGCCTTGAACATCATCGACTCGGGGATTCACCTCCTCCTGATAAGCCTCGGCTACAGGCTCGAGGCAGATCAGCTCCCAACGGCGCCGATATACACCGGCTACGAGACTGTAAAAACCGCGATGGTCGCCCCGATCCCGCAGGCGCTCACCCTTACGAGCATAGTCATTGGAGTCTGTGTTCTTGCCCTTGCGATGGCCCTCACGATAAACGCCTACAGGCACTACGGAAGCCTCGACGTTAACAAGCTCAGGAGGTTGAGAGGATGATGCTCCCGTACCTTATAACAATCCCGCTCTTCGGAGCCTTCGCGCTGCCCATAGTGAGCCTAGCCGGAAGAAAGGCGAGGGAGCTCTGGGCGATCCTCGTCAGCGCGTTAACCCTTGGGGTGGCGACGGAGGTTTTCAGAACCGTCTGGAAATCGGGGGAGGTCATGGTTTACACCCTCGGCGCGGAGAGCCCGCTCGGGCAGGGAGTTGACTTTCCAATCAGGATAGTCTGGGAGGTCGACCTGCTCGGTGCGATAGTTGCCCTCATGATTGCCTTCATAGCTTTCGTGGCTATACTCTACTCGACCGAGTACATGAGGCACGACACCGGACTGGAGAAGTACTACGCCCTCATCCTACTCCTCGAGGTTGGAATGCTGGGCATAGCCATAACCGGCGACCTCTTCAACTTCTACGTCTTCCTCGAGATAATGAGCATAGCCAGCTACGCATTGGTCGCCTTCAGGAACGACACCTGGGAGGGCATCGAGGCAGGTATAAAGTACATGTTCGCCGGCTCACTCGCGAGCGCGTTCATACTCCTCGGCATAGCCCTCCTCTACGGCCAGTACGGAACGCTGACGATGGCTTACCTGGCCAAGCAGATAGCTGCCAACCCAACATTCACCGCCAAAGTCGCTCTGGGCCTCATAGCCGGAGGACTGCTCTTCAAGAGCGGTGCCGTCCCGGTCCACATGTGGCTCGCCGATGCCCACCCAGCGGCACCAAGTTCGATAAGCGCCATGCTCTCCGGACTGGTCATCAAGATAGGCGGAACCTACGCCTTAGCGAGGCTTGCCTTCAGCGTCTACGGCATGGGAATAAACCTCAGAACCCTTGGGTGGATCATCATATTCTTCGCCTGCCTCACGCTCATAGTCGGTAACGCCATGGCTATAGTGCAGACCGACATGAAGCGCCTCTTCGCCTTCTCGAGCGTGGGACAGATAGGCTACATCCTCCTCGGAATCGGCATAGGCCTGGCAGCCTACGGAAGCGACGTCGGCGAGGTCGCTTTGGCTGGAGCCATCTACCACACCGTCAACCACGCCCTCATGAAGGCCCTCCTGTTCCTTGTCGCGGGAGCGGTCATACACCAACTCGGAACCAAGAACCTCAACGAGCTCAGCGGAATAGCCAGAAAGATGCCGGTAACGAGCTTCGCGTTCCTCGTCGGTGCTGCGGCGATAATAGGCCTTCCACCCCTCAACGGCTTTGCAAGCAAGTGGCTCATCTACGAGAGCTCGGCGCTCTTCAACCCGTTCCTTGCTGCGATAGCCGTCATAGGCACGGCCTTCTGTACGGCAGCATACATCAGGGTGCTCTTCACCTTCTTCGGAAGGCCGAGCGAGAAGGTTATGAACGCGAAGGAGCCAGGAAAAGCCATGCTCGTACCCATGATGATCCTAGTCCTGGCGATAATCCTCATGGGACTCTTCCCGTGGGCGATAAGCGAGAAGGTCATGATTCCGGCGGCGAAGATGCTGGAGAACGTTGGAACCTACGTCTCAGCCGTGCTGGGGGGTGCGTGAAATGTTCGGCTACTGGGATGCCCTCTACTTCGTTTACGTCTTTGCCATAGGCCTGATCATCTCTTACCTGCTCTACAAGTGGGCGGAAAAAGCCAGCACAGGAACAAGGAGAACTGGCGACGGCACCAAGATATTCCTCAGTGGTGAAGACCCTGACAGAGTTATCCCTCAGTTCGAGCACTTCCAGGGATACGTCACGGGCAGGCACGTCATGTGGGGCCTCATCAGAGGCATACACAGGATGTTCCTCGTCTTCCGCAGGGAGCACACCGGCCTGTTGAGCGACTACATCAGCTACCTGCTCGTTACCGTTGCCCTCATCGTGGGGGCTCTCATAGTGTGGGGGTGAGATGAATGGCCATTAAGGTTCCCGCTAACGGTTCAAACGGAACGTCAGAGCGCGAGATGCTAGAGAAGAAAATATCGAAGCTCTGCAAGTACCTGGGACGCTCACCCTGGGTGTTTCACGTTAACTCAGGCTCGTGCAACGGCTGTGACATCGAGATAATCGCCGCTTTAACGCCGCGCTACGATGCGGAGCGCTTCGGAGTCAAGCTCGTAGGAACGCCGAGGCACGCCGACATACTGCTCGTCACCGGACCGATAACCGACCAGAGCCTCGAGAGGGTCAAGCTGGTCTACGAGCAGACGCCCGATCCAAAGGTGGTCATCGCGGTCGGAGCGTGCCCCACCGGCGGAAGCGTGTTCTTCGAGAGCCCGTTCACCAACGCGCCGCTGGACAAGCACATACCCGTGGACGTCTTCGTTCCGGGCTGCCCGCCGAGGCCGGAAGCGATACTCTATGGCGTTGTCCTGGGACTTCAGAAGCTTATAGAGAAGATAGAGGGGGGTAAGGAATGAACGTTGATGAGTTCGTCAAGGTCTTCGGCGAGAGGTTTCCAGAGGCAGAGATAGTGGTTAGCGAGAACAAGCAGCCCCATCCGAAGAAGAGGATCTGGATCCAGGTCGATAGGAGCATCTTCAAGGACGCCATGAAGTTCATCAAAGAGCTCGACCCCATGGCCCAGTTCTCGATCATAATAGGCATGGACGCCGGAGATAAGCTCGAGGCCAAGTACCACATGGAGCTCTTCTGGGAAGAGGGCGAGAGTCTGTCGGTCATAATCGGAACGAGCGCTCCGAAGGACGACCCCAAGCTTCCAACGGTTACCGACGTCTTTCCGAGCTCACTGCCCTACGAGAGGGAGATACAGGAGTTCCTCGGACTGTTCTTCGAGGGAATCCCTGACCCGAGGAGGCTTTTCCTGCCCGACGACTTCCCGGAGGGAATCTATCCGCTGAGGCTCGACGAGACCGGAATCAAGCCCGAGATGGTCAAGAACGCAGGACACCCCTATAAAATTAAGAAGGAGGGCTCGAAATGAACGGAAAGCTTGAGTACTGGGTTAAGATTCCGATTGGACCAATTCACCCCGCACTGGAGGAGCCCGAGAAGTTCATACTCACCCTCGACGGCGAGAGGATAATTCACGTCGACGTCAAGCTCGGCTACAACCTCAGGGGCCTCGAATGGATCGCCATGAAGAGGAACTACATCCAGATACTCTACCTAGCGGAGAGGATATGCGGAATCTGCTCCTTCTCCCACAACCACACCTACTCAAGGGCCGTAGAGGAGATGGCCGGCATAGAAGTGCCCGAGAGAGCCGAGTACATCCGTGTGATCATAGGCGAGCTTGAGAGAATCCACTCCCACCTGCTCAACCTCGGTGTGGTTGCACACGCCATAGGCTACGACACCGTCCTCCACCTCAGCTGGCTCGCCAGGGAAAGGGTCATGGATATCCTCGAGGCCATAGGTGGGAACAGGGTCAACTACTCCATCAACATGATAGGCGGCGTCAGGAGGGACATCGAGGAGAAGCACAAGAGGGCCATCCTCGACATGATAGAGTACTACCGCAACGAGGTCATGCCCAAGGTGGAGGAGATATTCCTCTACGACCCAACCGTTGAGGCCCGCCTGAGGGACGCCGGAGTCATCCCGAAGAGGATAGCCATAGAGTACAGTGCACAGGGACCAACTGCAAGGGGAAGCGGTGTCAAGAAGGACGTCCGCTACAACGAGAAGCTCAGCGTTTACCCCGACCTCGGCGTGAAGCCGATAACCCCGAAGGAGTTCACTGGAGTTATCAAGGGAGACGTTTTCGACAGGATGGTCGTCCGTGTCGGTGAGCTCTGGCAGAGCATGGACCTCATAGAACGCGCTTTAGACCAGATGCCCGAGGGCAAGATAAAGGCCGTCCCGAAGGACAATGCACTCCTCTTCCAGCTCAAGAAGGCCGATGGAGAAGGAATCGGAAGGTACGAGGCTCCGCGCGGAGAGCTCATCCACTACGTCAAGGGACAGAAGGGCAAGGACATTCCGGCGAAGTGGAAGATGAGAGAACCAACGTTCCCGAACCTCTTCGCCATAGCGAGGGCCCTCGTCGGCGAGCAGGTTGCGGACGTTCCGGTCGCGATAGCTTCAATCGACCCGTGCCTGAGCTGTACCGACAGGGTTGCTGTGATAGATGCCAGCACCGGTAAGAAGAGGATTCTCACCGAGAAGGACCTCCTCAAGCTCTCGATAGAGAAGACGAGGGAGATCAACCCGAACGTCAAGGCCAGACCCGAAGTAGTGGGTGTTGGCTGCCCGAGGGGTGGTGGACTATGAACGTGCTCTATGCTACTCTGGGATTCATAGCGGTTTACGCTTACGTTTCCTTCGCCTCACTGCTCTGGGGAGGAATAGACAGGAAGCTAGTTGCTAGAATGCAGCGCAGGATGGGCCCGCCGCTGCTCCAGCCGTTCTACGACTTCCTCAAGCTCGTCGGCAAGGAGTCAATAATCCCCAGGAACGCCAACAAGTTCTTCGAGCTGGCCCCCGTGCTTGCCCTCGCGACCTCGATAGCTCTCCTGGCCTACACGCCGCTCGGCTTCGAGCCGCTCTTTGGAACCAAGGGTGATGTTATACTCTTCATCTACCTGCTGACCCTCATAGGATTCCTCAGAGTGCTCGGTGCCGTCAGCTCCGGCTCTCCCTACGCCCAGATAGGCGCCCAGAGAGAGATGATAATCCTCGTCTCCAGGGAAGCGCCTATGATGTTGGGCCTCTTCACCGTCCTCTGGCGCCTCAACGAGTTCGGCGTCACGAAGCCGTTCAGCATGGGGACCTTCTACGAGCACAACATATGGGAGCTCGGAACGCCGCTGAGCTTCATAGGAACACTGATACTGCTCTTCGTCTTCCTGGTCTGGCTGGCCAGTGAGATAGAAGTCGGTTACTTCGACATCCCGGAGGCAGAGACGGAGCTTGCAGAGGGAACCATGGCCGAGTACAGCGGCAGACACCTGGCTCTCTTCGAGCTCGCCAACGCCATAAAGGCCTTCGTCAGCGCGAGCCTCGTCGTAGCAATATTCCTCCCTTGGGGCATCTCACCGTACCTTGGACTGAGCGGAACCGAAGGAATGATAGTTGACCTGCTCTTCCACACGCTGAAGGTCTTCGCGGTGCTCTTCGTCAGCATGAGCGTCTTCAGAGCAGTGACTGGCAGGCTCAGGATCACGCAGGCGGTGAACCTCTTCTGGACGAGGCTCCTGCCGGCGAGCATAGTTGGAGCCCTGCTGCTGGCCATAGACGCCATGGGGGTGATAGCATGAAGGTTCCACCGACCCTGTCAACGGTGCTCAGCAACCTGTTCAAGAAGCCGGCCACGAACCCGTTCCCGAATACCGAGCCGGTGCCGACCCCAGAGGGCTTCAGGGGCAAGCTCGTCTACGACGTCGACAAGTGCGTCGGCTGCAGACTCTGCGTCATGGTCTGCCCAGCGGGGGTCATAGAGTACGTGCCGGAGGTCAGGAAGGTCACCTTCTGGCTCGGAAGGTGCGTCTTCTGCCAGCAGTGTGCTGACGTCTGCCCCGTCAACGCCATCAAGATGAGCGACGAGTTCCTCCTGGCTACCTACGACAAGTACGACGACAACCTCCGCTGGTTCAAGGAGGACGAGATAGCGGAGCTCAAGAGGAAGCTCGAGGAGCAGAAGAAGGCAAAGGAAGCCGCGAAGAAAGAAGGGTCAAAGTGACCCTTTCCATTTCTCTATTCCTATTCGTTAATGTACTTTTCTGAACGTCCGTACTCAATAGCATACTACAGCGAGCCGTTTTTTGGACTTATGTAAAGAGTTGTTCTCTTTCTATTTGTCAAATTTCAGGTTATTAACCATTTGTTTTAGAAATGCATTTATAAAATTCTGACAAGTTACTATTGAGATTTCGGGAAAATACGCCCGATACGGGTTTAAAACTTAAAGTTGAGGTGGGAAAATGGGGTTTGCCGCACCGTTCCTGTGGTCCCTTATCGTTTACCTGCTCCTAACAGCGGGCTCAGGAAACGTCATTGCTTGGAGCCCTGAGGAGCTTCTTGCGGGAGTTGTAATAGCAGCCATCATAGGCTACGCCACCAGAAACGTCATGGATGAAAAAGTGAGCTACTTCTTCAACCCGAAGAGATGGCTGCTTATGATAATCTACGCCATCGGACCCCTCTTCTTCGCCATGGCCAAGGCCAACTTTGACGTCGCCTACAGGGTCATAACGGGCAAGATAAGACCCGGAATCGTCAAGATATCCCCTGGCCTGACGAGGGACGAGAGCAAAACGATTCTCGCCAACTCAATAACTCTTACTCCAGGAACTTTCACGCTCGAGATAGATGATGAGGGCAACTTCTACGTCCACTGGATAAACGTGCCCAAGGGAAAGGAGAAGCCCACGCCCGAGGAGCTGTGTGGATACCTTCCTAAATGGGCGAGGAGGATTGGAGAATGACGGTCGATGCCATGTTCATGTGGGCCCTGGCCCTGCTCCTGTTCTCGGCGATGCTGACGCTGATAAGACTTCTAGTAGGACCAACGATACCCGATAGAGCGGTTGCTCTGGACTCCATGACGACAACAACAGCCGGAGCGATGGTTCTCTACGGCGTGATAACAAGGCAGGCCATCTTCATCGACGTCGCGCTGGTCTATGCCATTCTGAGTTACATAGCAACCCTCTACATAGCCCGTTATCTGGTCAAAAAGAGGGTGGGGTTGGCATGATAGAGTGGACCATAGGAATTTTCCTCGCGATTGGGGTTACCTTCAACCTGCTGGCCAGCATAGGAATACTCCGCTTCCCTGACGTTTATACCAGAATACACGCCGCGACCAAGTGCACCACCTTCGGAACCATCTTCATAGTGCTCGCGACGGTCACTTACTCGATATACTCCTACTACTGGGTCCAGAAGGACCCTGCATGGATAACGATAGGAATACATTCGGCCCTTGTCGTCATCTTCCTCGTTCTGACGAACCCTGTCGGAGCCCATGCGATTGGGAGAGCCGCGAGGAAGTCGGGCATAAGACCCTATGGAGCCGTAATCGATGAACTGGAGGGTCGCTTATGAACTTTGGGGAGCTTTTCTGGGCGGTTCAGATATTAGCGGCCTTTGGGCTTCTGGTGTCCGCAATAGCCGCTGTCCGCTTCAAGAACCTCGTTGCGGCAGTCATAGCAATGGCCGTCTTCAGCCTGATACTCTCCCTGGAGTTCTACATCCTCCAGGCCCCGGACGTTGCCATAGCGGAGGCCGGTGTTGGAGCATGTCTGACAACGGCGATGTATCTTCTAGCGATAAAGAACACCACCGACGAGGAGGTGATAGAATGAGAAGGTCACTCGGCCTCTTCGCATTCATCGGGTTCACCCTCTTCCTGCTGGCTGCCGCAATCAGTCTGAGGCCCTTCGGGGAGCCTGTTCACACGGAGATGGACACCTACTTCATCCAGCACGCCCAGGAGGAGGCCTCGGCCAACAACGTTGTGACGAGCGTAGTCTTCGACTACAGGGGCTTTGATACCCTCGGAGAGGCGACCGTTCTCTTCACGGCAGTTGCAGGTGTCCTGATGGCCCTCAGGAAGAGGGAGGTGAGCTCATGACCACCGTCATAATAAAGACAACGACGAAGTTCCTCGCATCGCTGATACTGACCTTCGGAGCCTATATAATCCTCCACGGACACTTAACACCTGGTGGTGGCTTCCAGGGCGGAGCGGTTTTTGCGAGCGGTTTGGCGCTCCTCATAGTGGCGAACAGGTACGATGACGTTAAGAGAGCCTTTAAGAGAGTTCCGCTCAGCAGTCTTGAAAGTATCGGAGCCCTCGGCTTCCTTGGGACTGCCGCTCTGGGTTTCATGGGATACACATTCTTCAAGAACGTCATAGCCAACAGCGGCTTTCCGCTCTTCGGGGAGCCGACACCAATCGGAATAAACCCCGGCTACCTCAACACGGGCGGAACACTGACTTACATGAACATCTTCGTTGGAACTAAGGTCCTTGCAGGTTTGACTAGCATAATACTGATTTTCTTCCTTCTGCTGGGGGTGAAGAAGGATGAATAACGTGATTCTGGCTAACCTTCCCTTCGTCGTCGTGGCTCTGCTCCTGGCCATAGGGTTCTACACGATAGGCTTCAAGCGGAACCTCATCAAGGTGGTCATAGGTATTGAAATCCTCGAAGGAGCCGTCAACCTCTTCCTGGTGGCTTTGGGCTATGTCAAAGGCGCCTACGCGCCGATATACACCATGGCACCCGAGGATGCGGTGAACAACATGGTTCTCCCGACGCCCCAGGCGCTTACCCTCACAAGCATCGTCATCGGAGTCGCCGTTTCAGCCCTCATGCTGGCCTTCGCGGTCAACATATACCGCCACTACGGAACCCTTGACGTCACAAAGGCCAGGAGGCTGAGAGGATGATGGAGCACCTCCCGGCTCTGATGATAGCGGTTCCCCTCTTCGGAGCGTTCACAACTCCACTGTTCAAGAAAAGGGGAAGTGCGGCGGCCGTATGGGCGCTCATAATCGCCACCACAACGCTTGGACTCTCGCTCCTCCTCGTGAGACAGATTCTCAACAGCGGGCTCATGGTGTACGTCTTTGGAGCAGACAAACCAACGCTTGTCCTACCCTCCGGCTACTCCGTCCCGATAAGGATAATCTTCGAAGTTGACGCCATAGGCGCCTTTATGGCACTCTCGGCAACACTCATGACGTTCATCGGCGCGCTATACTCCTACAACCACGTGAAGAACGAGACCGGCCTTGAGAAGTACTACGCGCTGCTGCTCCTCCTCGAGGTCGGAATACTCGGAATGGTGCTCACAGGCGACCTCTTCAACCTCTTCGTGTTCCTCGAGATAGCCGGCATAGCCGGTTCGGCTTTAGTTGGCTTCAGGAACTACAGGGGAGAGGCCAGCGAGGCTGGAATAAAGTACCTCATAGTCAGCGCAATCGCTTCGCTCATGGTGCTCTTCTCAATAGGACTCCTTTACGGCGAATACGGAAACCTGAACATCGCCTACCTCAGCACGCAGATCAGGTTCAGCACGGTTGACATGATAGCCCTTGGAATACTCTTCACATCCTTCGCCATGAAGTGCGGCTCAGTGCCGACCCATCACTGGGTTCCGGATGCCTACACCGAAGTTCCGTCCGGGATAAACCCGGCCCTCCTCGTGGCGACTTACGCGAGCCTCTACGCCCTATTTAGGATCAGCTTCACGCTCTTCGGAAAGATAAGCCTCAGCATGAGCAACGTCGGCTGGATAATGTGCATCCTCGGTGTCCTCACGATGTTCATAGGCGTTACCATGGCACTGGTTCAGAAGGACGTCAAGAGACTGATGAGCTACCACGCGATTTCCCAGACGGGCTACATGCTCCTCGGCGTTGGCGTTGGCTTGGCGGTTCTCAACGACCCGGCCAAGCTCGCAGCCTTCGGAAGGGACGCGATGGCAGGAGGAATATTCCACATCATAAACCACATCATCTACAAGAGCCTCCTCCTCATGACTGCCGGGGCGCTGTTCTACGTCACCGGAACTAGGAACCTCAACGAGATGGGCGGCTTAGCGAGGAAAATGCCCTACACGACGATAGCCTTCATCGTCGGTGCGGCGGCCATATCAGGAATCCCGCCCTTCAACGGCTTCGCCAGCAAGTTCCTCATCTATGAGACATCCTATCAGCTCAACCCGCTGTTAGCGGTCTTCGCCCTGGTGACCAGCGTTTTAACCCTCGCATCGTTCGTCAAGGTCTTCGCGTCGGCCTTCCTCGGCCCGCCGGTCGAGAAGTACGAGAATGTCCGCGAGGTCCCGAAGGCCATGGTAGTGGCGATGCTGATACTGGCGGGGCTGTGTATACTTTTCGGCCTGTTCCCGAACCTGGTGCTCGACAAACTGGTCTATCCGGCCGTTGACGCGCTGCTGAACCTCGCCCAGTATCAGACGTGGGGTGGTGTCCTATGAACTGGCTCGAGCAACTGACCCTGAAGTCCCCCGCGGGCTTCTGGAACCCGATACTGTGGCTGGCCTTCCTGGTGATCTTTGCAATCATAGGCTACATCATCTACTCCCGCGGAAACAGAGGCTACAAGCCCAACACCGAACAGGTCAAGCCCTACCTCAGCGGCAACCCGGAGCCTGGGAAGGAGGAGATACGCGTCCGTGCCGGAGACATCTACTGGGGCTTCGTGGAGGCGCTGAAGAGCTACTACTCCGTTCTCATCAGGATGCACAGCGGCGACGTGAGGGACTACATCCTCTGGTATCTCGGGGTGGGTGCGGTTATACTGTTCATCCTCGTGGGGGGTGTGTGAATGGGGAAGCTCACCAGCTTTAAGCGCTCCCTCTGGGTTTTCCACGCATCTGGAGGGAGCTGCAACGCCTGTGATATAGAGATAATCGCAGCCTTAACACCGCGCTACGATGCGGAGCGCTTTGGAATCAAGCTCGTGGGTAGTCCGAGGCACGCGGATGTGCTGCTCGTCACAGGCGCCATTCCAAGGGACTTCGCCGACAAGCTGAGGCGCATATACGAGCAGATGCCTGACCCGAAGGCCGTTGTGGTCATCGGAAACTGCGGAACGACTGGAGGAGTCTTCTACGACTCCTACAACATAGCGGGACCGATAGACGAGATAATCCCTGTGGACGTCTACATTCCGGGCTGTCCACCGAGGCCAGAGGCGATAATAGACGGCATAGTGAAGGCCTGGCTCAAGATAGAGAAGCTGGAGAAAGAACTGGAGGGGAAGAAGGAATGAGAGAAGTCCTCAGCGCGGAAGAAGTCCTTAAGAGGCTCAAGGAGACACTCGGAGAGGCCCTGCTGTCCCACGAGATAAGGGAGTACACGATGGGTGTCAGGAGAAAGAGAACCTACCAAGAGCTGTGGATTGAAATAGACAGGGGGACCTTCAGAAAGGCCGTCGAGACCATATTCGGCATCGACTATCCCCACCTGCACTTCATAACCGGTGAAGACCCCGGAGGGGAAGTTCTCAGGATGGTCTACTCCTTCGGCCTGTTCCACGGGCTGCCGTGGAAGGAATTGAGCGTTACCATCACGTTCGAGCTCCCGAAGAGCGAGCTCGTTCTGCCGACGATAACAGACCTCATGCCCGGTGCTGAGACCAACGAGAGAGAAATCCGGGAGATGCTGGGCGTCGAGTTCGAGGGGCTGAAGAACACGAGGCACCTCTTCCTGCCCGACGACTGGCCCGAGGGCAAGTACCCGTGGAGACGGGACGAGTACGGCGTCGAGGACATGGTGAAGCACACCCACAGGAGCGTTAACGAGATACGGAGGGGTGAATGATGGGGAAGACGACCTACTACGTTCCCGTCGGGCCGATTCACCCGGCTCTGAAAGAGCCGATTCGCGTTGAGGCTAAGGTGGAGGGCGAGAAGATAGTCGAAGTTGATGTCAAGAGGGGCTTCGCCCACAGGGGAATCGAGTACATGGGCATGAAGAGGAATGCCATCCAGACCCTTTATCTCTCCGAGAGAATATGCGGAATCTGTTCAATCTCTCACCCCTACGCGTTCGTCATAGGGAGCGAAAAAGCTCTGGGAATAGAGGCCCCCCCGAGGGCTCAGTACATCAGGACGATAATCGGCGAACTGGAGAGGATACACAGCCACATCCTCTGGCTCGGGGTTATAGCACACGAGATGGGTTTCGACTCGCTCCTCTTCTGGACGTGGAAGGGCAGGGAAAAGGTGCTCGATCTGCTGGAGCTGCTTACCGGGAACAGGATAAACTACTCCGTCTTCATGATAGGGGGCGTTAGAAGGGACATCAAGGAGAGCCACATGAAGGCCATAAGGGATGCGATAAACTACTACAGAATCTTCACAGAGGAGATGAAGGAGATTTTCCTCTCCGACCCGGTCTACAAGGCAAGAACCCGCGGTGTCGCCCAGCTCTCGAAGGAGATGGCCCTCAAGCTCAACGTCGTTGGCCCCGTGGCGAGGGCAGCCGGACTGAGGGTGGATGTGAGGCAGGACAACCCCTACGACGCCTACGCCGATATCGACGTCAGGGCCATCGTTCCCCAGGATATCATCGGCGAAGCAAGGGGAGACGCCTATGACATCACCATGGTGAGGATATACGAGATAGAGCAGAGCCTTGACATAATCGAGTTCTGCCTCGACAACATGCCCGAGGGCAAGATAATGGCGATTCCAAACTACGTCGTGCTGCTGAGCAAGATAAGGAAAACCCAGGGCGAGGCCATAGGGATGCACGAGGCACCGAGGGGTGAGGTGATACACTACTTCAAGTACGACGGCAAACGCGACGGTCCAGCCGTGTGGAAGGTCATAGCACCGAGCTACAACAACATCAACACCTGGGGCCCGCTCCTCCTCGGGGCGGAGGTGGCGGACATACCAATAGTTGTCGCCTACATCGACCCCTGTATGTGCTGCAACGACAGGGTGGCGGTAGTCAGGGACGAGAGTGGCAGAATCATAGACCCCACAACGCTTCACAGGAAGGCGGTCGAAAAAACCCAGAAGCTTAGGAAAGAGCTGGGGGTGGGAGCATGACCCCCGAGACCCTGGCATATGCCTTCACCTTCCCGATCCTCGGAATCTTCCTTGGACTCGTCTACAAGGGTATAGACAGGCGTATCTCCGCCAGGCTGACGTCGAGAATAGGCCCGCCAATAAGGCAGCCCTTCTGGGATGTTGGGAAGCTCCTCCTCAAGGAGACAGTCGTTCCGGAAAATGCCGTGGCAGGGATATTCAATGCCATGCCAATAGTAGCGTTTGCCTCCTCAATGACGCTGCTCCTCTACATACCCTTCGGAGTGCTTAGGGCTCCCCTCGAAGGCTATGGAGATTTGATAGTCATCCTCTACCTGCTCACCCTCCAGTCTCTCACCATGGCCATAGGCGGCTTTGCCTCCGGAAGCCCGTTCTCATCCATAGGAGCGCAGAGGGAAATGGTGCTCATGATGAGCTACGAGATGCCGCTCGCTACGGTAATAGTCGGCTTTGCCCTCGTTTACAGGAGCTTCTCCCTAACCACGATAGCGACGACGCCAGTCTGGAGCCTCACCGAACCGCTCGCGGCTATAGGAATTCTGCTGCTCTTCGCGGCACTGCTCGTGGTGACTCCGGCGGAGCTGGCAAAGCTGCCCTTCGACATAGCCGAGGCCGAAACGGAGATATGTGAGGGTATGCTCGCCGAGTACAGCGGAAGGAACCTAGCCCTCTTCTACCTCTCCGACGCGGTCAGGGGCTTCGCTATGGCTGCATTGGAAGTTGTACTGTTCCTCCCGTTCACCCTCGATAGCCTCATCAACCTCGGGCTCACGGGATGGGCGTACTACACAGTGGAGGCGCTGTGGTTCCTCTTCAAGGTCATGGTCATCTACCTTCTCGCAATAACGCTCGTCAGAACTTCCTTCGCGAGGTTCAGAATAGAGCAGGCTTCAAGGATATTCTGGATCTATGTCAACATAGTGGCGCTGGTGGGACTGGCGCTCGTGTGGATGGGGGTGTGAAGAATGGTCAACAAGATGATGTTCGTCCTGCTCAAGCAGCTCGTCAAGAAGCCAGCAACGAACCCATTCCCCGTCAAGCACGCGCCGAGCAACGTCACAGAGCTCATAGAGAAGGTCCAGAAGGGGGAGGTTAAGATAAATCCGCCCGTCCCGACGCCGGAGGGATTCAGAGGGAAGCTGCACTATGACCCCGAGAGGTGTATCGGCTGCAGGCTGTGCATAATGGTCTGCCCTGCCGATGCCATGGAGTGGATACCAGAGCTGAAGAAGATAAGGCACTACGTTGCCAGATGTATGTTCTGCGCACTGTGCGTTGACGTTTGCCCCGGCAAAAAGTTCCCCGGCGAGGAGAAGGCCGTTAAAGCCCTCAGCATGAGCGAGGAGTTCCTCTTAGCCGACTACGACAAGTACAGCGACAACCTCATAGAGGAGCCGCCCGAGGCGAGGGAGATCGTGAAAAAAGAAGTAAACGCGGCAATGGAGTCAGAAAGCTAGCCCAAGCCCCCATACTCTCTTTTATCCCCAGTAGGATCCATGGTCTCCCGTAGGCGTCACTATCGCCCCTCATCGTCTATGGAAGGATTTTAGAATAGAGGGAGGATTTTGAATGAAATTTTTCATAAACGGGACGCCGATTCTGGTTTCCTAGTTTTGAACCTCAGCCCTTTACCAGCTCATCGTACCTCTGCCTCAGAAGCTCATAGTGACCCCACTCAACGTCGGCCAGCTTGGCGTAGAGTTTCCTGAGCTCTTCATCACCAACCATCTCGGAGAGGGACTTGTAGGACTTGTAGGCTATCAGCTCGCTCTCCATCGCGGCCTTGAGTATCTCCTCGAGCTGGTCGGCCCTCTCGAACTTATCGAGAAGGGGCAGAACTTCAAACGGTGGAACCTCACTCCTCGGCTTTCTGCCGTACTTTACTCTGAACTGCTCCTCCAGATCTTTTGCGTGCCCTACAGAATCCTCGGCAAGCTTCTCAAAAGTCTTCACGAGCTCCTCACCGAGTCCGAGGTCTCTGGCTCTTTTGGCCAGCTCCCTGTAAAATTTTGCCTCCTCCTTCTCACCCTCTATCCAGTAAGCCAGGACCTCCTCGTAGTTCAATTTTTGAAGGGCCGCCACTATCTCGTCAACGTCGTACATGGCCAATCACAATAACACTACTCCCTATGGGACTAAAAACCTTGAGTTCACCTCACGAACCATATGAGAATGACCATAATAAGGTACGTCGCGACGCTGAGGACTATGTGAACCTTGATCCAGAAGTCCCTTCGTTCCGAGAGGAAGATGAAAGCCCCGCTGAGCATCGTCAGGCTCATGAGGGCAAAGGTAAGATAGCCGAGCGTGTGGTGGTCTATCATCCTGGGACACCCACGGGGAAGATGTAGAGAGGAACGCCTTCGGTTCCGAGTATCTCAGCCACCTGATCCTCGTAGAAGGCCCCAACAGCGACGGTTCCAAGTCCAAGGGCGGTGGCCTGAAGGTATATGTTCTGTCCGATGTGTCCGGCCTCCATGTGGACGTACATTATTCCTCTGTCGCCGTAATAGGAGGTCGTTCTCTCGTAGAAGGCCACAAGGACTATGTCAACCGGAGCGTTTCCGACCCACTTCTGGTCGAGGGCGGCCTTCTGCAGTGCCCTCCTGTAGTCGCCCTCCTTTACCAGCGTCAGGCTGTGCTCAAAGGGGTCGTAGTGGTAGATACCCGGCTCAAGGCCCTCGACGTTTCCAACGACAATGTAGACCTCAAAGGGATAAGTGGCGCCGGCGCTCGGGGCGCTTCGTTTGTTCCCGTGCGTTATGCCCTGAGCCGCCCAGAGAAGCTGGGAGAGCTGCTCCAGGGTTAGGGGCTCGTTCCTGTAGGAGCGTATGCTCTTTCTCATCGCTATGGCCTCTTCAAGGCTCATCTCGCCTGTTAATCTGGGCTCCGGAAGTAGAACGACTTCGCCTGAGATGGTCTCACCTCCTCCACGCCCGAGATAGGGCTTTACGAGTATCAGAAGCGAAGAGACTATGACGAGCAGAATCACCATATACGAGACGTGTCGGTAGTCCATGTTATGAATTGGTCTTTAATCGTATTTTAGGTTTCCCACTAGTCCTTCACCTCGAACCTGAGCATCTCGTCGGGCTTGAGAACCCCCACTCCAGCCTTCTTTCCGATAACCTCGACGACTAGGGTGTATTCCGGCTCGCTCAGATTAACTTTGAGTCCGTAGCGCTCGACGATTAGAGAGCCGAGGTCAATCTCAAGCTCCCTCGCCTTGAGTGCCTTGTTTCCCCTAACCTTCGCCCGAACGGCGAAGGTTCCATCGATTTTTTCTGCAAGTTTAAGGGCGGCTTCCTCTATCTCCTCCCTTCGGGCGGGGACAAGAACTTCCAGCGGAATGACCCTCTGTATTGCCTGCGTTTCGAAGCGCTTAAGCCTTTCGAGGGCTTCCTCTCGGGACAGGGGGGTCTCGGCCAGGAGAACACCCTTCCAGTCCGTTCCCTTGACCTTAACCTTCTCCAGCGCCCATTCCAGCTCGAGGATTGCATCCCCCTCACGGCCTTGAGGTGCCGTAACGAGCAGAACTGTCATTTTTGCTCACCAATGGACAAGCTTTTATATTTCACAACCCTAAACTATGCGGTGAGTTAAAATGGAAACCGGCGGCCTTAAGCTTTACCCCTACCAGTCATACGAGGTTTATGGCCTTTCTCGGAACCCCTTCGAGCAGCTCGCAAGTGAGGGAATAGCCGACGTCGAGGGCATTCACGTCTATCAGGAAATCGACATGCGCCTGCAGATGATACTCTCCGAGATCATAGGAAATAAAAGCTCCATAGCCCTCTCCATAGTCGGTCCCCTCGGAATGGGCAAAACCCAGAGGCTGAAAACCATAGCAAAGGCCATCGAAGAGAATAAAGGAAAAGCCATCTACGTCAAGGTTGATACCAATGACATCCTCAAGCTCACGCGCGACATATTCTACGCACTGAAGCCGCCAAAGAGCAGGACGAACATCTTCCTTGAGAACCTCTCAAGAAAGCTCGGCTTCATCGACCGCTTAGAGAAAATGCTCAGTTCACGTCAGGAGTACAAGAGCAGGGATATAGCCGAGCTTTTGACGGAGCAGATGGGCAAGTACCCCTACTGTGCCCTTCTCCTCGACGAGCTCGAGAACATGCAGACCGCGAGTGAGCAGGAAAAGATACAGTTCTTCGAGATGTTGAGACACTTCATAAGCAACATGCCCAAGGGTTGTATAGTGGCCTTCGCCTGTGTGCCCGAGGCCTACGAAGAGTACAGCAAGATATTCCCCGCATTCTTCATGCGCCTGCATTATGAGTTCAAGCTGAGGCCGATGAGCCTCGACGAGGCTTACGAGCTCGTCAAGAAGAGGCTCAACATGGTCAGGATAAGGGACACCGACGACCCGCTTTATCCGTTCACGGAGGAGGCCATAAAGCTCATCCACGAGCTCGGAAAGGGCAACCCGAGACAGATTCTTCGCTTACTTCACTACGTTCTGAGCGAAGCTGCCAAGCACAAGTTCGATCCGATAGACGACTACGTGGTCACGACTATCCTCGAGGAGCCCAAGAGCCTTGAGGAATACCTCACGAGGATCCCGAAGGACTACAAGGACCTCGTCGAGGCGATAGTCTTCGAGTTTAACGGCGGACCGATCAGCTACATACAGGTCGCGAAGCACGTCAAGAAGCCCGGAATACAGGTCTATGATCAGCTCAACGAGCTAATAAGGCTCGGCTTCCTCGTCGGTGATCCAAAGGGCAACTACAAGGTTCCAGACTACGTCAGAAAGTTCCTTGAGGAGGCTTCGAATAAGGAGGAGAAAGAATGAACTACGAGGAGCACGTGCTGGCCGGGATAATAACCTATCCCCTGGCCATCGCGGTGGCTTCCCTCCTCAAAAACTTCGGTTTTCCGATTGAGCTCAGCACAATAGCAATGGTGCTCGGCTACGCCCTCTACGTTTTGGGAAGCGACCTGCCGGACATGGATCATCCCAACGCCCTCATCCACCGCGGAACGAAGCCGCTGGTCTCAGTTGCAGTCGGCAGCATCGTCTACCTCAGGAGCGTGGACATGGTAAACATCGGGACTGAGTGGGAGAACATCACCCTCGCATGGGTTCTTGGGGCCATAGCAGGAGTCATATCATGGTATGGCTTCACGGCCATAATGCCAAAGCACAGAGGCATAATTCACTCCCTGCTCTTTGCCTTCGTTTACGGTCTGCTCGCATTCGCCCTTGGGAACTTTGGTATTGGACTGCCATCTGGAGAATCCGTCTTCCTCGGCTTCGCGGCCTTCAGCGGCTACACGCTCCACTTGATACTCGACAGGGACGTCTCGCTGGTGTGAGGGAAAGGTTTATCGTTCCAAGGGGCAACACCCATCGGTGGTGCTATGGATCCGGGAGTTTTCTTTTTCTTCTTGATCATATTCATTATCTTGGCGATCATCCTCTGGGGCCATCGCCAGCGGGAGACTGCTAAGCAGAAAGCCGAAAGGTTCAGGGAAGGGTTAAGGATCGAGGGAAACGAGCTGGTTCTCCCGAGGAGAATGAGGCTCGTTAAGGGGAGACTCACCCTTAAGGGGTACTGGTCGAGCTCCGGGAGGAGCCGACATTACCATATCGACAGGAAGTTCACTCAGAGTGAGGAGTTAGAAACAGACAGAATAGAACTGAAGCCAGAGAGGTTCTCCCTGATCATGAATAAGAGCGAGGAGACCCTAATAGATGTTCCAGCGTACCTCCTCATGGAGCCAGAGCTCGAGAACATCCTGCTGATACCCATAATTCCGTCCTACAGGTTCGAGATCGACAAGCAATCGCTGGAGGCCTCAAAGGAGATGGAGTTCGCCCATGCAAGGATTGACCTAACCGAATGGGGCTTTTCCGGAAGGCTCTACGCCACCGTTCAGAAGTGCAGGGGAGCGAGGGTGGAGCTGAAGAGGAAAGGCCCTAAGGTCACTGAGAAGCTTGCTGAAACGAGGGAAAGCGCTGAATTCAGCAGGGAATTCATGAGGGAGAAGCTCATGATA
The DNA here is from genome assembly GCF_012027395.1 of Thermococcus sp. LS1. Classification (NCBI taxonomy): domain Archaea; kingdom Methanobacteriati; phylum Methanobacteriota; class Thermococci; order Thermococcales; family Thermococcaceae; genus Thermococcus; species Thermococcus sp. LS1. The sequence continues at coordinate 411,407 of NZ_SNUJ01000001.1, forward strand.
ATTTCCAACAAGAACGTCGTCGATCCGAGGGAGTTCAAGAAGGTCCTTGGAAAGAGCATCTTCCTAGAAGGACACGGTGAGTACATCATAGAGCTCACCCTTGACGTTCCCCTTGGGAGCGACATCCACGACAGGGCAACTTTGATGGCTGAACCAGGAGAGGAAATACCAGAGGGCGAAACAAGGGTCGAGATCGTGATTTGAATACACATCCCTGGGCAATAATGCTTTTAAATAGCCCACGTTAGAAAAGCCTGGAGGTGGGAGAGATGTTTAGTCTGGGAGGATTTTCACGCGGAGGCGAGTACGAGAAGAAGGCCTGGGACGTGCTCATCATAGGCGCCGGACCGGCTGGCTTCACCGCAGCGATATACGCGGCACGCTTCGGACTGAAGACCCTGATAATCAGCAAAGACCTCGGCGGAAACATGGCACTGACGGACCTCATAGAGAACTACCCCGGCTTCCCGGAGGGCATCAGCGGCTCGGAGCTGACCACCCGGATGCACGAGCACGTCAAAAAGCTTGGCGTTGACATAGTCTTTGACGAGGTCGAGAGGATCGACCCGACCGAGTGCGCCTATTACGAGGGCCCGTGCAAGTTCGTCGTCAGGACGAAGAACGGCAAGGAGTACAAGGGCAAGACCATAATCATAGCCGTCGGTGCCGCCCCAAGGAAGCTCAACGTTCCAGGCGAGGCCGAGTTCACCGGCAGGGGAGTCAGCTACTGCGCCACCTGCGACGGCCCGCTCTTCAAGGGCAAGAAAGTCATAGTTGTCGGCGGCGGAAACACCGCCCTGCAGGAGGCCCTCTACCTCAAGAGCATAGGAGTCGACGTCACCCTCGTCCACAGGCGCGACAAGTTCAGGGCCGACAAGATACTCCAGGACAGGTTCAAGGCCAGCGGAATTCCGACGATACTCAACACCGTCGTCACCGAGATCAAGGGAACCAGCAAGGTCGAGGCGGTGAAGCTCAAGAACGTTAAGACCGGCGAGGAGACGGAGATGGCCGTTGACGGCGTCTTCATCTTCATAGGATACGAGCCGAAGACGGACTTCGTCAAGCACCTCGGCATAACCGACGAGTACGGCTACATCCCAGTTGATATGCACATGCGCACCAAGGTCAAGGGCATCTTCGCGGCCGGCGATATAACCAACGTCTTCAAGCAGATAGCCGTTGCAGTCGGTCAGGGTGCCATCGCTGCCAACTCAGCGAAGGAGCTCCTCGAGGAGTGGAACGGGAAGGCAGCGGAGTGAGCTTCAGAGTCATCTCTTTTCATTTCTCGCTTTCAGCCGTCTCTGACACATCATCATAAGGAAGGGCCGAACGGCTTTCATCTTCTTCGTCAAAGAGAAAACCCCGGTCAAAGAGCGATATTAAGACAAAAACCCACAAAGCCATGAACGGGATTACCTTAACTGCCATGTCAAGGGCGGCTATTAAATCCCGCTCACCCATAAGAACCTCCATGGCAGCAATCACCATTATCGAGGCGATGGAACTAGCCAGAAGGGCTTTACCAAAATCCCCTCTCTTTCGCTCCTTCCGTTTGATGCTCCAGTAAAACTTCACCACCATCATACCGAAAATCGAAACTCTTCTAAGTTTATTAACTTTGCGTCCCCACGGGCGGTGGTCTTTTATGAGCTCACGCTTTTTGGCGTTCTCCCGAAGATTTTTCGACCAAAAGTGTTCATTGATGAACATAGGATTATATAGGAGAAGTTCCTTCTTCCATCGGTGATGCACGATGGTGGTTAGGCCAAACGTTAAGGAGCTTCCCGGGCCGAAGGCTCAGGAGATAATAAAGAAGAACTTCGAGGCTCTGGCGGTTACCACCCAGGACCCCGATACCCTCCCTATAGTCATCGACCACGGTGATGGCATACTCGTCTACGACGTCGACGGAAACGTCTTCTACGACTTCGGAAGCGGTGTCGGTGTTCTCAACGTCGGCCACGCCCACCCGAGGGTTGTTGAGGCCGTTAAGAGGCAGGCCGAGAAGTTCACTCACTTCGCACTGAACGACTTCTTCTACGAGAACGCCATAATACTAGCCAACAAGCTTGCCGAGCTCGCCCCGGGCGACTTCCCGAAGAAGGTCGTCTACCAGAACAGCGGTGCCGAGGCCAACGAGGCCATGATGAAGCTCGTCAAGTACGGCACCGGCAGGAAGAGGTTCATAGCCTTCTACCACGCCTTCCACGGCAGGACCCAGGCCGTTCTCAGCCTCACCGCAAGCAAATGGGTCCAGCAGGAGCGCTTCTTCCCGACCATGCCGGGCGTTGAGCACGTACCCTATCCGAACCCCTACAGGAACCCCTGGCACATTGATGGCTACGCCGAGCCGGACGAGCTTGTTAACAGGGTCATTGAGTTCATCGAGGAGTACGTCTTCCGCCATGTTCCGCCCGAAGAGGTTGGCGCCATAGTCTTCGAGCCGATTCAGGGTGAGGGTGGCTACGTCGTTCCACCGAAGAACTTCTTCAAGGAGCTCAAGAAGCTCGCCGACAACTACGGAATCCTCCTCGCGGACGACGAGGTCCAGATGGGTGTTGGCAGGACGGGCAAGTTCTGGGCCATTGAGCACTTTGGCATTGCCCCGGACACCATCCAGTTCGGTAAGGCCATAGGCGGCGGCATTCCGCTCGCCGGTGTCGTCCACAGGGCCGACATAGCGTTCGACAAGCCTGGCAGGCATGCCTCGACCTTCGGCGGCAACCCCGTCGCCATAGCGGCTGGAATAGAGGTCGTGGAGATCGTCAAGGAGCTCTTGCCGCACGTCCAGGATGTCGGTGACTACCTCCACAAGCGCCTCAAGGAACTTGAGGAGAAGTACGATGTCATCGGAGATGCCAGAGGTCTCGGTCTCGCCCAGGCCGTCGAGATTGTCAAGAGCAAGGACACCAAGGAGAAGCACCCAGAGCTCAGGAACGAAATCGTCAAGGAAGCCGTCAAGCGCGGCCTTATACTCCTCGGCTGCGGCGACAACAGCATAAGGTTCATCCCACCGCTGACCATCAGCAAGGAAGAGATCGACGTGGCTATGGAAATATTCGAGGAGAGCCTCAAGGCCGCTCTCCAGTGATCCATTTTTTCTTCTCGCTTTTTCCTGGGCCAAGTTTTTTAAAGTTGAAACTTGAAATTCTTCAGGTGGTGAACATGGGAGACCTAACTGAAATGCTAAAACCCTACGTGCCCTATGTACTTGGAGGGGCGATCATAGTCTACCTCGCCTACCTCTGGGCCAACAGAGAGAAGTTCAGGAGCGCCAATGTTATGGCAATATCTGCAATGATGGCGGCCGTAGTGGGTGTCACCACTGCATTCGTCACGATAACCATTCCAGCGACCGGCGGCTACCTCAACTTCGGCGACACGATGGTGATGTTCACAGCTATGGTCTTCGGCCCCGTTGTTGGTGTCTTTGCAGGTGGTGTCGGCTCTGCCCTCGGCGATGTTATAGCAGGATACCCCGGATGGGCGCCAATAACGCTCGTCGTCAAGGGACTGGAAGGCCTCGCCGTTGGTTATCTGGCAAGGAGAAGCGACAATGTCTCGACGCTCATCATAGCCGGCATAGTCGGTGGAATAATAATGGTAACCGGCTACTTCCTGTTCGAGGCGTACATGTTTGGAATTCCGGCGGCGGCCCAGGAAGTCCCACCCAACATCGTCCAGGCAGTCACCGGTGTTTTAGTCGGCACCGGACTAGCGCAGGCAATAAAGAAGAGGTATCCCGAGGTCGAAGACCTCATCTAAACGTTCAGCTTCTTTATTTCTTCCCACATTTCATTTTCTTCGAGGAGAGGCTCGACCGAAATCCTTCTGGAGGCGCGCTTTATCTGGCCGAGGTACTTGGAGTCAGCGACCACCGCATCGTAGCCGAGCTCATCAATCTTGTATATCTTAAGCTTGCACTCCCTGAGCACCTGGATGGTGTGCTCCAGGAAGCCTGGACCAACGAGGAGGATGTCCGGCTCAAGACCCTCCGCCCTGAGTTCCTGAATGGCCCGATCAAGGATGTCCTTAATTTCCTGCATCCATTGCCCCCTCCATAATTTTCACACCACTAGAGGTCCCTATCCTCGTCGCGCCAGCCTCTATCATAGCCATTGCCTGCTCGTAGGTTCTGATTCCTCCAGATGCTTTGACACCCATATCGGGGCCAACGACCTTTCTCATCAGCTTGACGTCCTCGACTGTTGCGCCGCCGGTTCCGAAGCCGGTCGAGGTCTTCACAAAGTCCGCTCCGGCCTCCTTGGCCAGCTCGCAGGCTTTGACTTTCTCTTCCTCAGTTAGATAGCAGGTCTCGATAATGACCTTGACTATTGCCCCCTTCTCATGGGCGACCTTGACGACCTCTTCTATGTCTCGCTTAACGTACTCATAATCGCCATCCTTCAGCGCGCCGATGTTTATCACCATATCCAGCTCATCGGCGCCGTCTTCAAGTGCTTTCTTCGCCTCGAAGACCTTGACTTCTGTGGGAGTTGCACCGAGTGGAAATCCTATGACGGTGGCCACTTTTACGTTCGAACCTTTGAGCTGCTCCTTGGCGAGTTTAACGCGGTAGGGATTGACGCAGACGGCGTAGAAGTTGTAGCGCTTGGCCTCATCGCAGAGCTTAACTATATCATCGGCAGTAGCGTAAGGTTTGAGATTCGTATGGTCAATATATCTGGCGATATCAATTTGATCGCTCATACCCATCACCGGTTACTACTCCATCTAAAGGCATTTAGAATTTTTCTCCTCAAAAATGGGGACTCAATCGGAAAATCTGCAGGTCCCTTTTTTGGATTTTTGACAATTTTTGGACTTTTTTTTAAAGGGCAGGGAAAGCACCACGGTTCTGGCAAAGGCGCAAGAAAGGAAGCCCCCTCATCTCAAGGATTCCAAAGCCTTCAAGAACCGCTCTTTAACACCCTCCTCACCAAACTGTGGCTCCTCTTCACCTCTGACTATCCGTTCAAAAACCCTCACTGCGTTGTCCCAGTTCTCCTCGAGTGTCCTTCCCTTCGGTATGGCGTTTCTCAGGACGTGCCATTTCCCGTTCTCATAGTCGTAGACGATTATTCTCGGTATGTAGTCCAAGTCCATGAAAGTGTTGTCCAGGGTAAGCTCCACCCTAAAGCCATCCAGCTCGAGAAAACCCTCTTCGCGAAGTTGTCTTTTCCAGTCCATGGTGAAAAGTTGGAGAGGAGGTTTAAAAGTTCACCTCCTCCGCAGGAGGGTAACCAACGACAGCCCAACGACTAAGGCAGGACCGCATATCCCACCGTTTGGTGAACTCTCCGTCGACGTGGTAGCATCTGTGGATGGAGGCTGGGTTATTGTTGGACCAACATAGACCGTTCCGTTCGGGAGGTTGTAGGTGGGCACCTCATCGGCGGTGCACCTGACCAACATTGGATTAAGGCTCTCATCATAGGGTATCCACGCATAAGTGCCGTCTTTTGTCTCATACCAGCCGATGTGGGAATTAGGCCCCGCCTTTCCAGGCCCGGCAACTTTAGCTATCGCTTCGATGTCTTCGTCGCTTATTTGAAGCACTCCGACATCCCTCAGCCACTCGAGCTCGACTTTTACCGCCTCCGAGAAGTTCACCTCGGAGGGATCAACCACAGGAACGAGCCTTCCACTCATGGGTTCCATGAAGGTTAGCACCGGGTTGCAGTCAACACCAAAGGCCGAGAGAAAATCCTTAACGGCGGCTTCAACCTCTCCAGGGTCCATGTCGTAAGCTTCAACCTCCACCCTCACGGAACCCGCCCGGATAACTTTCTCAGGATCAATCCCGTGCTCCCTCAGGCAGGACTCGAAGGCATCGTTTGGCTTCCAGGTGCAGATCCCGTTTACGCAGCCGCAGCTCGTCAGGCCGAGGCAGGTGTACCACTCGCGATAGACGCAGGGGGTTATTATCTTGGCAGCCTCTTCCCTCGGAGCACATACTTCCCCGGAGCAGCCGCCAGTGGCGCAGTCCCCATCCGAAGTGCACTCTCCCCCAGTCACGGGCTTCAGAGTTATCGTGACGTTGCCCCTAGTGAAAGTTAGGTTGTCCTTTGTTTTCCATCCATCAGCTTCCAACTTTTCAAGTGCGTCGGTTGTTATCAGGAGCGAGGCGTTGAAGGCTGTTTTAGCCAGCCCAGTCTCTCTCCACTCTGCCAGAATCTCTATCCTCAGGTGAGGACCGTCGCTGGCGTTCCATAGTATAACCGCAAGCCTTTTGTCGTAGTGGGAGCGAAAGATGAAAGTGCTGTTCTCGACTATCGCGTTGTGAAGAGCATTAAAAGCGGGATACGGCTTGTAAATTATCCCGGGCTTGTTCAGAACGACCTCGACCGCGTAGACATCGGTGGGGCTCATGCAGGCCTCGGACAGGGGTGTTAGAGCGAACATCAAAAACACAATCAGCACCATGACCCTCTTCATGATCTCCACCGTAGGAAATAAGGAGAGGAAATATATACCCCTTCCCATCGCTTCAATCCAGCTTGAACTGACCTCCTCCCGGCTAAGGGTGAGGCTTGAGAAAAGAAAAGTCAAAGGCCATCCAATTCCCAAATTTGCCATTGTATTGTTTAGGATACGGCCTACCGCTCATTTGGGATAGCCTCCGCGTGCCTGAGCCGTAGGGTCTCCCCGAGGGGCCCCACGATTTCACCGGCCTTCAGGAAGATTCCAGCAACCAGTAGCGCTATGGCAAACACCAGTCTCGCCTCCCCAAGCCCAAGCCAATCAACGGCAAACCCGTAGATGAAGTAGAAAACGCTCATGACCAGTGCCGAGACCATGGAGTAAACGGACAGTATGGTGGCCCTCTTCTCGCTCGGAATCCTGTACTGGATCTCTATCCCAAGGTTAAAGGAGAAGGCCGTGTGAATCACCGTAACGAAAATCCCAATGGCAATAATCCAAAGCGGATTCTGGTAAACGACCGACAATGCCGTCAATACTGGAATGACAACCGGGGCAAGGGAGTAGGCCTTAACGCTCCACGAGTCCCTTAAGCGAACGCCTATGAGCCTTGGGATAATCTTCACGATGGATTCAACAATTCCAAGGAGTCCAAGGGTTCCCATTAAGGTCGTTCCAAGGCTTTTTGCGAGTATCTCACCGAGGTAGGGCTCGAAGAACTTCCGGAACTGGTTCGTGGCCATGACGACGGTTATCGAGAGAACCACCAGCCAGAAGAGCTGGGGCTGGAGGATGTCCTTGAATGAATGGAGAGTGTGTGAGAGGTATGAGCGCTCTGGTTTTTTGAATTCATATTCTGGAATCGTGTAGGCCACGATAAGGGTAGCTATTTCAAGGATTAACGTAAGAAGAAGGGGAAGCCAGAAGCCGTAGAGCTGGGCGAGGATTCCTCCGATCGCTATGGCTAGTGCCGAGAGTGGAATCGTAAGAGTTTTAATGTCCCTCATTAGGCTCCGGTATTCTCTTTCCATCCCAAGGTGTTTGAGGTTGTCAAAGAGCCACGCTTGGAGGCTTCCGCTCACGAACGTTGCGCCGAACGAAGCAACAATGGCATAAATGAGCAACATCGGGAATCCCCTAAGGAATATCAGGAATATCATGGCCGTTATATTTATCGCAAAGCCCACCAGAACGCTGAGCTTCCTGCTCATCTTGTCCGCGACCACACCTGTCGGGACCTCAAACAGGAAGAATCCCACAGTCAGTATCGATGTCGCGATGCCTATCTGGGCATATGTAAGGCCCTTTGAGAGGTAGTAGACGATGAGGAGGTTCCCAATGAAGCCTGTATTCATGAAGATGTAAAGTAAGGTATAGCGCTTTACTATATCCATATTCCATCACCTGTCTCCCGATTACAGCGCAGACAAAAATAAAAATGTTAGAAGAATTCAGGTTATCTCCTTGACTTCACACCATATGTCCTTTATCGCAGGGCATGCCATCAAGGTGGCAACTTTTGGCTTTGTTTTGACTAAAGCCCTCAATTTGTCACCTCCTTTAAATTGTGGCCGTGATGTGTTCTGATTCTATCCTCTCAAGCTCAGGAGCAGTATTACGTTCAGGGTCAGAGCTGGGGACTGAGATTGACTTTTCTAACACCTTCTCGAACTCTTCCTCATATTCATCCCAGAGCCGGGAGTAAAGCCATAGTCCTATTTTGAAAGATTCTCTCGAATAGTAGCATTTCAGAGCAGGCGGTATGAATCCCTTGCCCGTGTATATTGTGTTTTCGTAGAAGCAAAAGTCGTGGCAGTAGAGTTTTAGCCAACAGCTCTTACAGGGTTCATGGTTGAAGAAGTTGTATTTTTGGAGCTCAAAGCGTTTTAGATGTTCCCATTCGAAGTTCTCAATGTGGCTAAGCTCAAAGTTCTTCATGCTGACGAACCGATGACACGGATAAATGTTTCCGTTCACGTCAATGGCAACGCTTCCCTTTCCAGCGCCACAATGGAAGCTACTTACTCTCCCTCTGTAAACATCCTGGATTATCTGTTTGAATTTGACGTAAACAACGGTTCCCAACTCCCCAAAGGTTTCAACTTCTTCGACGGCGATTTTCTTGAGTTGGTCCAGGTAAGTATCAATGTGCCCCTTGGTTACTACGCTGTCCGAGAGGGTGGCTAATTCAACCCCGACGTTGAGGACTCCAAATTCTGTCTTGATGTGGTGGTAGATGTCATAAACTCTATTAAGCTGTTCTGGGAGAACAGTTGCTCTCACAGAAATCTTGTGGAGCTTTCCTCTTTTTTTAGCTTCTTCAACGAGGTGCTTGAGGTTTTTAGCTACAACATTGTAGGTGGGGGAGTTGTCCGCAAAGGGTCTGTTATGGTCGTGGATTTCTTTAGGTCCATCCATGCTCACTATCACGTTGAAGGGGTGGTTTAGTACGAATTCAGCCACCTCTGGGGTGAGAAGGTATCCGTTGGTTGTAACGTTGAAAAAGACGGGTTTCTTTGTTTCCCTGGCCTTCTGCTCTGCATAGAGGACGCCTTCTTTTATTGCAGGAAAGTTTAGTAGGGGTTCCCCTCCAAAGAAGACTATGCTCACTCCATAGGGAGATTTTTCAAATAGGAAGTCTATGGCCTTTCGGATTGTCTCTTTGTCTATAAGTTTTGGCTTTTCGAGGGTATAGGTTCCTTTATTTGCGTAGCAGTAAACGCAGGAGAAATTACAGGCCTGGGAAACGTTGATACTCCCCCCAAGGAGGAAACCGTAATCTTCGTTGTATTCAAGGTTTAGGGGCGGGAGCTGGTTCAAATAGTTCTGAAGTTCCCTAAGTTTTGCTCGCTCTTCCGAGGTTAGTTTGTCCCCTTCCCCTTCTTTGATTTTCTGAAGGCCGGAGTAGATTTCGGGCTCTACCTCCACCACGTATCCCGAGCTATCGTGTATCACGAAAAACTTTGGAAAACCAGCTATTTCAGACTTTATACAGTTTAAATCTCTATTTGTATCATCTATATCCATTAATACCATCCTCAATAGGTTAAATGCATAAAATAATTTAAAAAAAATTTCGACTTTTTTGTTCTGCAAAACATGGCAACAACCTAGTTATAATAACAGCCAAAAAACCCACAACAAGCCCAGAGAGACTAAAAGCTTTATATGCTGCTTGGAGAATATCACCCGAGGTGATTGAGATGGAGAACCCCTTTGAGATAACCGCGGTCGTTGCCAGGGAGATACTGGACAGCAGGGGAAACCCTACGGTTGAGGTCGAGGTCTACACGCCGATAAGCATGGGAAGGGCAGCGGTTCCGAGCGGAGCGAGCACTGGAACCCACGAGGCCCTTGAGCTCCGCGACGGAGGAAAGCGCTACCATGGAAAAGGCGTTAGAAGGGCTGTTGAGAACGTCAACAAGATAATCGCGCCCGAACTCATCGGTATGGACGTCACCTGGCAGAGGGACATCGATATGCTCATGCTCGAGCTCGACGGCACCGAGAACAAGAGCAACCTCGGTGCAAATGCTATTCTCGGCGTTTCTCTGGCCGTTGCTAAGGCCGCCGCCAACGCCCTCGGCCTTCCGCTCTACCAGTACATAGGCGGAACCAACGCCTACGTAATGCCCGTTCCAATGAGCAACGTCATCAACGGCGGCGTTCACGCTGGAAACGAGCTCGACTTCCAGGAGTTCATGATAATGCCCGTTGGTGCAGCCTCCTTCAGGGAGGCCATAATGTGGGTCAGCGAGACCTACCACGTTCTTAAGAGCGTCATAGCCGAGAAGTACGGCAAGGGTGCAATAAACGTTGGAGACGAGGGTGGCTTCGCACCGCCAATGAAAGAGGTCACCGAGCCACTCGAGACCCTCATCAAGGCCATTGAGGAGGCCGGCTACAAGCCGGGCGACGAGATTGCCCTCGCTATTGATGCAGCTTCCAGCGAGTTCTACCACCCGGACATCGGCAAGTACGTCGTTGCCGGCAAGGAGTACACGAGGGAAGAGCTCGTTGACCTCTACAAGGAGCTCGTCTCGAGCTATCCGATAGTCTCTATCGAGGACCCGTTCCAGGAGGAGGACTGGGAGGGCTTCAAGCTCATCACTAAAGAGCTCGGCGGCAAGATACAGATAGTCGGCGACGACCTCTTCGTCACCAACCCGAAGAGGATAAGAAAGGGCATCGAGATGGGTGCCGCCAACGCGCTCCTCCTCAAAGTCAACCAGATTGGAACGCTGAGCGAGGCCATAGATGCCGCCTACACAGCCTTTAGGGCTGGCTACGGCGTCGTCGTCTCCCACAGGAGCGGAGAGACCGAGGATGCTACCATAGCAGACCTTGCCGTTGCCCTTAACGCCGGCCAGATAAAGACCGGTGCTCCAGCCAGGAGTGACAGGAACGCCAAGTACAACCAGCTCATCAGGATCGAAGAGGAGCTCGAGGGCATCGCGTACTATCCGGGCAGGAAGTTCAGGAACCCGTTCTTCTGAGCCATTCTCTTTCTTTTCCACATTATTGGCCAGCAAGAGTTTTTAACTTCGGCTTCAACGTTTTTTGAACTCGCAAGAACCAGGAGTGTGCCCATCCTGGGAGGCCTCAACAATGAAGAATGACTATCAAACTCTCCAAGTAGACTCTGTCCCCTACAACCCCCTGTTCTGCGAGGTGGTTTAAATGGCAGAACGAAAAAAACTCAAAATCTACATCCCCGGCATCAAATTTCCCTCAATCTCGCTCACCGGCAACTACTGTGCCCTCAACTGCGCCCACTGCGGGAGGCACTACCTGGAGAGAATGAGAAAACCCACGCGAAGGGAGCTCCTCAACTACTGTATGAATCTGGAAAAGGAAGGCTATACCGGCTGCCTCCTCAGCGGCGGCATGGATTCCAGGTTGAAGGTACCACTGGATAAGTACGCGGACGAGCTGAGGGAAATAAAGAGGAGGACGAGCTTAAAGCTCAACGCCCACGTCGGCTTCATCGACGAGAGCGATTTGGAGTGGGTCAAATACGTTGACGTCGTTTCCCTCGACTTCGTCGGAGATAACGACGTGATAAGGCGCGTGTACAAGATAAACAAGACCGTCAAAGACTACCTCAGAATTCTCGATCTGCTCACCGAAGCCGGTGTTAGGGTCGCACCCCATATAACAATCGGCCTTGACTTCGGCAGAATTCACTGGGAGTACAAGGCAATAGACATGCTCCTTCAGTACCCTATAGACGTCATCGTCCTCGACGTACTCATCCCAACACCCGGCACTGAGATGGAGAGCGTTCAAAAGCCAGGTGTGGAGGAGAGCCTCAACGTTGTCAGGTACGCCAGGGAAAAGTTTGATGGCGAGCTTAGCATAGGCTGCATGAGGCCGCTTGGGAAATGGCGCCTTGATTTTGATAAGGGGGCCGTCTCAGCGGGCGTTGACAGACTGACGAACCCACCAAGAAAAGTTATAGAATGGGCAAAAACTGTGAGGGAAGTTGAAATAATCTACGAGTGCTGCGTTATGTAGGGCGCCACGGTAGTGGGCTCAGTAAACCTCGCATCATCATAAAATCAGAAAGGAGAACGCCAATCATCGCCCTAAAGCTTTACAGCTCCTCCTTCACGGTAACGAATGACACCATAGTCACAGTTTGGCCGACGCCCTTGATTTCTCTGAGCCTATCAACGACTATCTTGCCAACCTCCTCCGATGAGGGGGCGCGCACCTTTATGAGGAGATCCCACTCGCCTGCTATGATGTGGACCTCGTAAACCCCTTCGAGGGCGGCTATTCTTTCAGCGACCTCCCGCTGGCTCAGGCCGGAATCTGGCTCGTATCTGGCAAGTATGAAAGCGGTAGTGCCAAGGTTGAGCTTCTTGTAGTTTGGCTTAACTGTGAACTTCTCGATCACGCCCTCCTCAACGAGCTTTTTGATGCGGTAGTGGACGGTGGTCCTCGGGATGCCCAGCTTCTTACTGAGCGAGGCTATGTTCTCCCTGGCGTTTTCCTTAAGTTCCTTCAACAGCTTCATATCAGTGGCATCGAGTGAAGTTACCATCGCGACCCCCTTCGTCACTTGTACAACTTCAATCATAATTTTTGGGAGGATGAGCTTATTTAAGGTTTTCCTTTAGCCACTCTGAAAAAGCTTTAAGAGCCTGACCTCTGTGTGATATTTTGTTCTTTTCGGTGGTTGTCATTTCGGCAAAAGTTTTGTCGAAACCCGAAGGCTTGAATACCGGGTCAAAACCGAAGCCCATGTTTCCGCGCTTCTCGTGGATTATCTCGCCTTCCACAATACCGGTAAAGACGTGAGCTTCGCCATCCCAGTAAGCTATGACACTCTTGAAGTACGCCCTCCTGTTCTCAACGCCCTCCATGAGCTTCAGAAGGCCGTCAACGCCGAGGGTCTTGTAGACGTAGGCAGAGTAAACACCAGGGAATCCCTTCAAAGCTTCGACGAAGAGACCAGAATCGTCGAGGAAAAACGGTCCATCGATTTTCCTGCTCAGCCACTCCAAGCCGAAGAGGGCAACTTCTTCGAGCGTATCTGCCTGTATCTCCGGATACTCAACCCTGAGCTGATAAACTTCAACGCCCAAGGGTTCAAAGTACTTTCGCGCTTCCTCAACCTTTCCGGGGTTAGAAGTGATGAACGCCAGCCTCATATAACCACCGAAGGATAGAGAAGAAAAGACGATAAAAAGCTTTCAGTCTATCTTGTAGCCAATCTTCTCGACGAGCTCGCGCCTCTCAGCCTTCTGCTCCTCGGTCTCTATCTTGTTTGCCGCTTTGCCGTCAACGACACCAAGCACTGACCTTCCAAGCTCGGTCTCAGCAACGATAACCTGGAACGGGTTCTCGCTGGCGCCGTAGACCATGGCAACGGCAGGGTGGTTCTTGATGGCGTTGAGGACGTTTATCGGGAAGGCGTTTTTCATGAGAATCACAAAGACGTGGCCGGCCCCTATCTTCACTGCGTTCTTGGCGGCGAGCTTCTTGAGCTCCTCATCGTTGCCGGTGAAGCGAGTAAGCTGAGGCTTTGCCTCATTCATGGCTACACCGAACTTTATACCCGGGACAGTGGTGAGAAGTGTCTTTGCGAGGTCATCAACTGTGAATATGGAGAAGTTCCCCTGTCCGATTATCACTTCAACACCCTCAGGTTTTTCTATATCAACAACCTCTATCTTCACCATGGTCACCACCGGAAGAATTTAATATCAAGAACGATTTAACTTTTTCCCGTGGGATAAATCGGTGAGGTAGAATGGCCGAGCCTGTGATGGAAGAGCTCGAGTTCCTGGTTGAAATCCTTGGCAGACATCCAACCGACAGCCTGAAGAAGATAGCGGAGGAGGAAGACATAGACTACTACAGGCTCAAAAGGCTCTACGACAAGTACTACGGGAAGTATCTAACCGTAAACGCCTCGTACAATCTAAGACTCATTGGACTGAAGAGTTTCGTTGCATTTCTGAGCGTGCCCCCAGAGGAGCTTATGGAGGTAGTTGACAGAATAGCGGCAAACCCGTTTATAGGCTACATAAATCCAGCCTTCGGCTTTAAGAACGGACTGTCGCTGATTATATACGTTCCGGCAGATCAAACCGATAAGATAGACGACCTTCTCTCCAGGTACTCCCGCGACTATGAGTACTACGAAGTTAGAGCCTATCCATACAGCGGAGATGACAACTTTGGGAGATGGACCCTCAGCTACGACTACGCCGTTCTCATGGACATTCTCAAGGTGGACGCCAGAACCCCGATAACCGAAATAGCCAGAAGACTTGGAAAGACCAGGCCAACGGTCAGGTTTATGATAAACAGGCTCAAAGAGGAAGGTATTCTCGTCGGTTTCGTCCCCCTCATTGATATGAATATCCACGACAGAGGTGTCATAGGGCTCACAAAGAGTCTGAACGAGGAAGTGCTGGAGCGCTTCAGAGAGTACGAGATAACAGTGGGCGTGCTGCCATCCTACGGCTATCTCCTTGAGTGGTTCTTCTCGTCAAAGGAAGATCTTGGAAGCAAGATACTCGAGTTCAGCAACTACGTGGACAAGCTCCTCATAGAGTACTTCGACACTTTCAAGGAGTTGAACGACATGAAATACACCAAAAGGCTCTCTGGTATGGTTAAAAAAGATGGGAGCGGGTACCACTCCATACTGGACTTTTAAAACACCATCTGGCAGTACTCAAGACCGTAAAGCTCCCCAGTTGCCTGGTATTCGAGTGCTCTGCAGTCGTGGCATATGTACCTAAATGGGCAACGGCTGCAGGCTTCTATCTTGTCTTTTGTAAGCCTCCAGGACTCCTTGAGGCGCTTCTTCCTGAGGGCCTTCCTCAGTCCGACCTCCTTAACATCAGCCACGATGTAATTCCTGAGGAGCGGACACGGAAGGGCGTACCCCTCAGCGGTTATTGCCAGGGTTCCTGCAAGGCAGTCATGGTACATCTCGGCGCTCTGGTTAAGAACCCTCTTCATCTCTATGACGTTAAAGTCAAGCTTCCTGGCCGAACCCGGGTAGAGTATATCAACGTAGATTTCCCCGGAGAAGCTGATCTTGAGGCCCTTAAGTTCATCGTACTGCTTTGCGGTGGCCATTACAAGAGCTCCGTGGAGCCAGTCCTGAGCCTCAAGCTTCTGAATGTTCTCTTTGGAGTATTCTAGTTCGGCTATGAAACGAACCCCCTCAACCGGATAGACTGATTCGAGGTCCTCGAGCTTAACAACGGCGTACACCTCGGGGACGCCTATCTCAACGGCATATGCAGCGATGCTGGTGAGGTATTCGATGCGATCGTAGTTTGTGAGCCAGAGCTCCCTTCCACCGATATCCCTGAAATCCTTTATTATTTCCCTCACCCTCTCGGGGCTGAGGGGTTCCCGCCGGAGTAGAAATGAGTTGTTACCGATGCAGCCTATCGAGCGGGGGATACCGGTAACCTCAGAGAATTTTCCACTTCCGGCGCCGAGCTGGAGGATAAGCCTCTCCAGCCTTCCGCTGTGGGACTGGCTGCTCCATGGCGGCTTTCCAACGGAGACAATGTTTGTGGACGTTCCGACATCAACTGAATTAGCGACACTGTATACAACCTTCTCCATTGACCCTCACCGACGGAGAATGGACAAAATCGTATATATACTTTTTCTATTCCGATTTTGCACACCACTAACAGTAGTCTGCAAAAAATGGAGAGAACAGAGATGTTCATTTGTCTGGTACTAATCTATCCCCCTCAATCCAGAAGATACCCTCATCAGTCACCTCCCGTTTCCAAACCGGGACGCGTCTCTTGACCTCGTCGATTGCCCACATACAGGCCTCAAATGCCTCCTTCCTGTGCTTGCCACTGGCAATAATGAGTATCGTGTCCTCGCCCACACTGAGCTCGCCGTAGCGGTGCCATATCAGGATGTCCAGTATGGGAAACTTTTCAAGGGCCTCCCTCCGTATCCTCTCCATCTCCTCAATGGCCATCTCTTCATAGGCCTCGTAGATGAGTTTTCTGACTTTTCTGCCATGGTTTTCGTTCCTGACCTTCCCCAAGAAGAAAACGTAGCCACCGGCCTCTGGAACGAGAAGATAACTCAACGCCTCATTGAGATCGAAGGGTTCTTTAGTAATCTTAACCTTCATATCCATCCCCCATGGAACTTAAGGCTTCACCCAATTAAATCTGTCGGGCTAATAAAAAGGTTTAAGTGGTTTCAAGCTCAGGAGTTGTCGGTGAAGGGAATGAGAAAATACGCGCTTGTGCTCATCCTCATTTTGCTCACTGGACTCATGGTGGGCTGTATATCTTCCAGCGGCTCAACCACGACATCGAGCGAGTCCCTTCCACCTGAAACCCAGACGTTGAGCCCAACGACCACGAGTACCTCCACAACCACCACCCCCACTGAAACCCCAACCTCAACGGAGACCCCGGGAAGGTATGACATTTCTGAGCTTCTACGGGCAGTCTCAGAGATAAAGCAGTTTACCTACGTGAGCAACGCCACGATTTCAATGGTAGTAACAGTGGAGCAGGAAGGAATCACCCAGAAAGACCACGTGAACCTCAGCATAGTCGAGGAAGGTTACATGGACTTTGAATCGTGGAGCGCGTGGATAAATTCCACCACCGTCAGCATGCCGGATGGGGCTTCCACCAACTTCTCACAGGTAATTGTGGGCAACGTGACATACATCCGGACGATTGCCGGATGGATAAAGACGGACGATAGTACCACCAGTGAATTCCTCTGGGAATACAATCTCGTAAGCCTCGCCAGGAAGTATCTAACCAGAGAACCCGACGAACGCGAAGAGGATGACGTTCTAACGCTCATATACTACCTCAGAAGCTCCGATCTCGAGCCACTGGCAAGGATGTACTTCGCAACCACTCCAGACACGGAGATAAGCGTTGACAGCGGTATTTTGGAGCTCTACTTCAGGGACGGAGAGCTCGTTGGCGGAAAGATAAGCTACACTGTTAGTTCCAAGACAGTGATAGACGACCCGACGCTCGGCACCATGACGATAACCCAGGAGGGATCCTGGAGCGAGATCATCGAGATAAAGAACATCAACGAAAAGAAAAGCGTGAAGGAGCCCGCTACTTGAGCTCCACGACATCAAAGGTGTTGAAGGCCAGATCGACTATGAGAAGCTTGTTCAGTAGCGGCTCGCCGATGCCTGTGAGTAGCTTAACGACCTCCATTGCCTGAAGCGTGCCGATGACCCCCGCGGTAGCTCCTAAAATCGGGAACTTCTCCTTCTTTCTCCCTACGTTTGGAAAGATTTCGCGCAGGCTTTTGGTGAAGCCCGGAACTATCGTCGTCACTTGACCGTAGGTTCCTTCGACCGCGCCATGGACGAGGGGGATTTTCTTCCTCTGCGCATAATCATCGAGAAGGAAGCGCGTCTCGAAGTTGTCGAGGCAGTCAACGATTATGTCAACGCCTTCGAGAACCTCATCGATGTTCTCCTCACTTAGACGTCCCACGAAGGTCTCGATTTCTATGTCGGAGTTAAAGCGTTCCAGCTTCCATTTGGCGGAGAGCGGTTTGGGGTTCTTATCTAAATCCTCCTCCCAGTGGAGTATCTGTCTGTTGAGGTTGCTGAGCTCGGGCGTCTGCTCATCTATGAGGAGGAGCGTCCCTATTCCAGCGGCGGCAAGGTAGTAGGCGACCGGACTTCCAAGGCCGCCTACTCCTACCACGGCCACCTTGGAGTTCTTGAGCTTCTCCTGACCTTCCTTTCCGAAAATCATAATCTGCCTGTCGTAGCGCTCCAGTTCCCTCTCGCTCAGCATATCAACCACCACTCACCGGAGGGAACAGCGCTATCGTGTCACCGTCTTTCAAAACCTCGTCGAAGCTCACATAGCGCCCGTTCCGCGAAACGTTGACGTCGGCCAAATCGTCGTCCTCCGCGAAGACCTCGTTTTTGAGGACCGGGTGCCTTTCTTTGATGATATCGATGAGCTCTCTAACCTTTATCCCATCCGGAACCTCCAGCTCCTCCTCACCAGTGCCAACAAGGGAGCGGAAGCGGGCAAAGTACTTGACCTTTACCTTCATCTTTACACCACCGAAGGAGTTGGGAAACGGAAGTTAAAAAGGGTTGCTGGACAAGGAACCAAAGTTCCAACTCCTTGGACATTAAGCTATGTCCATTACTGGATGGAATGTCCCCATCTTCATCGTAAGATCATACCATCTTACCACCAAATTCAAATCTCTCCAAGTTAAGCGTTAATGTCGTCTGCTCTTTCAGCTTGAAATGTACAGTACACTGAGCTGAGCCACCTAGACCAACAACTGCAGGGCATGTCATCGTCGGCTTCACCGGTCCGGGTTGGATAACGTTGATTTTTGCGTTTTGTAAGAGTAAAGTGCTAGAACTGAGTAGGCTAGATAAACCACGCCCAATGCAATTCCAGCATTTGCTGAATCAAGCTTCCAGTAAACCATTGCAAAAGAAAGCAGGGATAAACCGATCAGATAAACCACAGACCATGCGGGACTTTTCGAGATTTTGCCAAACAGCCTTTCCCCGACTTCCTCCTTTCTTTTCCCCACCAGCAGTATAAAAACAAATGCTCCGATGTATCCAGCGGTTTCATATACCAAGCCGAGAACCAGCAAGATAGTCATGGTGGTCGCCATAGAAAGCACTGGCACAGTCCAGTTCCTCCAGCCCTTGGGGATTTCAGCTGCCATAATTTTATAGGCAAGCACAACAATAAAAGCAAAGTTGATGATAAAGTAAACAAGGAAGATATCCACCAGACTCATTGGCATCACCCAAAATCACCTACTATCAAATCGTTACCCGTTATATCGTCTTTTGAACTTCCGGAGTTTTCTTAGGGATTTAATCGTGTATGCCGTGTGTAGTGTGATGACGCCATAGGACACCAATAAAAATTGCCAAAAAAGTGGAGTCGGGGAATTCAAAATAACCCCACGGCATTTTTAACTACCTCCCCATTTGAAATGGGAACGCTGTGTCTCTTTAAACACTTCTTTTGAGTTTTCAAGGATTTTTGAGACTTTATCTGCGTTTCCAGTTTATATTTATATCGTCTAGCGGTGCTAGAAGGTAGAGTACCACAATAAAACCTGCGAATATTAAGAAAACTATGTGAAGGACACCGAGTATCGCCAATAATGAGGCTCCCTTGAATGAGTCAGTAACAAAAAATACTAACCACACAAACAGATATGCAATAAAAATAATAGCAAGAAAATCTCTTGGGATTTTCTTCATCTCATCACCCCCCAATTATCAAATTGTTATCACCAGGGTCATTTGGAGGTATAGGATCGAAGAGTCCGACTTTTAGTTCATAAAGCCAGAGCCCAACTAGAGTTGCAGGAATGCCAGCCAATGCACCCTCTCCTGCCGCTATAAAAATTCCCATTGCTGTTATCTCTTCAGTAGTTAGGCAGTATCCTGCAACCCCAACTATAGCACCTGCAGTTTCACTAATTGCAAATTCTGTTGATACTTGAAGTCCCGTTAGGTCTCTGGGATTCATTTCTATCACGTACATCACTGGCTCGTTTAGGATTAATCTGTGTGCCTTTTTAATCAACTGGTATTAGCAGATAGGCAACTAGTATTAGTCCAGCAAATATGAGAAAGACGAAGTGAACTCCAAATAAGACTTCAGGGATACTTGTATTTCTAAATCCGTCTGTGTTTATCACTGCAATGAACCATACAAAAATATAAAGAATAATAAGCCACCTAAGAAGGATTTTAGGGATCTTAAGTTTCATGACTCATCACCTACTATTAAATTATTGTCTCCAGGATCACTCGGAGGTATCGGCTTAGTTCTTCATAGGCCAAGTAAATCCAAAATCCAATAATGGAACCCAGAGAAACATATGCGCTCAAAGCCTCCATTCCAGCGGCTGTAAGAGCTCCCGCTAGGGTAGCTTCCTCATTTGTAGTGAAGTAAGTTAAAGCTCCTGCTATCCCGCTTCCAATACCAACTGCGATTTCTTTTTCAGGCAATGAAAGATCACCAAGATCCCTTGGGTTCATTTTTACCACGTACATCACCGGTTCTTTCAGCCGGTTTAAGTAGGCCTTGATTGCTATTGGCGTTCCAGGGTTTATGTCACTTAAGTCCACCGGCACTCTCTTCTCATTACCCGTTACATCGTTTTTGAGCTCCGCGAGTTTTCTGACTTCTATGAATCTCCCTAAGGAGCTTGAAGGAATACCCGAAGTAAAGAATTGCTATTGCAAAGTAGATGGCCGAACCAATGGAGAACTCTTTTTTGAGGAGGGTAATGAATGCTGGAATCAGGATGTACACTGTTGCCAGTATGCCTGCCAGCATGTAATCATGTTTGGAAAATCTCCTTACCTTGAGTGGATCTCCTTTGAGGTTGCCGGTTATGTATAGTACTCCCACAGTTAGAACTGTAAAAATAATTGCACCAATGAGAGGGTACCTGAGCATTACATGGAAGGTAAACACAAGCGGTAGGTAGTACCCTGGAAGTATAATCACCCAAGTGTAAATTTTTGTAATCCCCTCTGGAGATCTATAAATAACGTCTTTGTTGCCGACTAACACTGCCAGCGAGAGCAAGAGGAATGGAGCTATGACAATTAAAAGAAAGGAGGAGAAGCCTTCGAGACTAACGGTCACTTCAACCACCTCCATATAGCTCTTAGAGCGGAAGGAGCTGGAGTGCCCGCAAATTTGTCAACATATGTTCTGTAGATAGGTTTCCCAAAGTAGTAGTTCGCTAGCTCGTCATTCATTGCAATCCTCACGGTTAAGTCCTCCTGCATGTTCCTCCCACAAGCCTCCTATAATGGTATAACAGGATTATAGATGTAGGCACTTTACACATTTTAAGTACTCCCCAATTCATTTTGTAGTGCCTGAGTCATCTTGATGGCATAGTGAATCATCACGAACACAGCAAATCCAAAGAAGAATCCCATGCCGAGCACGAGATAGTCCACTTTGTAGGCTTGATTCACAAACGCCCATAATATTACATACGACGCTATATATTGAAGTTCCCGTCTCTTCCTGAAGGCATAGAATGCTAAAGACAGGAGTATCATCCCCGTCACTATGAGAAGCTTGTTTGATATGCCAAGACACGCCAACAGTGAAAGGGCAAAAACAATGGTATTGATTTGTTTATCCCCAGCTCTATAGTACCTCATTGAGAGTAGTGGAATCAAAATGATCAAACCAACCAAAAGCCAAGACACGGGACTCCTAACAGCGTATACAAATGGATAGAACCCAAAAATTGGTAGCACATCGCTCACCCATTTTATATCTTCTTTTCTATTCTTTGCCAGATAATAGCCAGCAAAGAGGAAGGGCAGGATCACTGTTGAAAACAGAGCTCCAGCAGCTATCCCATCTTCTCTACCGGAGACTGCTACCATTATCTGAAGCGTGGAGATCATTAAAAGTCCAGGAAAAATAAGGGGAAGAGAAACTTGCATCCTCGGTCTCATAACCGCCCCTCCTCTTGTTGTGAATCAACTCTCAGATATTTTCCTTGTTGTTTCTTCTGATCTTAATAGGCAATATAACACGAAAAGGGAATATGTCAGAGAGAGTAGGGGGTATTTGTAATATAGTATCCACGCGAGGCAGATTAATAATATATAATATATAGTGATTAATCTTGCAACTTTATTGGGTTGTTGTCTTGTTATGAAGTGTATTGCAATTTCAATTGCTATAAATATCGTTATTGTGTAAATTACAAAGGACTTTAACCCGGAACTCAGAGCAAACACTTTAATAACAATTAGGAACATGAAGGGATAAAGGAGGAGGTCATTAAGATTGTACCATGTAGGCATCTTTTTGCTTGGAGTTGCCAGAAACATTCCTACAGTCCATAAAAATACGCCAATGAAAGTGTATCCCCACCATTCAGAGTCGTTGACTTTGACTTGATATGCTGAATACAAGATTACCAAAATATTAATAAAGAGGGAGAACTTAAAGACCTGAAAAGGATTCCTCATGCTGTCATCCCCCTATCACGTTGTTGTTATCTTCATCTGAGGGTGTCGGTGCTCTGAGCCAGTTTATAACATCTCTTGCAGTTAAAAGCCAACCAACAATCCCAAGTACTTTTGATCCCACTACTGCCGCTTTTCCTAAAGATCCGCTGACCACGGTCTCCAGTTGTCCCATATGTTCAGCTGCTTTCTCGAGCACAGACTGAGCAATACCCCCTACTTCTACTGCAGTCTCAACTTTCTCACCAAGCGAGGAAGATTTATCGGTTATTTCAATTATATCACTGGTTATAATGCCATCACTGAAGACTGCTCTAATGAGGTAGGAGTATCCTACAAGTCTGTCACTATATGATCCCCACCCAAGTGGCTCCTTCTCAAAGTAATAATCTGCTAGTTCGTCGTTTATATCTATGGTTATTGTCAAGTCCTCTCGCATGTTCGTTGGAGTTAGGGTTACGGTTTGCTTGTTAACAACAACGCTACTTGGCCCATTAGGCCACACTTTCTTACCCCCAAAGGCAACCTCTTCAAGGTTCAAAGTCACGGTATCGACACTCTTCAGTTCAAAGTGGACAGTGCAAGTAGTGGACGAACCCAGCGAAACCACCGCTGGCTTGCACTCCATGCTTGCCTTAACTGGCCCGTCCTGCTTGATGTTGATTTTTGCACTTGCCAGTGTCTTGCCCCCAACCTTTAAGTACAGGGTAGTGGCCTGACCGACATTGTTGAAATCCGTCCACTCACTCATTGTTTTGTCAGTGATTACAATTTTATTTAGCAGTGTCCATACGGATACGTAAGTCATCGTTCCGGAGTAGTGGTCAGCGGTGATTGTCTTTGCATTCGTTCTCATCTCGCTCCTGAGTGCCTCCTTTATCCTAAGTTTTAACCTGTGATTTCTGGCATCTCTTATTTATCCATCGGTATGTGAGCCCAATTAAGCCTGTTGTAAGAGGGAAGAGTGACAAGAAGAATCCTATGGAATCCTCAACCAGCGGAAGGTTAGGCAACCCGCTGAGGGCAAAATACCCTACGAAAAGGGCAAAAAGTTGTCGGGATTTACCCTTAGCACCTGAGAGCTTGGTATAGCCGATTATATACTGTGTTATCCTACCTCTGTAACTCTGAGAATTTAACTGCTTACCAGTCCAGCAAATTGATAACATGAGTATGAACGCCACTGCAGAACCCGCTATTGTCCTGATGGCGCTCCATAACCCAAAGTACTTAGTCTGCAAAAATAAAGATAGAAAAATCAGAGAGCCAAAGACAAACCTGGGGCTAGTTTCACTCCTCATTTTCTATCCCCCTTTACGTGTGTTCTAAGATAACTGGCTTGATGAATGTATTCCAGAGTATCGGCCACAGATCCGTGCTTAGTTTAATATTGACACTCCTACCGAAGACTGTCACTGTTCCAATGTTGTAGCTTATCACAGTATCTGGATCGAAAATAGCCATTCCTCCGCTGAGTATGTAGTCCGCCGCAACGGTCTTACTGTCCATTTCTACTTTCACCCCGTATCGAATGTTGCCAGTGAAATGCAACCATGCATCTTGAATTCAAGTTTGTAGCCCAGAGTGTACATTATATATCCACTGTGCTCGGATCGTTGTTTTTAATCACTACCTCCGTGGCATCAGCAACACTGACTGGAACCCAATTGCTAATTTCCATTCAGGAGTTTAAATGTAACCCATATAATCTCGCCTCTGCTTCATTATTTCCTCTCAAGTTCCCACTCATAAATTGTTCCCCCTATTGCGATAAAGGTTAGGAGATATATGAGATTCAATGGAGCAGGAACCGCTATATAGACGAGTATCCCAATTGAAATAAAAACCGTAGGCAAGAGCATGATACTGTGATCCCTTAATATTCTTATGGTATCTCTGATTTTCTCTTCTGTCCTGCCAAAGAGTACAAGGATAAAAATCCACACAGCGACACTAACAAAAAACTGTATACCTGTGCTTGAAAGTGCTGCTCCTATGAAAAGAACAGAGACACCTATTATCATGAACAATAGGTACCAAATCTTATCCTCAAACGATATTCTCTTTTCATTAAGAACTTCTCGAACGAAATGATAATAATAAACGCCCCAGAATATCCCGGGGAGTAAATACAGTAAAGCCGTGTTCATACTGCCCAATTGGAGTCCCTTATAAAAAAGATACAAAGAGGAAAGTACTGCCAAAAACCTAAAGGCTTTGGAGATCCACATCTTCCCTACCCTCCCACAATATTGTTTCCGTCATTTCCTGTGTTTGGTGTCGGAGCAAACAGCCAGTCATGAAGATCCGTTACTAGGAAAAATCCACTGACAAAAACCATTGCTCCATTGACGACTTTCCCGTATTTTCCAGCTACTGTTACAAACTTTTTACCTGCGCTAGACAATCTTGTAACCTCTGAGACGATAGCTTTGCCCTTAGTTGCGACATCTACTGCTTCATCAAATCCAGATTGCTCAGCCACTGCAAACACATCGCTAACAGTTACTCCATTGCTGAATTTTGCCTTAACAAGATACGTGTACCCTGCAAACTGGCCAACAAAGCTCTCCTTGAAAATATACCTGTCAATCGGATCCCAAGGCCTCTCTCCAAAGTAGTAGTTTGCCAGCTCATCATCTATGTCAATTGTTATTGTCAATTCTCCCTGCATGTTCATGGGGGTTAAAGTTACGCTCTGCTCACTTACGATAACACTACTAGGTCCGTTCGGCCACACTTTCTTGCCTCCAAAGTCAATCTCTTCCAAGCTCAGCGTGACAGTATCAGCACTCTTAAGTTCAAAGTGCACAGTACATTGGGTTGGCTTGCCCAGTGGAACAACCGTAGGCTTGCACTCCATGCTTGCCTTAACTGGCCCAGGTTGTATCACGTTGATCCTTACACTCGCGAGTTCAACGCCATTGACTTTTAAGTGCAGAGTAGTGTTTTGAGTTAATCCTTTAAAGGTAGTTTCTTCACTCATAGTTTTGCCCGAAGCGATCGTTAATACTCCATTGATCAGTTTATAATCGTTTTCCAATATTGCGCAAGGCCATGTTTCAGGGCCAAGCAATACGTAATCTCTTTCCGGCCACCAAACAGCCCCAGAATCATCAACCAGGGCAATTTCTCCCTGGTAGAAACACGAAGCTGAACCAATATTCTTCACAACAATGTGCACGCTAACGTTGCCACCGGCTTCTACTGGATTGGGATAAACTTCCAGATATCCAATCAGGGGCAAATCTGGATGTCCAACCTGGATAGGCTTTGTTTCACTGTCTTCTGGATTCCAGGGATCATCTGAGCCGATGTTTCTTGACCAGGCTTCTATCTTTACAGTATACTCGCCCCCTGGGAAGTCATCCGGAACATTCCAGATAAGGATCACTCCCGAGGAACTACCTGCAGCAACAGTGGTCTCAACGACATTAACGGTAGTCCCATCGACTTCTAATTTAACCTTCACAGACTTGTCTACCGAATACGTATTCACCAAATCCACATCAAATTCAACGGAATCCCCAAGACGAGCCGTACTTGGCCAACTTGTTGGAACAACATCAATCATCTTCACAACAATGGGATCCGTGGAGTCACTCTCCTCCACCGTCACGCTTCCGCTGAAGCTTTTTGTGTACTGGTCGAAACTGCACTCTCCAGTGTACGTGAAGGTTCCGGACCAGGCATAATGAACACTACCAAAAGTTTCCGTTGCACTCCCACCCACGGGAGCGTTAACGCTAACGCTAAAACTCCTCGTGCTCGTGTCGCTACTGCTTATTGGGTACCTCACATCAATCCGGCAGACTCCTGCAACATTAGCATTATTGTCATTCTCCACCACAACCTTAAAGGTAACGTCCTCGCCTGCCGTGACGGTCCCATCACCATTCTCATCATAAGTCTCAATGCTTACGTAAATCTTACTGGGATCAACGCCCTCATCCAGCGTTATCGTCTTTGAGTAACTCTTGGTTATCTCACGCTCGTCATTAGCCGGACCAACACTGTTCGGCGTTGGGCCAGAACTGGGAGTGTACGTTATCTTAACAGTTCCGCTCACCGTCACTTGACCGCTACCATACACCTTTCCACTGACGGCACTTTCCACTACAAGGCTATCATCAGGATACAAGAAGCCCACAGACTTGGAGTCACTCAACTCAGTTCCCTGAAACTCTGCATTTACGTTTGAGACTGCGTTATCCTCAACATGGAGATAAACTACAACCCTGTAGGTGACGTAATCAGAAGTTACCTCAACCACTTCCACATCAACGCTGTCAACCACTAAGCGTCCTTCCTCGTTGTTGGGATCAAGGGCCAACAGTGTAATCTCATCGGGCTGAGTTGTGGTAGTGGTGCTTTCTGGGAGTGTAGTGGTTGAAAGCGTGCTCGTGCTTTCAATGGATGATGTAGTGGAGGAGTCAGGCAGCAGGATTGGCTCTGGTGGAGAAGGTATTATCGGGTCTTTAATTATGGGATCAATAGGTTCTATCGGTTCAAGGGGAGTTACACTTGTGCTACTCTCAATGACAATGACTTTCAAGGCTTCCCTTAACTCTGCGACTTTCTGGTTAAGCATCCAGTCTAATTCAACGTTGGCATTACCGTAGTTTCTTGCCTTCACCAGCGTGTAAACGTTGCCGATAAGCTCGTAAGCATTAAGCGCGTTAGGCCAGTAGTACGTCGTCTTAGTGGTGACTATTCCGGTAGAAGTCACTGAAGTGGAAGTTGCAGTGAAAATAAGACCACCATCATTAACCCAAGTGACGCCTCCAACTTCACCATTCGCCGTGATAAGCGATAAGTCCTTGTAAAACATTAAGCTAGTACTCGTGCTCTGGTCAGTTAGCAGCTTATAAGCAGCTCCTCTCAAGCTTTCAATGGCTGGCTCCATTTTCTGATAGTCTCTTTGATAATACCCCACATAAAACAACACCCACGGGTTAGCTAGAACTGGGTTTATCAATTCTCCATTGTTCGCCGTCGGAGCTTCAGCGGGCTGAGTCCACTTCCATTTCTCCAGCGCCCAAGCCTCGTAGTGATTATATTTAAAACCAACTTCAATAAATGCCATCGAGAAGTCTTTGAGGAAAGCAGTCATATTGAAGTCCTCAGTAATGTTCCCCCATCCTGGACAATATACTCTTCCAAAGCCTGAATCTGCTCGTCAGTCCAGTTCTCAGCCTTTAGGGCCCCTATAGTCTCCTGTGGAAGGCCGTTCTCACTAACGTTTTGCGCCATCTCCTGGAGTTCTTCAGCAGTATAATACGTTTTGACCCCAGAGGTTTTCAGCTCTTCCAAAGCCTGCCAGATTAAGGCTGAAATGTTCGCAGCATTATCCGCACCAAGGCGAGAATTCTGAATTAACTCTGGAGCAAGACTGAGGTTGCCGTTTTCAATGCCAACCACAAGCTCTGCCTCCCGGTTTAGGATGTCCCAGAATGTCTCATAGGGATCGCTGGTCGTTGCTGCTGCCACGTAGTTACTTGACATTCCAGCACTTACTGTCATGCTCAAAATCAGTATTACTAACCACAGTCCCAACGTCTTCCTCACGAGAGCTTCACCAAAATACTAAGGTTAATTGAAATTTAAAAGCCTTTTCTATCCAAATTTTGCACACCACTAAAAATAGTACACGAAAAATCTGAAAGAGCACTCATCACCACGGCACGCTCTTCCAGCCCATTTTGTAGGCGAAGTAGTTGGCCCCCCAGTGAACGAAGGGCGAGACGACGAGGAGGAAGATTATCTGGCCAGAATCGAGTGTTTTGACTGGATAAGCAAAGGCCAGCGCTGAAATCAGGAAGCCGAGCTGGTCGAGACCTATCGCCGGAGAGCCACGCGGAAGATCTATCCTCCTCTTGAAGAAGCTCCCGACCAAATCGCCAAAAAGGGCACCGAATGACAGCAGGAACGCAAGAAGAAGGGCCTTCTCAAGTGAACCGTAGAACTCAGGGGTAATGAAGTACTGGAGAGCGCCAACTGCAGTTCCAATTGCAACTCCTCCGATTAAGCCGCGCCAGGTTTTACCGTCCCCGAAGACCCTCCGCCCGTCTTTCCAGTACCTGCCGCCGTCTATCGGCCTCCCACCGCCGACCAGGACGGGCGATGCATTGGCAAAGTAAGCGGGAAGGATATACCAGAATGCCCACAGTAGCGATGACAGCGACATTCCTCCACCCCGATTTGACTATCAACGGCTGGTTTTAAAGCTACCGCCCAAGCTTTTCCTCCAGACACTCAAGCAATGCCCTGAGGACTGCATCTTCGTCGTTCTTGAGGAAGATGTTAACTATCTTTTCGGTTATAGCGTTTCTCTCGAGCGCAAATTCAATCCTCTCCTTTATTCTCTGCGCTTCCTCACTTTCATCCCCCTCTATCTCCTTCAGGGCCCTTAAGAGGTTTTCACGGGTCTGTCTAACGTCCTCCTCTATCTTCCTGTAGTAGGCCTCCCTGCGCCATTCCCGAATGTTTTTTATGGCCTTGAAGTAGGCCTTTTTGTCGCCGGGCTTCTTAATTCTCTTTACCAGCCCGATGTTTTCGAGAAGTTTCAGTGCGGTGCTTACGTGAGAGAGGGAATAGCCCGTCTTTTCAGCAATCTCTCTCAGGCTCATCGGCTCCTCCTCAAAAAACAAAACCCCGTATATGTAGCCGTAAAGCTCATTCAGACCGAACCTCCGAGCGGTGTTGGCAAAATGTTCCATTATAATCCTCTTGGCCTCTTCCACACCCAACTCTATCCCCCCTAGATATCAGTGCCCCTGTATAAAAGAGCGAGACCGCTTTTTATTACGTTCCACCTAAACCTCGCAGACATCAGAGCTTCCTCACCCCAATCTCGACAGTGCCATCGTAGTCCCCGCAAGTTGCGTGGGCTCCCTGACATTTTTGGGAGCACTTCAACGACTCCCCTGCTGGGAAGAGTCGCCGCCAACACTGGGGTCATCATGATGACCTCCAAAAGCTTTTTAAGTTCACGATATATAAAACTTTCGGAAATTTCCGAAAGTTTGGAGGGGAAATAATGGAAGTGCTGCGCAGTGCCGCAAGAATAATCGTGAGGTACAGAGTCGCTTTCGCCCTAATAGCGATATTTCTGTTAGTGGTCTCCATCTACGGGATTCAGAACCTCCGCTTTGAGAGCGACCTGAGAAGCATGCTTCCCGAGGGGCATCCTGCCATAGACGACTATACAACACTTCAGAATGAGTTCCAGAGCGGCGACAGCACTATCATAGTGGTCAAAGTGAACTCCATCGAGCCGGGTGGAGTTTACGACGTGAGGGACCCCCAGGTAATTCAAGCCATTTATGAACTCGAGCAGAGGCTCCTCCAGAGGGAGTACGTCACGGACACGATAAGTATCGCCGACATCTACATGCAGGTTCTTGGCAGGCTCCCGGAAAATGAGGAAGAGGCAAAGTTCGTCCTTGACATGCTTCCACCGGAAACGAGAAATCAGCTCGTGAGCAGGGATTACACGACGACGATGATAGTGGTGACCATAAGCAGGGAGAAGAACTCCAAAACCCTCGTCAGGGTCTATGAGGGGATTCAGGAGGACATTAACGACGTGAAGTTCCCGAAGAACGTCGAGGTTATCCAGACCGGCAACATAGGTATAACATACCGCATACTGGAGCTCCTCCAGAGCGACCTCAACAAGACGATGGCGATATCGTTCATAATCGTTCTCGCCCTGCTCCTCTACTTCTACCGCTCGCCGGTCAAGGCGCTGATACCTCTAACGCCGCTCGTCTTTGGCGTGGCCATGACCCTGGGTGCGATGGGGCTCCTCGGCATTCCCCTCGACCTTGCGACGACCACCATAGGTGCGATGCTCATAGGAATGGGCATAGACTACGGAATCCACGTCACGAACCGCTATTACGAGGAGCGCAAAAGGGGAAGAACCATCGAGGAGGCCGCTGAGGAGGCTATAGCCGAGACGGGAAAGGCCCTGCTCGGAGCGGCGCTGACGACCGTTGCCGGCTTTGCTGCCATGTACCTCTCGAGCCTTCCGATGCTCCACAACCTGGCGACGACCTTGATCCTAGGACTGAGTCTGGCGGCACTGAACGCGGTCGTGATAACACCCTCTGTGATAATCCTTGAGGAAGACGTCATGAAGAAGCTCAAGGGGCACTACGAGGTTCCGGAGATACGCTCCCATTCAGGCTTCGTTGGGAAAGCCTTCCGCTCCCTTGGAGAGGCCGTGAGGAGGAAGCCCTTTGCGTTTCTCGGTGCAGTCTTTCTGATAACGCTCATCTTCGGCTATGGTGTGACGCAGGTAACTACCGAGGTCAGACTCGAGAAGTTCGTCCCCAAGGGAATGCCCGAGATAGAAGCTTTGCTGGACATACGCAGCGATTTCGGCGGCCAAGATGAGCTCTACATTCTCGTAAAAGCGGATGACGTGAGGGATCCCACCGTAGTAAGGAGCATCTACCGCTTCGAGAACCAGATAAAGGCAGACACCTACTACAACAACGTCTTTGACTCCGAGAGTATCGCCGACATCGTTGTCCAGAAGTACGGCTACATCCCCGACGACAGGGAGAAGATAAAGGAAGCTCTGAAGGACTACCAGGGGGTTCAGCTCGTTTCATCGGACTATTCCATGACGATAATCAAATTCACCGGCGACTTCAGCGGCTCGAGTATAGACGACTTTAGGAGGATAATACGCTATTTTGAAGAAGAAGTTCAAAACGCCGTCTTCCCACCGGGAGTGAGCCTCTCCCTGACGGGTGACATCTACCTCAACTACGTTCTCGACCAGCTCACAAACGAGGAAATAAACCGCATCTCCATGTATGGAACGGTTTTCGTCGTCCTGATAGTTTTGCTCCTCTTCAGGCGCCCAAAGGTCTCCCTGGCGATGATAACGCCGATGTTCCTCGGTGCCCTCTGGACGGTCGGCTTCATGGGTCTCGCTGGCATTCCTTTCACCCAGACACTGGCTGGTGTTATCTCGATGATAGTCGGCCTGGGCGTCGATTACGGGATGCACCTGACCCACCGCTTCCTTGAGGAGATGAACGAAGGGAACCCGCGCCCGATAGTCACTTCGATAGAGAGCGTGGGTCCTGGAATACTCGCCGGCGCCCTGACGACTGCCGGAGGCTTTCTGGCGCTCCTGGCTGGAGAGCTGCCGACGATACACGACTTTGGATTGACACTCGCGTTTGGAATATTTGCCTCTATGTTTGCCGCTTACCTTGTAACGCCTGCACTGCTGCAGGTCTTCTACGGAAAGAAAATTGGAGGTGATGCGGGATGAAAAAGATAAAGGTTGTCCTGCTCGGATTGATGCTCATCACGAGTCTGCTCGGAAGTGCGGTGAGCGCCTCGACGGGAAGCCCGCTTTTCGAGGGCTACTTAAGCAAGGGCGAGGCCATACTGGTTGGGCCGCTCATAATCTCGCTGACAGATACGCAGAAGGACTATGGGAACGGCGAGTACTACGCCTTCCTGGTGATAATGAAGGATGGAAAGATACTCAACGCCGAGTATAAGACGATATACGTACCCGACCCTGAAAAGATTCAGAGACTCCTCCTCGACCCAGAGTTCCTGCTGGCCCTCGCCGAAACTCAGGGCTACGATGTAAGTTCGTGTTCCCAGTACGTCAACGACACTACAGCGTTCAACGCGTGCCTGATGGCCAACGCCTTCGGCTTCTACCAGTGGCTCAACACGGCATCGCCGAAGGAGATAGCCGACGCGGTCGTGAAAACCATCGAGGAGCACCCAGAGCTCGGGATAAACAAGGAAGACATCTTAATGCCCATAACGTATCCAGACATAACTCCCGTGCGGGAGGGAGAAACGGTAGAAGTTGATGTTGATGATCAGACAGTTTACGTGACCGTCCTCGAAGTATATCCGAACGGGATAAAGATAAGCATCAGCGGGCCACCCGAGTGGAGAGCAGCAACCGCCCCGGGAGTGGTGATTTCAAGCGTTGAAATGCCAGAAACGGTCCAGCCAGGCGATACAGTCATGATAAAAGTCCACCTGAGGAACGAAGGAGCGCTGAAGGTTCGCTATCTGAACGTCTTCGTTTCACCAGCGCCGGTGAGCTTCAACGACAGCTCCTCCATAGCGAGCGCGATATCAATGGCACTGAGTCAGAGCGGATTATCCCAGAGTGCATTCTACCCCGAGGGGAGCGCGATCCAGTACATAGAGTATCTCGACGGCAAGGAGAACACAACACTGACGTTCAGGATAAAGATAAACCCCAACGCCGACGTCGGCACCTATCCGCTCTACGTTGGGGTGGTTTACTTTACGGGCCTGGGGACTAACATGAAAATGCTTCAGAGCTACAACTTCGTCGCCCTTACCGTCAAAAAGAGCAGGGAGGGCTTCGTCGAGATAACGAAGGTCGAGACGATTCCAGGGGAGATAAGCCCCGGCGATACCTTCACAGTGAGGTTTACGGTGGAAAACACCGGAGCCGAGCCCATCAAGGCCCTCAGCTTGAAGATAACCTCCTACCAGGTCCCGGTCCAAGGGGAAATCAAAAACGTTGACCTCTCAGCCCTTTCACAGTTGCCAATCCAGGGAAGCGAGGCCCTAAGCGAGAACCTTCAGACGTCGCTCAACCAGATAATGCGCGAGCTGGCGAAGCAGAACATTGACGCATTCCTGCCCATCGGCGAGGACAACGTAAAGTACGTGGCCGAGCTCCAACCGGGACAGAGCACAACGCTGGAGTTCAGGATTAAGGCCAACGACAGGCTCGAGAACGGCATATACCCTCTCAGGATAGAGCTCAAGTATCTCAGCGAGCCGGACGAGAAGGAAATAACCGATGAGAGGCTGGTGGGAGTAGACATCACAGGAAGGGCCGAGCTGATCCTCTCAAAGGTCTCCACCTCGCCGAGCAAGATTTTGCCAGGAACCGACAACGTGGAGGTAAATATTCAGATAGACAACGTCGGAACCGGAACCGCAAGGACGGTCATAATAAAGCCCCAGTCGGTCTGGCCGTTTGAGCTCAGCGAAACGAGCCAGCAGGTCATAGGTCTGGGAAGCCTAAACAAGGGCGACTCGGCCCAGACATCTTTCAGGGTCAACGTTGCAGAGAACGCGAGCTCCGGAACCTACGAGATACCGCTCCTAATTATGTACACCAACAGCCTTGGGGTACAGAAGAACATCACACTGAAGGTTCCAATCATCATAGGCGCCAAGCCGAATATAGAGGTCGTTGACATCAGGTTTGAACCCGAGCCCCTCCAGGGAGAGAGCGTCAAGGTTTACATCACCCTGAAGAACACAGGCGGAGAAAAGGCCACGAGCGTGCTCATCGAGGGTGTGGTTAAGGCGGATCAGCCATTCAACCTCGACAAGAGGACGGACTACGTCGGTGATATAGCACCCGGAGCAACCGGTGAGGGTGTAATAATCCTCAGGATAGACCGCGACGCCATACCCAAAGACTACAAGATTCAGCTCAGGATAAGGGCCGTCGGAGACCCCTCCCAGGGTGACGACAACGTCTACGTCTTCGAAAGGACCGTAGATGTAACGGTGAAGGAGAACACCAAGACCTCAACCAACCTGAGGAACCTCGCCGTGGTCGTGGGAGTACTGGTGGTGATCGTGGTAATCTACACCCACAGGAGAAGGGCCAGCTGAGAAAATAGGAAACATTTAAACGCCCCACAGATAACAAATAGGAAGGTGAGAGAAATGAACTGGAAAATAGCGGTCTTAGCAGTACTCCTCGCGTTCATCCTGTGGGGCAGTTACGTCGGCTACGCCATCCTCACGCTTCAGCCCAGCATCAACGCCCGGTGGGGCTACGTGGACGACAACACAACGGAAGTATGGATAAGCGCCCACCTCGACAAGCCTCTGCTCGTTCCGGCATCCATAGAGAACGTTAGCCTCGAGTTCGCTGGTGTCCCTGTGGCAAAGGTGGAGAGGTTCGATTACGGGGCGACTGAAAAAGACGTGACGCTCGCGATATCCATAGACAACAGGAACCTCGTGAAGGCCATGATAAACTATCTGAACAACGGGCAAAGAGGCTCCTTCACCATATACCTCAAAGGCAAGCTCCTCGGAGTGGTACCAGTGAAGGGAAGCATCAGCGAAGAGGTAAACGAGGATATACTGAGCTATCTCGATGTAAAAGCCGAGAGCAGGGACCTTGGCATAGCCAAAACTCCCGCCCTCGTCGAGACAGAGACAGAGTGGGCTGGAGTGCGGGGGAACAAGGCGGTAATAATTAACCACCTACAGCTCTACAACCCCAATCCCTTCCCCCTCCCGATCACCGGAGTCAGCTACACCCTCTACGTGAATGGGGTCAAGATAGGTGAAGGCACAATAGTCGAGAGCGTCGTCCTTCCGGCGAAGGGCTACGGAACGGTTGATGTTGAAACGTTCATAGACACAAACGCCCTTCCAGAGGCCTGGGTCAGGCACATAAAGAACAACGAGACCAGCTACGTGAAAGCGGAGATATACCTCGACGTCACGGTGCTTGGTAAGGAGTTCAAGATGGAGCTGGCGACGGTAGATGAGACCGTCCGGACGGACATAATGGGAGACCTCAACAGGATGCTGGAGGGGCTTGTGAGGTAACCAAAGTTTTTAAGCCCTCCATCTTTTTCCTTTCTGGTGGGAGAAATGAACGTGAGAGAGGTTCATGAGTTTCTCAACGAGATGTGGGAGAGCATCTTCAGGCTCAACGAGGAACTTAAGGCCGAGCTTCCTGAGAAGGGCTTCAAAGTGGAGGACGTGGAGGAGGTCTTTGGTGCTTACATCTTCCTCGACGGCGAATGGAGGCTCATGAAGTACCCACACCCGGCCTTCGAGATAAAGCCCCAGATAGAAGTTGGGGCAACACCAGAGGCTTACTACTTCGTGGTCGCGGTTCCAAAGGAAAGGATAAGCGAGAACTTCGTTGGCCTCTTCGTGGAGCTCTTCCCGAGGAGCTTCATCTACGGGGCGGAGGACTTCCTGAGCGACGTATACAACTGGAGGCGCGACGGGAGGATTTCTCCGAGCGAGATAATGGCACGCATAGAGAAAAGCAATGAGAAGATTTTCCAGTTCGAAGCCAACTTCGAGAGCGTGGAGACCCTCCGGGAGGGCATTGAGAGACTCATTGATATCGGGAAGCGCTTTGAAATCTTCGACCTCTGAGGTGTCGGGATGAGCTACGAGGAGGCATTTCCACCGGAGCTGAGGGAGTACTACAGGCGACTCTTTGGCGAAGAGGCCGAGGAGATAATGGCCTCTCTCAGGACGCCGGTTGAGAAGTACTACATCCGCGTTAACACACTCAAGACGAGCCGCTCAAAGCTGATGAGAATTCTCCGAAAGGAAGGTCTGAAGCCGAAGAGGAGTCCCTATCTGGAGGAGGGCATCTACTTCGAGCGCGAGGGTCCAAACTTCCCCGATGACTATGAGCCCGACCTTCCCGTTGTAAGGGCAAACAAGTTCGCCAGCGAGAGCGTCTATCAGGGGGCAATGCTCTACGCACCCGGTGTCCTCCAGGCGGACAAGAAAATCAGGCCCGGCGACGAGGTCGAGATTCGCGATCCAAGGGGCCTCCTCGTTGGAATTGGAATAGCGAGGATGAGCGCCAAAGAGATGATCGTCTCGACGAGGGGTATAGCGGTGGAGGTCACCCTGCCCAAGTTCAGGCTTCCCAGCCTGAGCGAGCTGGAGAGCTTTAAGGAGGGGCTCTTCTACGCCCAGAGCCTGCCTTCAATGATCGTTGCGAGGATTTTAGAGCCGAGCGAGGAGGAGCTGATAATCGACATGGCGGCCGCTCCAGGAGGAAAAACGAGCCACATCGCGCAGCTCATGCAGAACAGGGGTGAGATAATAGCCATCGACAAATCAAAGAATCGGCTGAGGAAAATGGAGGAGGAGCTTAAGAGGCTCGGGGTCAAGAACGTCAAACTAATCCACATGGACTCAAGGAAGCTGCCCGAGCTCGGAATAGAGGCCGACAAGATACTCCTCGACGCTCCCTGTACCGCCTTGGGAATCAGGCCAAAGCTCTGGGAGAGCAGGACGCCAAAGGACATCGAGGCGACGGCGCGCTACCAGAGGCACTTCATCAACGCGGCAATCAAATCCCTCAGAAAGGGTGGCGTTCTGGTTTATTCTACCTGCACGCTCAGCTATGAGGAAAACGAGGCGAACGTTAAGTACATGCTGAGCAAAGGTTTAAAGCTCGAGGAACAGAGCCTATTCATAGGCTCCCACGGCATAGGCCTCGACGGAGTGCAGAGGTTTTACCCGAACAGACACCTAACGCAGGGCTTCTTCATAGCGAAGCTCAGGAAGGTGTGAGGATGGACTGGAAAAAAATAGCATTCCTCACCCTCGGACTGCTCATAATCGCCCTCCTCATTGGATGGGTAGGGGTAGAGGAGGTACTGGACGTTTTAAAAAAGGCCAGGCTGGACTACTTCCTGCTCGCCGTTCTCGCTTATCTAGCTGGGATTTTCATCTGGGCCCTCCGCTGGCGTGTACTTCTTAAGAGCCTCAACATAACCGCACCATTCAGGGCCATCCTGGGGGCAATATTCGTCGGTATCTTCGTAAACAACGTTACGCCGGGAGCGAGGGGCGGCGGCGAGCCCATTAGAATGTATTACCTCTCTAAACGCTCCAACGGAGCCTACGGTCCGGTCTTTGCCACAGTCATGGCAGACAGGATACTCGACCTCATTCCCGTGGTGATAATGCTTCTGGCCTCCACCATCTACGTTTACCTTCTCGGTTCGAGATCTTTAACGATAATGCTCCTCATACTCGACTTCCTCCTCGCCCTCCTCATAGTCATAACCCTCGTCATACTCCTCAACGAGAGGAGGACGAAGAAGATACTCTACTGGTTCTTCAACTTGGTCTCCAGGATCATGCCCAAAAGGGCACAGAAGTACGAGGAGAAGTTCATTCACAACATAGAGGTCAGCGTTCCCAAGTTTCAGAAGGGCTTCAGGCTCCTGCTGAAGGATAAGAAGGCCTTCTTTTTGGCCCTGGCTTATTCCTTCGTCTTCTGGTTTCTGACCCTCCTCCGCGCATACTTCATCTTTCTGAGCATAAACTATCCCATTGGACTGATGGACGTAATGGTCGTTCAGATGATAGGCATAGTTGTCGGGCTACTCAGTATAATTCCAGGCGGAGCAGGCTTCATTGAGGCTATTAATTCAGGTGTTTACGTCCTCCTGGGCATAGACAAGAACTTCGCGGTAACGGCAACGCTCATCGAGAGGGTCGTATCCTACTGGGCCCCGACGGTTTTCGGAGGCTTCATAACCACACACTTCGGGATTAAGGTCAGCGAGGAGAAGAAAAAGAAAAGTTTAACTGATGAAGGGGAGAAGAAGTAACCATGAAGTTCGGGATAGTGGCCAGGAGGGATAAAGAGGCCGCCCTCAAGCTCGCATACAGGGTCTACGACTTCCTCAAGGTCAGCGGTTATGAGGTGTACGTGGATACCGATACGTACAAATATCTTCCCGAGTTCCACGAGGAGGACGTTCTCCCGCTGGAGGACTTCGACGTCGACTTCATCATCGTTATCGGGGGAGATGGAACGATTCTCAGGGTGGAGCACAAGACCAAAAAGGAGATACCCTTGCTGGGCATCAACATGGGGACGCTCGGTTTTCTCACGGAGGTTGAACCACACGAAGCCTTTTTTGCCCTCAGCAAGCTGATTGAAGGTGATTACCACATAGACGAACGCATAAAGCTAAGGACGTACCTAAACGGCGAGAACGTAGTTCCCGATGCCCTCAACGAGGTTGCCATCCTGACCGGCATACCGGGCAAGATAATCCATCTGCGCTACTACATAGATGAAGGCCTCGCCGATGAAATCCGGGCGGATGGGCTCATAGTATCGACTCCGACGGGCTCGACTGGCTACGCTATGAGCGCGGGAGGTCCCTTCGTAGACCCAAGGCTCGACGTAATAGTGATAGCTCCTCTTGCGCCGATAGCTCTGAGCTCAAGGCCAATGATAGTACCCTCCTACACCAAAATAGACGTCAGGAACTTAGCCTTAACTAGAGAGATAATCCTGGCGATAGACGGCCAGTTCTACACCTACCTCGAGCCTGAAACGGAGATAACGATAAAGCTTTCCCCGAGAAAGGCAAAGTTCGTAAGGTTCACGAATGAGGTCTACCCAAAGTACACCATGAAGATCAAGAGGAAGTTCTGAGGAGGTTCTTAGGATTCCTGACTGGAGTAAACTCCCTCATAAGTATCTTCAGCTCTTTCTCTCCAATGGTTCCTTTAACGACAACCAGGAGCAGGGTGGATTTTGCCTCGACGGCGTAGTCTTTTAGAGACGAGAGGAATCTAAAGATGGCCGTAAAGTCGTTGTACAGGATAAGGGTCTCCAGGCAGTCCACCACTATCAATCTGCCGCCTCCCCGGAGAAACTTTACCGCACTCTCCATGATCACATGAAGTTTCGTTGGCCCTATCCCCCTGTCAACGGCAGGGGTTATCCAGAGCGTCTGAACGTGCTCTCCGATATTTTCGTACATCCAAGGACTCCTGGTAATTACAAGCACTGGAGCGTCAATTGAAGAAATAAACTCCGCAAGATCATCTGTGTCCTCTCCCGTGTAGAGATAACCTCCCGGGAAGAGCCTTGCGCTCCCAGAGGCCTTTGCAGGAACCGGAAGAATAGTTTTTTCAACATGGCTTATATAGCTCAACAGGCCATATGTTATACCGATTATCGAGAAGAAGTAGAGAATCTGCTCTAGAGATATAATAGTGGGCACTTCTCCAGTGAAATCGTCAACGATATCAAGTGCCCTTCCTGTCGCAGCCGTGAACATGGAAACTGCCACTATAACGAGGAACCTGTTAAGGGGTTCACCGTAGCGTGATATCCTTCTGAGGGCGTAGAACGCGGAATATCCGATAACGATGAACAGTACGATATCAATAAAAAAGATCCAGATTGAAACCTTTAACCCCATACAACCTCCACCTCATCCGTCCTGAACTTCTGCTTTACCACAGTTTCCTCGAGACTGAACCTGACACCGCCGAGATACATCCTTAATCCAGTGTAAGCTATCATGGCTCCGTTGTCCCTGCAGAGGTCGTAGGGCGGAACGAAGAACTTTATCCCTCTGTCCTCGGTCATTATTCTAAGCATCTCCCGCAATCTGTTGTTCGCGGCGACGCCTCCAACGAGAACGACCTCATCCTTGCCGGTGTGGGCAACGGCCCTCTCGGTGACCTCAACGAGCGCTGCAAATGCCGTCTCCTGAAAGGAATAGGCAAGATCCTCAACCCGATACCGGCTCGTGCGGTACTTCCGAACGGCCTCAGTGAGTATCCCGGAGAAGCTCAAATCCATACCCTTAACCGCATAGGGGAGCTCGATGTATTTCTCTCCCTTCAGGGCAAGCTTCTCTATCTTGGGCCCCCCAGGGAAACCTATCCCAATCTCGCGCGCAAAGGTGTCTATAGCGTTGCCGATGCCAATATCAAGCGTTTCGCCGAAGACGCGGTAGCGGCCTCCCTCCAACGCCAGAACCTGGGTGTTTCCACCGCTCACGTAGAGGCCAACGGGGTCTTTAACACCGAACATCTTGGTTATCTCAACGTGGGCTATGCAGTGGTTTACGCCGATTATTGGTTTGTTATGCTTTATGGCAAGAGCTCGTGCGGCCGTGGCGACAACTCGCAAAGCAGGCCCGAGACCCGGCCCCTGGGAGAAGGCTATCAGGTCAACGTCCTCGATAGTTATTCCAGCCTCGTCAAGGGCCTTTCTCAGAAGGGGCTTCAAAAGCCTTGCATGGTGCTCGGCGGCTTCCTTTGGGTGGATTCCACCCTTTTCAGTGGTGAGGGTATCAAATACGTTGGCAAGAACTTTCTTCTCGGTGACTATACCTATGCCAAGAGTATGCGCCGTCCCCTCTATACCTAACGCTATCATCAGGATGGGAGGGTAAAAAGGGTATAAAAAGATTATCAGAATCAAACCTGCGGTGGACGGTGGATGCGTTTCTCAAATGTCACAAAATCAGTCCAAGAGGCGTGTGCAAGGAACCCTGCCTCAAGCTTCGGCCTGTCATCCTCAAAGGCATCTTCCCTGTAAGAACTTGCCACGACCTCTCCGACAAACCATGTGTGGTCGCCGTAGTCCCTCTCATCCACAAGTCTGCACTCAACGTTCGCAAGGGCCTCTTTTATGCTGGGAGTTCCAAGAGCCTTCGATGGAACAAGGGTTATTTTCATCTCTTTCAGCTTCTCAGGGCCGTGTCTTGTGCCGGCTATCCAGACGTCCCGGAGCATATCGAGACCCGGCACGCTGATGACAAACTCGCGGTACTTCTTTATCAGCCCCCATGTGTACCTCTCAGGAGCAACGGCAACACCAACCATGAAGGGCCTGAATGAGACTATCGTGACCCAATCAGCGGCCATCACGTTTGTTTCCTCACCATTTCCTGCCACGATGAGGTAAGTCCTCAAAGGATAGAGGAGTCGGTACGGCTTCATGAGAACCACCAAAAATGAATTGAACTTCACCTTAAAAAGTTAAAAGCCTCAGCGGCGGGAGAGCCACGCCAAAGCTTTGGCCGCCCTCTCCGGCGTCGGGAAGTTCTTTATCCCACTTCCCTCCAGCAGCTTAACCCCATCCCTGACGAGCTCTCCGGCCATGAAGTTCACTATCACTGGCTTGTCGCACTCGGCGTCGATTACGGCCTTCGCTATCTCTTCGCTCGGGATGAATATCGGCGGGACGCAGATTACCAGCAAAGCATCGACGTTCCCGTCCCTGCAGACAATCTCAATCGTTTTCTTGTAGCGCTCGTAGTCCGCGTCGGCTATGAGGTCTATCGGGTTCTTAACCGAGCACTGCGGTGGAAGGAACGAGTGGAGCTCTTCAACGGTTTCATCGCTTAGCTGGGCTATTTCGAGACCGAGGCTCTCAAGCTTGTCGGTGGCGAGAACACCGGGCCCGCCAGAATTAGTAATCACGGCAACGCGCCTCCCGGCTTTCTCGTACATCTCAAAGGCCTTCGCCGCGTCGAATAGCTCTTCCATCTCCTCAACCTCTATGGCGCCGGCCTGCTTGAAGGCCGCCCTATAAATCTCGTAGCTTCCGGCGAGCGAGCCGGTGTGTGAAGCGGCTGCCCTTGCACCACTCTTGCTCTTTCCAGCCTTGAGGATTATCACAGGCTTTTTGCTAGCCGCATAGCGGAGGGCCTCCATGAAGCGCCTCCCGTCCCTAACGCCCTCAATGTAGAGTGCTATGGCCTTCGTGTTTTCGTCGTCTGCAAAGTACCTCAGAAAGTCGCTCTCGTTCAGGTCGGCCGCGTTTCCATAAGAGACGAAGGCCGAGAAGCCTATTCCCTCGTCGTTGCCCATCGCCAAAGCGGCACCGCCGAAGGCGCCGCTCTGACTTATGAGCGCCAGTCCACCGGGATTAACGCGAACCTCAAAGGAGCCGAAAAACTTGCCGTGGACGCCGAAGATGCCGGCGCAGTTAGGACCGATGATTCTAACGCCATGCTTTCTGGCTTTCTCGACGAGCTCGCGTTCAAGCTCAACGTTTCCGACTTCGGAAAAGCCAGCACTTATGACGACGGCACCCTTGATTAGTTCACCAATCTCGTCTATGAGCGATGGAACGAACTTCGCCGGAATGGCAATTATGGCAGTATCAACGGGCTCCTCCAGCTTCGGGCGAATTTCAAAGGCTTTCCCCGCGACCTCAACGGTTCCACCCTTCGGGTTGACTAGAACTATCTTCCCATCAAAGCCACCTTCGACGATGTTCCTGAGAATCTCGTAGGCTATCGCACCCACCTTAAAGGAGCCAAAGACCGCGACGCTCTTGGGATAAAAGAAGAAATCCATTTACTCACCTCCAGGTTCGGAGGTTTCATCATTCGGCTCCTCGACTTTTTCATTTTCAGTGCTTCCTTCTTCAACAGCCCCACTCTCTTCTCCAGTTGGCTGCTCTGGCTCCTCTGAAGATGTCCCACGCCTCTTGATCCAGAATATTCCGAGAACGACAACCAGAATCAGGCCCGCCCAGATGTAAGGCAGACGGCTCGTCTTTTTCTCAGTCACAGTGATTACGATGGTGTTGTCGGGAGCCATCTTGTAGGTGCCGCCCACCACTGAAACCCTGTCAAACGACCCGGGCAGTTTAAGAAGGGCCTCCCATATCTTTTCGGAGGAGGTCTCCCTGTAGGCCACCTTGGGTTTTGCCACACCTATGACAACCAAGGTGCCGTTCTCCTGGCGGGTGTCCAGGCTTATTATGTCCATCGTGGCCTTGAAGCTCGAGAGGAGCTGATCGATAACCACGGGCGTTGCGTTGGCACCGGTAAATGTGGCATTAAACTGAACGTAGCCCTCGTGGGGGTCGTACTGGAGCGATATCTCCTTCCTGGTCGAGTTCAGAAATATCACATAAGAATACACGGGGGTGTAAAGCTCTATTAGGGGTATGAAGTCGCCGTTAGTCCAGACGGCGACGTTGTCACTGAAGTCGTCGGGAGCAGGAGCAAGGTTTTTCACCTCGTAGTCCTTCGGAAGCACGAGCGTCAGCTTGTCCCAGCTGTAGTCGAAAACGTGGCCCTTAAATACGAAGTCCATCGGGCCGCTGAGAGGACAGCTGATGATTTTCCCATCACTGACAAGGAAGTTTGAGAGAGCAAAGGTAACGACCGCAGACCAGTTGTCGAGAACTTTAACCGGACCCCCGGAGGGGAGGTAAATCGTGCTGTTAATGCCTTTGGCCTCAAAACGATCCTTGAAGTTGTTCTTCAGGTTGTCGTAAATCAGCTGCTTGACAAATGACCGGAACTCCTCGTTTGCCTTCGTCGTGTTGTTTGTGGCGAGGTAGTCAAAATAGGCTCTGTAACCCGGATCCTTGAGGGTGGCGTATATCCTGAACTGGCCCATCCAGGTGGAAGAGCCGTTTATGACCACCGGTGAGACCCGAATCATAATCTCGACCTTGAAAAGGGGCTGTGGGTTCCCAGCGGCATTGACCTCACTGACCAGGGGCGTGAGAAGAAGAACTGTCAGAATGAACGCGATGAGCTTCTTCATTCTACCACCTCCAGGAAAAATCTCTGGAGGTTGATAAAAAAGCTTATTGGTTCTTCAGCCTAATTTCAGCCCATGAGGAAAAAGTACCGCAAAGTGGTCGTCGGAGGGACCTTTGACAGGCTCCATCTCGGGCATAAGGCGTTGCTGAGGAAGGCCTTCGAAGTGGGGAAGTACGTCTATGTTGGACTGACCGCCGACGAGATGGTGAGGAACAAGCCCCACGCAGATAAAATCCTTCCCTACGAGCTCCGCCTGAGGGATCTGCTCAAGTTCTTCGAGGTTAACGGCTACTCCAACTACAGGATCATCAAGATACACACGGCCATAGGCTTCGCGGATAAGATGAAAAGCCTTGACGCCATAGTCGTCAGTGAGGAGACCTACAAAGGGGCACTCATAGTGAACAGAGCCAGAGAAGAGAGGGGCCTGAAGCCCCTCGAGATAGTGACCATAGGGATCGTAAGGAGCAGCCTCGGGGCGAAGATAAGCTCCTCCCTGATCAGGGCAGGCCTCATCGACCCGCTCGGAAACCCTAGGAAGAGAGATTCACCGTAATGCTCCCCATGTTATTGATACATACTCCATCTGACCTCCTCCCCCTCCCGAGGGTGAGGGCTCCAACGAGGAACCCCATATCCGGCGGGCAGAAAGGGTGGTGGGCTTCAATAAGGCCCCTTAGGATTGGCATCTTGACTCTCAGGAGAGTCTTCCCTATTACCCCCAACCTGAAGTAGAATAATCCCTCCGGATTCAGGAGCATCTTTCCAGCAACCTTTTTTCAAAATATTAAAAGTCCCAACCGGGTCCGAGGAAAAGTTCCTCACCAGGAAAGAATTTAAGAGTTGAGCGTTAATTCACTCCTGGTGATATCTATGACGAAGCTGAAGGAGCCGATAATAGCGATAAACTTCAAGACGTACATCGAGGCCACGGGCGAGAGAGCCCTTGAGATCGCCAAGGCCGCCGAGAAGGTCTGGAAGGAGACTGGAATAACCATAGTGGTCGCGCCGCAGCTGGCTGACCTTTACAGAATTGCCCAGGAGGTCGAGATTCCGGTCTTTGCTCAGCATATAGACCCGATTAAACCGGGAAGCCACACCGGCCACGTCCTCCCGGAGGCAGTTAAGGAAGCCGGGGCCGTCGGAACTCTCCTCAACCATTCGGAGAACAGGATGATCTTAGCAGACCTTGAAGCGGCCATAAGACGCGCCGAGGAAGTTGGATTGATGACGATGGTCTGCTCCAACAACCCAGCAGTCAGCGCCGCTATCGCCGCTCTGGGACCAGATTACGTCGCAGTTGAACCGCCCGAACTGATAGGAACTGGCATTCCAGTCAGCAAGGCCAAGCCGGAAGTCATAACCGACACCGTCGAGCTCGTCAGGAGAGTAAACCCAGAGGTCAAGGTTTTGACTGGCGCGGGTATTTCCACTGGAGAGGACGTCAAGAAGGCTTTGGAGCTCGGAAGCGTTGGCGTTC
The DNA here is from genome assembly GCF_012027395.1 of Thermococcus sp. LS1. Lineage (NCBI taxonomy): Archaea > Methanobacteriati > Methanobacteriota > Thermococci > Thermococcales > Thermococcaceae > Thermococcus > Thermococcus sp. LS1. Next base: position 455,946 of record NZ_SNUJ01000001.1, read on the forward strand.
TCCTCGCGAGTGGTGTTACTAAGGCAAAAGACCCGGAGAAGGCGATAAGGGATTTGGTGTCGCTGATTGTCTGAGCTTTTCTCTTAAAATTTTCAACGCCGATGCGGACAACCTTTGCAAAGCAAAGCCTGATCAAAGTTGAGACTGCCCGATAAAATGTTCCTTTGGATGAGTGCCCCTCTAAATTCTGCAAGTTCGAGGGGATTTCCATTTAACAGGAGACTTTAATTTGGAGTCTGCTTTTCTTTTTGACGCCCTTTGGGCGTCGTACTTTGAGAGACTTCTTGAAAATTGGCCAGTTAAGAAGAAATCCAACTTAAATCGCCTTTTTGAAGGAGTGCACACTCAAAAATCATCATTTTTAGAAGCAGTCAGAATTTTTCCGCCAGCGCCGAAGCTTTTGGGAAAAGCTTCACCAAAAGTTTGTAGCTCTTGGAAAATTTGGGGTATTTGAGTGTGATTACTTCTTGATAGGACGCTCTTAACTTGGAATCTTCTCAACCTGCGAGTTAAAAGGAGTTCCTCCTTGTTGACGCCCTTCGGGCGTCGGTTGAAAGTGAACTCCTCACAAAAGGGTAGGCTTTAATGGATTCCAACACCCCAGAGACCAATCTAACAGCAATCACGCTCTGGAATAGGATTTTGAGAAGGAGCTATGAACCTTGATCAAACTCAACGGGACTATCGTCCCGTGCGTTGAAGCTTCGCTTCAACGTCGCGAAGGCGAAGTTTGTATTGGTAGCCCCGCCGGGATTCGAACCCGGGTCGCGGGATCCAAAGTCCCGCATGCTTGGCCGCTACACCACGGGGCTGCCCGATAGGAAAAGCTAAGAAAGAGCTTATAAACCTTAAGCCCACAAGTAAGCCAACACCCCTGACCCCTTGCTCTCCAAGCTTTGATTGGTGTGCGATTGTCCACTGTCCCCTCTAAAATTGCACGCTTCAGTTCTCTCGCCTTTGAAATAGAGGCAAACTTTTTGATCAAACTTTGCGCAAGCAAAGTTTGCTAGAAGGCGAACTCCTCCACGCTGAAGCTCTCCATGACACGCTCGAAGTCGTTCTCCGGAGCGTAGACGAAGCCGCAGCGGGTGCACTTAAGAACGCCGTTCTCCTCACTCAGTGGGGAAAAGCAGACCGGACAGCGGTACTCCTCACGCTGGAGGGAATCATAGACCTCATCCTTCATCACGAGGAGATTAAGCTCGGCCTCCCAGTCCTCGTGGAGCATGCCCCAGTAGGGCGTTTCGATGGGATAAAAGTCCTCCAAAATCAGGGCGTTTATTCCGATGCTCTTAACACCAGGCGGGAGCTTTCCTGTCGGCTCTATACTGACCACGTACTGATCGTAGAACTCGATGTACTCCGCGCGGATCGTTAAGCCGCGGGAGAGCCTTGAGCGGAGGGGAATAATCTGAAGGAAGAGATTTTCCCGCTCGACGTCCCAGCTCGCGCTTATCGAAACGCTACCCTTAGTAAAGAACTGAGTGATGTAACGGTCGTCCCTTTCTTCACCGGCCAGAGAAAAGCCCAGCTTGGCCATTGCACGGTTTAGGAAGTTCGGCCGCGGGAGCTTCTGGTAGTTTATCAGATACTCCCCTACCCATCCGGCCAGGGGCATGGAATAGCCTAGGAAGACCTGCTTCTGCACGCGGAGGTAGGCGACGCTGGGGAGCAGTTTGAACTGGTGTTGTGTAGGCAGTCTCATCAAAAGGAAGGAAAGTCATAATAATATATATGGTTATCGGCCTAACTGCCGCCGAAGAACTCGTCCAGGCTTATGCCCTTCTTGGGCTTCTTCATCTTGGACTTCTCCTTCCTGATGTCCTTCTCAAGACCTTCAGAAGGCTTGGTCTTTTTCTCAGCTTTTTTAGACTTCTTTTCAGATTTCGTCTCAGCTTTTGACTTCTCAGCCTTTTTCTTGAGCTTCCCGTTGGCCTTAAGCTCGTCAAGGTAACCGTTCCTGCCGTTAGACTTGCCGGTCCTAGCCTTTATCATCTTCTCGCAGATGTCAGCAGAGAAGCCCATCAAAGTCCTCTGCCTCTCCGGAAAGACGTTCTCAAAGAGGCTCTTGATGTCCTTTTCTGTCATGCATATCCTCTGCCTCGTGTAGTCCAGCACGTTGTACCGCGTAACCAACATCTTGGCCGTCGGCAGGTACTTCTCAATTGCACCTTTACTGACGGTCAGGACGATTTTGCCGCCGCACTTGGGGCACTTGCCGGTGAGCGGTGGCCTCCGGTACTTCGTGTTGCACTTGACGCAGCGGAACTCCTGTCTGGTGAAGCTCCTGAGGTTGCCCCTCAGATCTGGAACGAGGTGGGAGTTGATTATCGTCTCGGCAACGTGGTGCTCGTCAACTGCGCGAATACGCTCCGCCAAAGCCAGCTGGCGGGCGACCTTCTCCTCCATGTCGCCGAGCTGTTTGTACAGGCTCATCTTCGGGCCGAGGCCGATGTCATCAGTGTCGTGGGTGAATTTTATGCCTTCGTACATCTCGGGCTTTCCTAGGCGGTCCTCAACGCGCTCGATGAACTTTATCTCCTTGGGCGATTTCATCTCGTAAGTGGCCGCGTAAAACTCGAGTGGATAATACCTGACAACGTCCATGTTGTGAACCTCGCTGTCAACCTCGCGCGGGTCAAGGCGGGTGGTAACGACCAGCGGCGCGTCCATCTTTCCACCGCGCTTTTCGGGCAGGTAGTACTTGCTGAAGTTCAGGAGGGCATCGAGGAGGAGCATTACTGCATCTTCGTCGCCATCACAATTTGCTGTAGTAATATTATTACTAATTATTATAGTATGATACTTCGAGGCACTTAGCGAGTACACGAAGTCGTCGGGAGGTTTAATGTACTGAACTTCAGTGACTCTAAGAAGGCTAACGTCCCCAATCTGAAGGGTAGAAAGCCCATTTTCAAAAACAGGAATCAAATCGCCCTCCTTGACCTCAAATGCCCTCTTCTCTATGAATTTCCCGTTTTCGTAGACAAGAACCGGATGGTCAACGGTTGTCTCAAAGGCCCTTCCCAACTCAAGCTCGAAGCGAATGGTGTGGTCAGTGCTTGGAGCTTTGATGACATCCTCGATATCTGTCAGAACGACCTTTCCGCTCTCTGGGTCAAAGGAGTAAACTTTGACATCAACCTTCGGCTTCCTTCTGACGTAAACCATGTTCTCGTAGTGCTCATCCTCGAAGAGCTCGTAGAGCTCTCTAAGCGTTATCCTCATTGGCATTCCGTCAATCTGGACGAGTATCCTCGTGTCGCCAGGGAAGCAGTTCCTTCTCTTCGCGGCATGATAATACGGGTGAGCATAACCAACCAGCACGTCGGAAAAGCCTATTATCCTGCCAATGATTCCGGCAGACGTGTGGGGAGCAAGACCGATGACGAGGTGGCCTATCAAATCCTCCATCTTCTCGGCGTTGTAGAACCTCGGCAGTCCGTAGAACTTCTCAAGCAGGTCATCTATGAAGCGTGCGACTTTGAGGAGGTACCTGCCAGCCTCGTAGGAGAGGATTACGTCCTGCACCTTGAGCTCGACTATCTGGTCGTCTCGCTCTAACGGTTTGCCCTCGAAGTCGTGGGTGTAGCCAAGCTCGCGGAGCTTCTCAACGCTTACACCTATCTCTCTCGGCTTGAAGTGGGTTATCGGGGCATCGGTGGCGTCGAAACGAATTGTACCATCTTTAAAGACGTAAACGTCGTTCTTGGCCCTGAGTAGGCCTTTCTCTAAAGGTTCAGCCATCTTGTAGCCCGAGGTCATTCCCTGGACGCCCTTGAGCTTGTCTATGCCGTAGACCTTGACGTTCTCCATGGCAGCGCGGAGAAGCTCAGAGGGTTTTATCCTCCGCCTGGTGTAGGGCTTGAGCTCGATCCCACACTTCGGACACCGGAAGTCGAAGTTATCGGCCTCACCCTCAGGATAATCAGTGTTGCACTTCGGGCAGTGCCAGAGAAGCTCTTTCCTCGTTCCGCAGCTAGGACATATATGTTCTGGCCCAACGTGGCCGCATTTTGGACACTTGAAGAAGGCTATCTCCACCTCTGTGGTCTTTCCTTCTTCAGCGGCCTTCTTTATATCACGGGAGCTTCCGCCGGCGAGGCCTATCGGGAAGAGCACCTGAACGGGCGGCTTCATCTTCCTCTCTTTGGCCTTCTCAGGCCTGCCCATTCTCGCGCCGATCCAGCTTATGCCCCTGTCGCGGAGCTTAATCCTGTTGCCCTTGTTGATGATGTCAATTACTGTGTGGAAGGGCTTGGCCTTGAATTCCCACTCGAGGTTGCCGAGAGGAGTCAGTAATGCGGCACTCCAGGGATATTCGATTATGATAACCTTCTTCCGATCTTCCGTCCGCTCCAATCGGTGCGGAAGGCCCAAAAGCTCGAGGTAGCGCTTTATCTTCGAGTCGTTGTCGAGGATGACTTTTCTCGCGAACTTGTTCTTCATGTGCTCGTCCCACCCGATTTGGGCGCCGAGAAGGGCCTTCTGGAGCTCCTCGACTTCCTCCGGCTTTAGTGTGTTCCAGTAGAGGGTGTAGTAGGGGTGGAAGGGAATGTCGAGAACCTTGGAGATGTGTATGGCTTCTTCAATGCTCGGCCTGACGCGAAGAGGGTCTTTAAGGAGCCTTTCAAGGAAGTCAGGATCAAGCTCGATGTATTCAGCGGCCTCTTCTACCGCCTCGCGTGGGTTGTCCTCGAAGGGCTTCAGCTCGACCTCGTAGATATCCACGATGGCTTTAGCAAACTCCTGAATCCACCATTCTTCAGCGTAGTTGGCAGGCAAGAGAGTCTGATTGTTCTCAACAAAGTCGCCGAAGTTAACAAGGGCGTCGCCGACGTAGAGTATCTCCTCGATTTTGTCGCGGATTTTGAGGGCGGTTTGATAGTCGTCAACCCGGATAACCGAGCCATCCTTGAGCTTGACTATCGGGCCTTCGACGGTGGTTGCGGGGGTTACGATACAGCCCTTTCCGGGGCGTTCAGTCTTCATCTGCGTGCCTATGGCTATGAACTCGTCGAGGATGAGCATGGTTGCAGGATTGACGCTCCAGGTTGCGAAGCCACTAACCCTCGAACGGCCGTATCTAAGCCTGAAGCCACCGTTAGTGGAGGGTTCGGCGAAGAGCGGCCTGCCACCGATTATCTCCTTCGTGTACTTCTTGTTGGGGGCGATATTAGCCCTGAACTTCTCGTAGAGTTCGTAGTAGAAGCCCTTCTCAATTTTCTCCTCAACTTTCTCAGTGGGAGCTTCTTCACCGGCGCTCTCGACCTTCTCTTCCTTGACCTCAGCTTTGCCTTTCTCCTTCGCCTCGACGAACTCCTTTATCCAGTCCCAGCCCTCTATGCCCATCTTGTCAATGTACTTGACGAGCTTCTTGGCCTTCTGGAGGACACCTTCAGCAAGAACGAGGATTGCACCGCCGCGCAGGTGGTTGGTCTCCACTCCAGGGACATCGCGGTGGGAAACTTCAACCTTGTCGGTCTCTTCGCCGGTTATCTCTATGGGGATGTTCTTCATGGCAAGTCTTACTTCGTCTGCCTCCGGATGATACTGGAGCCTCGTAACTGCCCGGTGGTAGAGGTCTATCTCCTCAACCATTCTCTCAATGTGCTTCTCGCTCGGCTTGAACCTGTCGAGGCCGAGCTTTTTTCTCACGTAATCGCCAACGAGAACACTCAAAGCCTGGGCCGTTCCACCAGAGCTTCTTATTGGCCCGGCATAGTAGAGGGCTAAGTACTCACTCCCATCAGCCCACTCGTTGCGCTTGATTTTAACGTCGGCTATTCCTTCCAGCGGGGCGGAGACGATGCCCTCAGTGAGAATAGCAAGGGCCGTCCTTACCGCCTGCTCTGCGTATTTCTCCTTGCTCCCAAGGTCACCGAATTTGCCATCTATTATCTCGTCAACGACCTTAAGGGCGGCCAGTTCCTTTCCATACTCTTTGACGAGCGCCCTAATCCTCTCGGCAACGCCTGGAGGGCCAACGAGGCTTTCGACACGACCGGCCATGTCAGTAGCTTGAGGAACCTCAACATCGGTGCTCGGATCCTTACCCTGGGCGCGGGCCTTTCTCGCTATCTCGTAGGCCCTGTCGATCTCGCGCTGGAGAGATTCAAAGTAAGCCTTCATTTCTTCAGAATAAAGCTCGGCCATTGTCAAACACCCTCACAGTACTGGTCAAAGTGCACAACAGCCCTCAAACGGGCGGTTTCCACATCGATTATTGGAACCCTTGCCGGGGTAGGAACGATGTTCACCATCTTCTGGAACTCCGTCTGAGCCTGCCATGTGCCGGTGTTTATCAAAAAGACGCCGTTGTAAATCTTATACTGCATAACGTGGACGTGGCCGGCCTGGAAGAGGTCTGGAACGCTGTCTATGACAAGGGTATCCTCCGGATCCGGAGCTATTGGCACCTTCTCACCGAAGGTGGGTGCAAGGTGGCGGAGCTTGAGGAGGTCGAGCATTGCCTCCGCAGGCCTGTGGTGGGTTCTGTTCGGGATAAAGCTAACGACGTCCTCTATCCCCCTTCCGTGAGCTATGAGAAAGTCCCTGCCGTGAAGCCTTACCACCGCGGGATTGCTTATTATGACCGCGTTCTTGAGCTTAAGGAGTGGTCTGGCGTATTCTTCGTAAAAGCCCGGCTGAGGAAGGGCTGTTCTGGCCGCATCGTGGTTGCCCGGGCCAATGAACATTGTTATATGGTCCGGCACGTTGGAGAGGAGGTTCGCCAAAGCCTCGTACTGATCGAAAATGTCAGGGATAGCAAGCTCGTTGTACTGGCCGGGATAGATGCCTATGCCATCAACGACGTCGCCAGCGATTATCATGTACTTAATCCGGCTCACGAGCTCCTCCTCGGCCCTGTTGTTGACATCTCCGTTGAGCCACTCAAGGAAGCGCATAAAGGCTTTCTCGCAGAACTTATTGCTTCCGACGTGGATGTCACTGAGCAGAACAGCGTAGACCTTTTCTTCGAGGGGTGGCTTTTCGCGCTTGAACTTTGGAACGTCCGGCAGGTAAATCTTATCCGCGAAGAAGATGCCCCTTCCAGAGTAGCGGCCCTTGAAGGCCACCACAGCGTCGGGCATTATCTCGAAGAACTTCTTCGAGTCCTCGTTGTTGCGGTTTATGAAGACCTTGATTATTCCCGTGTTGTCCTCAACCTCGAACATGAAACCCTTAGCAGTCTCCCTCTTGGAGTTCACGAGGCCGATTATCGTGACGTCCTCATCGGTTCTAACGTAACTTAGCTTGGCTATGTCTATCACACTACCTATCTCCGGATTCTCGCGGAGAATGCGGCGCATCTTCTTGAGCCTGCTCCTGAAGTAGTCCGCATAGACCTTGATTATTATCTCCCCTTCCTTGCCCCGGGCGTCCTTAGCCTTTGGAAGGGTGAACTTGACGTTCTTGACATCGAAGGCAATCTCGTAATCATCGGGAATCTCTTTGGCCCTGTAGTGGAAGCCCTCCTTTGGGGATACCCTAAAGTCAGAATAGACGGAATAACTCTTCTCCTCTTCGGGAACCTCCTCGACGTAGGCTATCGGGACACCGTAGTCACCGTAAACTATCTTCGGCTTGACGTCATTATCAGTCTCCTCACTGTTCGCGTAGCCGTGGGCATAACCATTGTCATTTTCAGTCGGAGTCTCTTCGACTGAAATCTCCCCTTCCACTGGAAGGGTTTCATCAGCAACCTCCGAAAGGGAGGCAGCCATGACTTCGGTTTCAGATTCAGAGTCGCCTACGAGGGGGGATTCCCCCAGAGTTCCAGTAGAAATATAACTCTCCCCCCCAGAAAAGTCGGGCTCTTCTTGCCCCGACGGACCCATTTCAGACATATCACCCCCGCTTTCAGAGGAGGTTCCAGTGGAAATAGACGTCTCTTCGCCAGTATCATGAACAACAACCACAGTTGTTGGTTCAGACATTTCTCCACGCATAGCAGATGATTCGGCAGTTCCAGGTATTTCAGTAGGCATTTCCGCTTCAGAAGCCATATCATCCGAAATTTGCTCTTCAGCATGGGGGTGGGATTCTGCAGAAGAAGAGATCGAATTTTCCAATGGAGCCATGCCCTTTTCCATGAGAAACTCCCTGGCAATAGTGGCGTCTATTACAAAGGTACCCCTCGCCTTAGCGAACTTGATGAGCTCCGCGAGAGTAAAGTCCTTCTTATAGCCATCAACGAGAAGGTAATAGGCCGACGGGGTGATTAGATAGTTGTTAGCCATTAAATCCTCAATCAAGCCCATCAGAGCAGCCTCCTCTGGCGGGACATGCTTATAGTGAGCACCGTCTGGAGCTGATGATCATGACGGTATATGTTCTTGACCTTATAAGGAGTTACGTTGAGCCTTATCTCTTTGGTTCTACCATAGCGGCCCTTGCTGACAACCTTGGCGTTTATGATGCCGAGCATGTCTAGTTCATTTATTAAATCACTCACACGCCTCTGAGTTAGCGGTTCAAGATCTATGTGGTCACATAGGGACTTGTAGACAGAATAGACGTCGCCAGTGTTTGCGGGCAACTCGCCGTTCTCGTCCAGGAGAACTATAGCATAGAGGAGAACCTTTGAGTGGAGCGGAAGGGTCTTTATGACCTCCTCCATGGTGTCCTGCTCTATCTTCTCCTGGGCCTTCCAGACGTGGCGCTCGGTTACCTTGCTCGCCCCTTCGCGCTCGGCTATTTCTCCAGCGACGCGGAGCAGGTCGAGGGCGCGCCTTGCATCACCATGCTCGCGGGCTGCCAAGGCGGCACAGAGGGGAACTACACCGTCATCGAGAACACCCTCGTTGAAGGCATCCTTCGCACGCTGCATGAGTATATCCCGCAGCTGGTTGGCGTCATAGGGTGGGAAGACAACCTCCTCCTCGCTTAGACTTGAGAGAACGCGTGGGTCCAGGTAGTCCTTGAACTTGAGGTCGTTGGATATACCGATTATGCTAACCTTCGCCCGGTGAAGTTCGGTGTTTATCCTCGTGAGAGAGTAAAGAATATCGTCACCGCTCTTTTTGATGAGTTTGTCAATCTCATCGAGGACTATGATGACGAAGCGCTCTTTGGCGTCTATGACAGCCTTGAGCTTGGAGTACACCTCATCGGTCGGCCATCCTACGAGCGGAACTTCAACGCCGCTCTCCTCGCGGAAGTAGTTCACAATGTTGGCGAGAACGCGGTACTGTGTATCAACTATCTCGCAGTTGACATAGATAACATCAACGGGAACGTTGTACTTTTGAGATATCTTCTTCAGCTCCTCTGTGACGAACTTTATGGTGACGGTCTTACCAGTACCTGTTTTGCCGTAGACGAAAACGTTGGAAGGAGTTTCACCTCTAAGAACCGGAACAAGGATGTGCGCAAGGTTTTCAATCTGCTCGCGCCTGTGAGGAAGCTCTCTGGGTGTATAGCTATGCCTTAAAACCTCCTTATTTTTGAAAATCTTCTTGGCATGAAGATACTTCTCGAAGATTGAATCAAGGTAATTGTCGTCCATCAGCACCACCCATTCCACTGGAAATCCAGCTCCAGCAGTGATTATTGTACAGAGCTCCGAATCACAGTTGGAACATATGACAATTTTAACGACAATAATTGTAAATCATGCGACTTTATCATCTGGATTATGAACGCTAAACATGTGCTCCACAGGAAGCACCGGATACAGAGGAAAGCATAGGTAGTGAGCCCCAGGGGTTTATATGCCTTGTTGAACAGAGGGATGTAAAAAGAACAGAGAGCCAACAGGAAAATCGTCAGAGATATATTGTGTTGTCCTGTTCACGAGAGTTGGCCTCTTCCTGGGCCTCAAATATCTCTTTAAGCAGCTGTTTGGCATCAGCTTCGGGCATTCCGACTTTAACCACCAAGAAGCGGAGAAGTTCTTCCCGGGTAGCCCCTTTCTGAAGCCTCTCAAAGATCATCCAGACAAGGCGGTCGAACACATCCTGGGCAAAGGCCTCCTCCAAGCCAAGGGCCTCGACGGCCGATTGAAGACCTATCAGAAGGGACGTCAGGGCGTCGTTGAACTCGGCCTTGCCCAAGGATTTCTTGTCGAGGTCCACGCGGAGGTATATCTCATCGTTCATTCCGGAGAGTGTGAATTTCATGAGGTTGACCCTATCATTGAGCAGGAGAAGCGTGTGATACACCTTCAAGCGCTCGTCTTTTGTCATGGAGAGGGTCTCCAGACGAAGAGGAACTATCAGATGGACGAAGTCGTCGGAGAACATCACGAGAAGGCTAAACGGCATACGGGGGTGCTCAGCAACATAAGCGTTCTGACCGACGTTTTTTATGACCCAGGGGAGGTCCACGATGTCCTTAGCGTTGTCGTCACCCTCCCTAAGCCAGCTGAGAACTTGATTCTCAATATCTTCCACTGGAATCACCAAGGGAACTTTTGATTCGAAACTTAATAACGGTATCGCTCCAGCGGAAACTGAAGGGGTCAAAGAACATAATAGTGCATCGAAGGTTTACATTCGAAAATGAACAATAGCATCCAAGAGGACATTTCCACTGAAAGAAGAATGAACATTTTTGGGCAGAAGACTGTATACACTGACGTTCCAAATTGTACCATTTGGGCAAACATACATATTAAACACAAACCAGAACATTAAACGGTTTTGTAGTCCCCCAGAGTTCTGTTTCCTGTGGAGGAGGACTTTGGCTACTCCTATACTATCATTCCGTTTTTGGTGAAACTCTCCCGTCTTCTTTACAATTTCGAATATTTATATTTTTTCATGAACAATGTTCATAAAAAATCTTGAACTTACGGAAGTCATGAAAATTAGTCTAAATATCCAAAGAGTAGATTTAAAACCTGTTGATTTTATGTTTGTAATGTCCTTTATAAATGGAGTTTTCTGTTTTTTCTGACATGTGGGCCATCCATTCTCCGAAACTGGGTTCCAGTGGAAATGAAACTCTGGGGGGTCTTTCAGATAATCATCGAAATGGACTTCCGTTTCCAGTGGAAATATACCTCCATTCTTGGACAACACAAGGCATCAATGATAATTTTTTAAACCTGCCAACGATAGTGTACAACATGATTCCAGTACCCCTCGTTAGAAGACTCCTGAAGCTCAAGATCCGGGTGAGTAGGAACAAGCTTCTCCTAATTGCCACCGTGGTTCTGGGACTGGCGTTAGTTTTTGCGGGTCTGTTCATGTATTCTGAGGGTGTGGACTTCTTTACGGCGTTCTACTGGGCAATAATAACCATGGCCACGATCGGCTATGGAGACATAACCCCCCAAACCGAAGCCGGCCGGATAGTGGCTATGATAGCCGCTGTCGCTGGAATCTCGACTTTCACCGCCCTGGTTTCCGTTCTGGCTGAATACTTCATTTCATCGTCTTTGAGGAGGATGATGGGCATGCACCGCGTAAAGTATTCTAGGCATTACGTTATCATAGGTCAGGGGAGTAGCGTTCCCAGCTGTGTGGGTGAGCTCATGTCGGCGATTTCCTCTGGAGATGCTGATGCGAGGCCAATAGTCGTTGTTCTCCCCAGTGAAGAGGAGCGCAAAAAACTGGAACTTCCGGAAGAAGTGGAGATACTCATTGGGGATCCCACGAATAGAGAAACTCTCGAGAGGGCTCGGGTGGGGGATGCGTCCCATGTGATACTTTCCCTCGAGGATGACTCGAAGTCTGTCTTCACAACCCTAATGATAAAGCGCATGTCCGATGCAAAGGTCTTTGTGGAAGCACTGAAGCCAGAGAGCGTCGAGCTGCTTAAGCAGGCGGGTGCCGACAGGGTTATAACAAGCAGGAGCCTCGCGGGCAGGCTTTTAGCGAGTTCCGTCTTCGAGCCTGAGGTCGTTGATGTCATAGATGACCTCACTACCGCCTCCAGGGGCTATGACATATCCACCATTGTAAGGAAGAACCTCTGGGGTGTTCCCTACATCGAGGCGTTTCAGAAGCTTTATTCGGAGGGCTACTTCCTTGTCGGTTACTACACTGATAGAGCCATCCTCGGACCCAAGCTCAATGAACCCATCCCGGAGGGGGCAAAAACTGCTTGTGATAAGGAGTGTTGTTTCCACTGGAAAGGGCTGAGCTCCTGGGATTTTGGGGCTTTTGCTTTATTATCCTGTGTTTGCTCTACTAAATTTGGTCAGTTTGATGGCCTTTTGGCTTTAGAACCAAAATCTTAAAAGTTCCTTTCCCTGAGAAAAGTATATAACCCTCCAGCTTTTTACCCCTATGAAAGGTAGTCGTAGCGGGTGAGTGGGATGCCGAAGAAAAAGAAGGCTGAGGATGAAATAAAAGAGCTCGAGGAGTTTGAGGAGCTCGACGTTGTTGAGGAGTCATCATCAAGCTCAACCAAGAAGAAGCAGAAAGAGATTAAGACGTTAGAGGATCTTCCGGGCGTTGGTCCCGCCACTGCCGAGAAGCTCCGCGAGGCCGGCTACGACAGCATTGAGGCCATAGCCGTTGCATCTCCGATGGAGCTCAAGGAGATCGCCGGCATAAGCGAGGGAGCGGCACTCAAGATAATCCAAGCTGCCAGAGAGGCAGCCAACATAGGAACCTTCATGCGCGCCGACGAGTACATGGAGAAGCGGAGGACTATAGGCAAGATATCCACTGGAAGCAAGAGCCTCGATAAGCTGGTCGGCGGCGGTATAGAAACCCAGGCCATAACCGAGGTCTTTGGTGAGTTCGGAAGTGGTAAGACCCAGCTGGCCCACACTTTGGCGGTAATGGTTCAGCTCCCGCCAGAGGAAGGCGGACTTCACGGCTCGGTCATCTGGATAGACACTGAGAACACCTTCAGGCCTGAGAGGATACGGCAGATCGCTGAAAACCGCGGCCTCGATCCGGAGGAGGTCCTCAAGAACATCTACGTTGCCAGGGCCTTCAACAGCAACCACCAGATGCTCCTCGTCGAAAGGGCGGAGGAGATAATCAAGGAGAAGGCCGAGACTGACAGGCCCGTCAAGCTTCTCGTCATAGATTCGCTCATGGCCCACTTCAGAAGCGAGTACGTTGGAAGGGGAACCCTCGCCGAGAGGCAGCAGAAGCTGGCAAAGCACCTCGCAGACCTTCACCGCATTGCTGACCTCTACGACATAGCTGTCTTCGTCACCAACCAGGTCCAGGCGAAACCCGACGCCTTCTTCGGCGACCCAACGAGGCCAGTTGGAGGTCATATACTCGCACACTCCGCGACGCTGAGGATATACCTCAGGAAGGGCAAGGCTGGAAAGCGTGTCGCCAGGCTCATAGACAGCCCGCACCTGCCCGAGGGAGAGGCTATATTCCGCATCACCGACAAGGGCGTTGAGGATTAATTTGTTCCTTATTGTTTTTAATGTTGGCGTTTATAGGCTGGGTAGTTCTAATCATAGTAGGATTGAGCTGATATGCTTTGGGTTATGTGGGGGTAGATGGACATCTGTCTCCATTTGTTCTTTCTTTTACTTTGGCTTCTTTTGTCTTGTTCTCCTCTTGATACAATGGTTGAAAATTGGAAATTCTACGAAAAAAAACAGAATAGTTTAAAATTTATAATTAGAAAAACTTTTGAGGGGTTTTGCATTAGTTTTGATGACGACCTCTGGGGGTGTCCTCTGTGGAAGGTTTGGTTAAGAAGGCGGGTGCCATACTCTTGCTTGCCATGCTTTTGAGCCTTCAGCTTGTAGCCACTCCTCAAGCAGTAGCAATGACTACCAGCAACTCTACCATTACCTTCCGCAGGGCAGTCGTTGCTTGGTACGATGAGAAGGACAAGCTTCAGCTCAATGTCACTTGGGTGAACAAGACCATAGACTTCGCGAACTTAACCAACGTCTCATGCTCTTGTCATAACTCAAGCTCTTGCAGTGGCACTAATCTCAATGTTTCTGTTGTCACTCTTTACAACCTCACTACGAAGCACGAGCAGTTATTGTTCTTGGGCATAAGCCTCTACAACAGTACATTCAATTACACGAACGATATACTCTCTGGTTTATAGAGCTGAGAAGAGTCAGTACAACTTCACATTAATTACAAGGATTTTTACTGATCCAGAGACTGGTAAGTACCGAGTTTTCGTTACTGGAATGAACATTGCTCCGAAGGACGAGGATAAGGTCGTTCCGGTTGGTGACAATATCATTACTGCCAACAACTTGACTCTCTCGGAGTACTACTGGACTCTGAACAAGGTTCTCATGAAGCTCAGGCGTGGAGATGAGACGAACTGGATTTGGGGCAGGAGCGCTTACGAGTTGAGGCACTTATCACACTTGGTAAGGCTAAAGTTGCCAGAATACAATCAGGAAAAAGCAGTAGGGGTAACCATAGCAATTGATGTAATTGGGATAACATTAACATGCATAACATATCCTAAGCACATAAGTTGGTGGTGTGCAATTACATCATGTGCAACCTCGATAATATTGGGGATAATTGAATGTGGTGAATGTGCCGCAAGTCTTTTAGCTAGAAAACCAAACACTAAAGCATGTACGGCATGTGTAGCCGCAATTGGCAGTATCAGTGGAGACTGTGGTAAATGTTTTAGTGACTGGACAACAGTCTGTATGCCCGGATATGGGACACCGTCATAGGTGATGATACCATGAATCTCACGTTGACTGGAAATGTAATCTCGGCTCTGATGTTTCCTTTGCTTTTATATTATGCAATCTCGGCCGTAAAATCCCGGGAATTCGAGAAGCCTCAAACCTGGGCAGTACTTGCGGCTCTTTTTATGTCGGTTCGGGGAATATACAGCACTGCAGTTTATTTTAATATCATTCAGTTTTATCTGTTTGTCGATGAATTGCTTAATACATTGGCTGTGGTATCTGTGATTCCAATGTTGCTTACAGTAAGAAGAAAGGGAATGACTAACAAATCAGAGGGAGAAACTTTCCGGGACTATAATCAGTCAGACCACGAAAATAAACGGAAGCTGATTTTTTGAGTTTAAAATGGTTCAGCTTTAAAAATTCTGGTTCGTTCCGTGAGTATTACTTGGTGTCATTGGTAGTGCACTGGGTTTATTTGTTAGTGTCAAAGGTAATCAACTCAGGATTACCCTTAATAGTGTATCTTTGGCTTTTTAGTCGGATGGACTGTTGTGAGTTTTGGATTATCCAAAGGTGGTAGGTAACTATATGCGTTCACTGTTTAAAGTTCCTTTTTAAGACTTCACTTTTATAAACCCCTCTTCTTTACCTCTTCCCATGTCAAAAGTTGAGGCAGTGACGAACCCCTCTCGCGAGGAGCTCCTCGGGATAATCGATTCCGCGCTATCAAAGGAGGCCATGCTGACGATTTTTGCCCGATGTAAGGTTCACTACGACGGCAGGGCTAAGAGCGAGCTAGGCTCCGGGGATAGGGTCATAATCGTCAAGCCGGATGGTGCTTTTCTCATCCACCAGAGCAAGAAGCGTGAGCCTGTCAACTGGCAGCCTCCTGGAAGCTTCGTAACCGTCGAAGAGCGCGATGGGATTATCGTCCTCCGATCCGTAAGAAGGAAGCCCAAAGAAATCCTTGAAGTTGAGCTGGAGGATGTTTACCTCGCCTCCCTCTTTAAGGCCGAGGACTACGAGGAGCTGGCATTAACCGGCAGCGAGGCTGAGATGGCGGAGATGATATTCAAAAACCCCGAGCTAATTGAGCCTGGCTTCAAGCCCCTCTTCCGCGAGAAGTCCATTGGCCACGGCATAGTGGACATCCTTGGAAGGGATAGGGAGGGCAACCTCGTGGTTCTGGAGCTCAAGCGCAGGAGGGCAGATCTCCACGCGGTGAGTCAGCTCAAGCGCTACGTTGAGGCTTTGCGGGCTGAGCACCCAGCCGTCAGGGGAATTCTCGTCGCACCTTCGCTTACCTCTGGCGCTAAGAGGCTCCTTGAAAAAGAGGGTCTGGAATTCAGAAGGGTTCAGCCACCCAAGAGGGAAAGCGTGGCTAAGGGCAGGCAGACGACACTGTTTTAGCCAATGTCCATCTCCTGCGGGAGCATCTCCCTGACCCTGACGAGCAGAATTGTATTCTTCTTCCTTATCTCGACGATTCTTCCCAGTCCCAGCAGCCTCACCTGCGCCCTGCAGACGGTGATTTCCCTCTCGTCGCTCTCCTCCCATGGAATGCGCTGCTCCATGCTCTCGAGTTTTAACAACTCGGCGAGGAGTCCCTCCGTTCCGATGGTTATATCCTGGTAGGTTTCGTAGGTGAGAAAGACCCTTCCCAGCTCGCGCGCCCTTTCGAGGGCTACGACGTTCCTCGCACTTCTGATTTCCAGCGTCTTGTAGGGGCTCCTGAGGAGCTCATCCAGAACGCGTCTCGCGATTCCAGCTAAGGTCACCGCCTCCATGCTCTCACCTCACAGATAGATGCTCTCGTACTGCTTTTCGGCCTTTCTCCTCGCCTGCTCCATCTGCTCATGCATTTTCCTGAGCTGCTCCTCTATCATCTCCGCCTCCTTGATAAGCGGCTCCGTGGAGACCTCTATGGGCGTCAGCTTCTTGAGAACCTCAACAACGTTGGCTGCCGCCCTTGGGTCTGGTCTGTCTCCAAAGGTCTCGCCGAGAAGAACGTAGGCGTCCAAACCTTCTCTGCTAGCCTCCCATAGGAGCTTGCCGCTCATGCCCATTATTGATCCGTACTGGAGTATCTTAACGCCGAGGTTCTCCAGCTCCTTGTTGAGCTCCTCACGCGCACCGACGCCCCACACGTCCATTTTCTCCTTGAAGAAGCCTATGCCAATACCTCCAAGAGAAATGACCTTCGCTGCGTTCATATCTTTCAGATACCTCACCAGCTCCTTTGCTATCTCGCTTACCAGAGTTGGAGGCACGTAGATATCGGCAACGGCGAGGATTATGTTGTCTTTTCCGTAGAACCTGAGTGGTGGGTTGGGCTTTCCCTCAAGGATGAGCGCCATCGGCGGGATGAATGGGCTCTCCACGTAGCCTATCATTTCCATTCCGAGTTCCTTCGCTAAGAAGTTGGCCGCTATGTGGCCTACTAGGCCTATTCCGGGATATCCCTCGATGAGAATGGGGTTCTTTATCTCGGGCAGGACTATCTTGACGGGCTTCCCGTTCTCCATCCTCTCACCCCCGAGAAATTTTTAGTTTCTAAAGGTTATTAAAGTTTCGGAGTTTGGTTTCCACTGGAAAGGCAAGTTTTAAATAATTCGAGCCTGATTTTTACAGGGTGATGTCCAAATGCCGAGGATAGGTATCATAGGCGGTTCTGGTGTTTACGGAGTTTTTGAGCCTGAGGAGACGGTGAAGATCCACACCCCCTACGGGAGACCATCGGCTCCGATCGAGATAGGCGAAATCGAAGGCGTTGAGGTGGCCTTCATACCGCGCCACGGCAAGCACCACGAGTTCCCGCCGCACGAGGTTCCATACAGGGCGAACATCTGGGCCCTCAAGGAGCTCGGCGTCGAGCGCATCATCGGCGTAACCGCCGTCGGCTCGCTCCGCGAGGAGTACAAGCCAGGGGACATAGTCATAACCGACCAGTTCATTGACTTCACGAAAAAGCGCGACTACACCTTCTACAACGGGCCAAGGGTTGCCCACATCAGCATGGCCGACCCCTTCTGCCCCGAGATGAGGGAGATATTCTACGAGACGGCTAAAGAGCTCGGCTTCCCTGTTCACGAGAGGGGCACCTACGTCTGTATCGAGGGACCGAGGTTCTCAACGCGCGCCGAGTCATTCATGTTCCGCCAATTTGCTCACATAATCGGAATGACCCTCGTTCCCGAGATCAACCTCGCCAGGGAGCTCGGAATGTGCTACGTCAACATCGCAACGGTCACAGACTACGACGTCTGGGCAGACAAACCGGTTGATGCCCAGGAAGTCATGAAGGTCATGGCTGAGAATAACTATAAGGTTCAGGAGCTCCTCAAGAAGGGAATTCCGCGCATACCGGAGGAGAGGAAGTGCGGCTGTGCTGATGTTCTCAAGAACGCTTTCGTTTGAGGCTTTTCTTTTGACAACCTTTTTAACTCCCTTGCGGAATATCCCCTCTTAAAAAGCGAGGGTGGTCTGGATGAGCGTTCTAATAAAAAACGGTTACGTCATCTACGGCGAGAACTTTGAAGTTATCAAAGCGGACGTCCTTATCGAAAGCAATGAAATAGTAAAGGTTGCCAAAAACATTAACGATGCCGCCGACACTGTCATAGACGCTAAAGGAAAAGTTGTTTCTCCAGGCTTCGTCAACCTGCACACCCACTCTCCAATGGGCCTCTTCCGCGGCCTCGCTGACGATCTGCCGTTGATGGACTGGCTCCAGGACCACATCTGGCCGAAGGAGGCTAAGCTGACAAGAGAGTACACCAAAGTCGGTGCTTACCTTGGCGCGCTGGAGATGATAAAAAGCGGGACGACGACGTTTTTGGATATGTACTTCTTCATGGACGCGGTCGCCGAGGTGACCCTCGAGAGTGGCCTGAGGGGATACCTGAGCTACGGCATGATCGACCTGGGCGACCCTGAGAAGACGGAGAAAGAGATAAAGGAAGCCCTCAGAACGATGGAGTTCATCGAAGGGCTCGACTCGGAGCGCGTTCAGTTCGTCTTTGGTCCCCATGCGCCATACACCTGTTCCCTGGCCCTGCTAAAAGAGGTCAGAAGGCTTGCCAATGAGCACGGGAAGATGATAACCATCCACGTCAGCGAAACGATGGCTGAGATAGGTCAGATATCCGAGCGCTACGGCAAAAGCCCTGTTGTCCTCCTCGACGAAATCGGCTTTTTGGAGAGGGACGTCATCATAGCCCACGGCGTCTGGCTAGACAGCAGGGACATACAGATTCTGGCGAGACACGGCGTCACCGTCGCCCACAACCCTGCGAGCAATATGAAGCTCGCCAGCGGCGTCATGCCCCTTCAGAGGCTTCTTAATGCGGGCGTTAACGTTGGCCTTGGTACGGACGGCTCAGCGAGCAACAACAACCTCGACATGCTTGACGAGATGAAGCTTGCGGCTCTCCTCCACAAGGTTCACAACCTCGACCCCACCGTTGCCGATGCAAAGACCGTCTTCAGAATGGCAACCGTTAACGGTGCGAGGGCACTCGGACTCAAGGCAGGCATAATCAAGGAGGGCTACTTGGCCGACATCGCAATAATAGACTTCGACAAACCTCACCTGAGGCCGATTAATAACGTTATCAGCCACCTGGTTTACTCCGCCAATGGCAACGACGTCGAGACGACGATAGTGGACGGAAAGATCCTGATGCTCGACCGCGAGGTCTTCACTCTCGACGAGGAGAAGATACTCGATGATGTGGAAAAAGTTATAGAAAAGCTCGCCTAAAGGCTAGCGAGCCAGTCCGGATCGATCTCAGGCGGGATTGTCTCTTTTCTTTCTATCACCACTGAAAGCCTGCTGTACATGGCAGCCCCTGCGGTGTTTGAAACAACGTTCATAAGGCCTGTGATTGAGCCATCTATGAGGCCCACTATGAGGGCGCCAATGGCCCCATCGAGTACCCACGAGAAGACTTCCACAATTCCTGCGGCGGCAACAGTCAGTCCAATCAGCGCGAGCAGCATCACCGTGCCGAAGACTATGGTTTCCTTCTTGTTTTCCCACGCGGTCCCGATGACGCCAAGGCCAGCGTCGAAGTCGTCAGTCCAGATGTACGCGGGAATCATCATGAAGAGCACTCCTGCGAGGAAGAGAGCCGGTGGGAGGGCAAAAGCAACTGTGATAACATCCCCAACGACTCCTGGTATTACGTAGTGGGCTATTATCGCGGGGAGCAGCAGGATGACGGCGACTATTCCAAAAACAATGCCGTAGACTATGCTCACCAGAACCACCATAAATCCGCCTGCGATGGATTCCTTTATCAGGTCAGTTTCTTTGAAAGGGATGCCCTTTTTGTGGTAGTAGAAAGCCTTGGTGGGATAGTAGAGCACCGTGAGCTTAAGGAAGAGCGCGATTAGTATCATTGCTACGATAGCCACCACCGGTAGGTCAGGTTCGTACTGGATGAGGGCTGCATCATCTCCTATTCCGGTCAGTGCAATGAGTGCGGCTGCCATCCCGGAGGCTATTACTGGATACCTCCATATTTTGGGATTCTCCGCAGTTGAGTTTATGGCATCTCCCACTGCATCGAACGCCTTCATCCCATCACCTGGGTTGCTTAAGCAGAAGACTTTTTAAATATTACTGCTGCTAGTTGTATTGATGCTTTAGTCTCGGAATGTAATCTCTCGCGCAAGGGTTAAAATCGCGTGGAAGTAATTCTCAAGACGGTGATTGGGGTGCTCTCCTTCGAAATCGTCCGTGGAGACATCACCAGTTTCCCGGCCGAGGTGATAGTCAACGCGGCGAACAGGTATCTGGAGCACGGCGGTGGTGTAGCCTACGCGATAGCCAAAGCGGCCGCCGGCGATGCCCGCGAGTATATACGGATAAGTAAGGAAGCGATGAGGGAGCAGCTCGGAAAAGACTGGATAGAACACGGCGAGGTCGTTGTAACACCAGCTTTGGGACTGGAGCAATACGGGATTAAGTACGTCATCCATACCGTTGGTCCGTACTGCGGTGGGCGATGGGATGAGGATAAAAAGGAAAAGCTGAGGAAGGCTATACTCGGCGCTCTGAGGAAGGCCGACGAGCTCGGTGTCAAAACCATAGCCTTCCCTGCCATAAGCGCTGGCATCTATGGCTGTCCGCTTGAGGAAGTCGTGAGAACCTTCAAGGAGACAGCGGAAGAGTTCTCGCGGGAAACGAGGAGCGTCGAGAAGGTCTACCTCGTGCTCTATTCAGAGAGGGACTATAATAGGGCCAGAGCGGTGCTCGAAAATGGCGGTTATTGAAGTGGGGCATCTGACGAAGCACTACGGAACGGTTAAAGCTCTCGAAGACGTTACCTTCGAGGTCGATGGGGGCATAGTGGGCCTCATAGGCCCCAACGGTGCCGGAAAGACGACGCTCATAAAAATCTTAACCACCCAGCTGAAGCCCACCTCTGGAACGGCGAGGGTTCTTGGCTTCGACGTTTTAAAGGAGCCAATGGAAATCAAAAGGAGAATTGCCCTCCTGCCCCAGGAGGTCAGAGCGCACTTCTACACCCTCACGCCGAGGGAGTATATCTACCACTACCTCAGAATGCGCGGCCTTCCGGGGGGCAAAGCGAGGGCAAAGGCCAGCGAGTGGGTGGAAAAGCTTAACCTCTATTACGCGGACAGGCCGATCGTCGAGCTCTCGGGTGGGATGGTTAGAAAGGCCCTTCTCGCGATGGTTCTGGCCTACGACGCTGAGCTCTACTTTCTGGATGAGCCGACGGTTGGCCTCGACCCCTCTGCGAGATTCGAGCTCTGGGACGTTCTGAGGGAGAAGTCTGAAAACGCCACGATTTTTCTAACAAGCCACTACGTGGACGAGATCTCCAGGGTATGCGATGAGGTGATACTCCTCAAGAGGCGGGTTCTTCTGAAGGGGAAGCCGGAGGAAATAGCCAGGCTCTACCTTCCGCACTTCAGGAAGAAGGTAGTGCTCTTTGAGAGCTTTGAGCTAGAGGGCTTCACATCAAAGCGCGCCGGGAGGTACACCTTCGTCTACCCCGCGAGCGAGACCGAGCTGAGGGAGCTTGAAGGCCTTCTCCTCGATAGGGGCGTTCCCTTCAGGGTGGAGGAGCTCACAATCGAGGATCTCTTCCTGATGGGGTGGGAGCATGATTAGCATGCTGGAATACTATGCGGGGGCCTTAACTAAAAACCGCTCCTCTCTCATCAGCTTCGCGATTCAGCCGCTCTCGTTTATCTTCCTCTTGACAGTCATCAGCGGTGGACGGCTCCTTCCGAACGCTCTAATCGGTGCGATGGTGAGCTTTATCGCCGGCGTCGGAATAGCTGACCTGGCCATAGAGCTGGCCGGTCTTAAAACCCGCTCGAAGTTCTACGACATTCTCATGACCCTCCCAGTGCATCCACTCAAGCTAGGACTCGGCATCTCCATTGGAATGAGCCTTCCCGCGCTGCCTTACCTGGTTCTGCTCGTTCTATCCTTGGCTTACCTCGAAGGTCTGTCATTCCCCAAGCTTCTCTCGCTTCTCGCGGCTCTTGCCCTGCTATGGCTCTGGAGCGTCTTCGTAGGCCTTTACCTAGGGGTGAAGCTGAAGGAGCCCATCGTTATTATGCGCGCCTCAAACATAGCGCTAACGCTCCTCACGGTCTTCCTGCCCGTTTACTATCCCGTCGAGGTCCTGCCGAGCGTTCTCCAAAAGCCTCTACTACTGCTCCCCACGAGTGCCGCTGCCTACCTCATAAGGTCGCTCTACGAGTCCCTGCCTTACTGGAAGCTCTCCCTCGCCGCTCTGCTCATGTGGGCTGCCCTCTCTGGAATGCTGGCTTTTTGGGAGGGGATTTTCAGGGAGGAGTAGTTGTCCTGACTCTGGGATTCCCTGGTGCTTTCGGGATAGGTGGGCAGGGGGCTCTCTTTGTGTTACCTTTTTATCATCAAAGACGGAGTTTTCACTGGTGGTGCCCATGAGAATCGAGGACGTTTACATCTGGGACATCAACGCCAAGTGGCTCGGAATCTCACCCTTCCAGCTCATGGAGAACGCCGGCGCTGGAGTTGCCAGAACGATTGAGGAAAAGTTTGGGAAAGGCCTCAAGATAGCCGTCTTCTCTGGAACTGGCAACAACGGCGGCGACGGCTTTGTTGCCGCTCGGCATCTCAGCTTCGAGAACGATGTTACTCTCTTTCTCGTAGGCGATGAGGCTAAGATACGGAGTGAGGAAGCTAAGCATAACTGGGAAATCCTGAAGGGCCTCGACTTCGTGAGAATCAAGATCCTCAAGGACTCGACATACATTAAGGCCCTCGATTTGTCTGGCTTCGATGTCATAGTGGATGCCCTTCTTGGAGCAGGCACAAAGGGCGAGCCGCGCGAGCCGATCCGCTCGGCCATCGAGAAGATAAACGAATACGCCGGAAAGACCAAGATAGTCAGCGTTGACCTGCCGAGCGGCTATCCATCTGCGGTTCGCGTTAAGGCCGACTTCGCCGTAACATTTCAGTGGGACAAGGAGGAGTATGAGGGCTTCGAGCGCGTTGTGGTTAAGATAGGCTATCCCAAGGAACTCTACCACCTCGTTGGCCCCGGTGATGCGAAGTTCGCTTTAAGGAAGAAGGGCGAGCACAAGGGTCAGAACGGAAGGCTGTTAATAATCGGCGGAAGCGAGGACTACTTCGGCGCGCCCTACTTGGCGGCAAAAGCTGCTGCATATCTTGTGGACTTGGTTTATTTAGTGATGCCGGAATATTCAGCGAGACGCATAACTGACCCGGACATGATTTTGAGGCCCCTTGAAGGAAAGAACTTTACAAAAGAGCATCTTGAAGAAGTCTTGGCACTGGCAGAAAAGGCTGATGCCGTCATCATAGGGCCTGGCATAGGATTAAGGGAAGAAACTAAGGAGTTCGTCAGGGAATTTGTAAAGCGCTGCGAAAAGCCTTTAGTCATAGACGCCGACGGCCTAAAGGCCATAGCCGAGGACTTGAGCGTTCTCAAGGGCAAGACCTTCGTCCTAACTCCCCACGATGGCGAGTTCAAGGTTCTCTTTGGCGTCAAGCCCGAGGGTTCCTTCCAGGAAAAAGCAGAGCTCGTGAGGGCAAAGGCAAGGGAAATTGGCGGCGTTATCCTGCTCAAAGGTGCTTACGACGTCATAAGCGACGGAAAAATCTGGAAGTACAACAGAACAGGCAACAGGGGAATGACCACCGGAGGAACTGGAGATGTCTTGGCTGGCCTCGTTGGGGCCTTGCTGGCTCTGGGCAACGAGCCGCTAAGGGCCGCTTCCGTTGGCGCCTTCCTCAACGGCCTCGCTGGGGATATGGTGAAGGAAGAGCTTGGCGAGAACTTCACCGCACTGGACGTGGCAGGAAAGGTTCCCTACGCGGTTAAGTGGGTTTTGGAGTTCTGAGGTGGTTCCATGGCTGACCGCCTTTCAAAGGCTTTCCTCTTTTTCATTGCTGTTGTCATTATAGTTGTGGGTCTTACTATTTCCCTTTCAGAGGAGAGATACCGGATTAACGTGGAGGTCCACTTTGCTTCTCCCGCGGAGCTTGAGGGAATTGAGCTGCTGGAGAAGTATCCCAACGAGGTCACCCATGTTGCACTCTTCAGATTCAGATATTCAGAGCATGGCAGGCGGGACTTTCACTTCACCGAGGACTTTGACGTTTCTCCCGATTACGTGGTGGCTGAGATTCGCAACGGGGACACCTTTTACTGCAGGGCGAGTTTTGAGGACGGACATTTTGTGATTCGTGAAGAAAAGTGCTCCCCAACCCTTGAAGGCGCCCTCAAGAGGAGGATAACCCTCAGCGCCTGCGTCAACGGCACCTACCTTGGCCACGAAATCGAGAGGGGCTCAATCGTCTACTTCCTCTTCGAGGCTTCCAACGGGACGACCTGCGTGAACGATACTGTTGAAGTGCTCGGCAGAACCTGGGGGATATTTGCTAGAATAGTCAGTGGCAACGTAACGATACTCTGCAACCTGGAGAACATCAACGGGACATCTCTAACGGACGAGGTCGTGACAATAAATAAAGAATGGTGCGGGCCGGAAAATTAATGTCAACCAACACCACAGTAGCTCCAGACGGAGTAGCCGTAATAACCATTGGCAGGGTCGTGCGGCGGTGCCTCGAGGTAAACCCATCCGCTGTAGTCCACCCATTTGTCCACCCAGCCGCCCAGATTGCCTGTGTACTCGTGAATGCATGAGCCCGCGAACTTGGGCACATATACCCACCTACCTGCCCAGCTGCTTCCTAGGTTGATGTATGTTATCAATCCTGGCTTGTCGCCGTAACCGTTTCTAACGAAGATGAGCTCGTCGCTGTCGTAGTAGACTATAGTTGTGCTCCCTCCTGCGAGGTGGTCGTGTATCCAGATGAGGTTTATCAGCTTGTCCTTGTTGAGCCACTCCTCGTAGTCGCGGTAGAATATCATGGGCTGACCCTCGTAGGTGAGGATGAAAGCGTATGCCGGATACTTGTTCCAGATTATGTCAGTGTCGTGGTTGGCCACGAAGGTTACGGCCTTGAAGGGGTCGCGAGAGACAACAGTTCCACCGTTCTGGAGGGCGTAAACGAGAGCCGGGATGTTGGTATTGTCAAAGGCCTCGTCCATCTTATAGTAAAGCGGGAAGTCGAAGACCTTGGCGCCGCTCGCGTAGGCCCAGTTGAGAAGGGCGTCGACGTTAGTGTCCCAGTATTCTCCAACGGCCCAGCCTCCCCAGTAGCTCAGCCACGAGTTAACCACCCACGCCGGGTAGCCCTTCACATAGTCGAAGCGCCACGCATCGAAGCCGATGCTTCTCAGATAGGCAGCGTAGCTCTCGTTGCTCTTCCAGAGCCAGTACTGGTT
The DNA here is from genome assembly GCF_012027395.1 of Thermococcus sp. LS1. Classification (NCBI taxonomy): domain Archaea; kingdom Methanobacteriati; phylum Methanobacteriota; class Thermococci; order Thermococcales; family Thermococcaceae; genus Thermococcus; species Thermococcus sp. LS1. Next base: position 481,350 of record NZ_SNUJ01000001.1, read on the forward strand.
CCATTCCTTGTCATGGTCTATGTCTGGATAACCCCCAAAGGTACCCTCATCGGCGTAGCTGACATCGTTGGGATGGAAGTCGAGGTAGCAGGCAGTGTATTTGCCTGAAGCAACGCCGGAGAAGTCCGTCCAGGTGTAGTCGTTGACGAAGGGGTTCCACTCTAAATCGCCGCCCGCCCTGTGGTTTATGACTATGTCCGCTATCACCTTCATGTTGTAGACGTGTGCCGTATTGATTAGAGCTATGAGCTCGTCCTTTGAGCCGAACCTCGTTTCTACCGTCCCCTTCTGGTCATATTCGCCGAGATCGAAGTAGTCGTATGGATCGTAGCCCATGGAATAGCCGCCGCTCATGCCTTTACTCGCCGGCGGCAGCCATATTGCGGCTATGCCCGCTTGGGACCACTCAGGCACTTTAGCCCTTATTGTATCCCACCAGATTCCACCCATGGGCACATCCCAGTAGAAGGCCTGCATTATGACTCCGCCGTTTTCCAGTGTTTCCGCCCTGGCTGGGACTGCAAACAGGCTCATAGAAATCAGAAGGGCTATCAAAACTGCAACGGCTGCTTTTCTGGCCATGATACCACCCCAGGTAAGCTGCTCATAATATATCACCGATGGTGAAATATTTAAACTTTGCCGCCAATGTGCATTGGAGAACCTAATCGTTCATCCACTGGGCGATGAAAATGAAACTTCATGTTTTATCAGGAATGATAAAAAGAAGCCTCAGAATTCCACGAGCTTCTTTACTTCTTTGGCTTTCTCGCAGAGCTCGCAGCTCTGGAGGAAAACGAGCATGTTGAGAAGGTGGAAGAGCTCTACCTCCGTCAGATCCACTTTGGCTTGGGATATTCTCTTGAGTATAGGCTGGGAGTTGAGTTCAATTTCGTTGAGCACTGTCTTGGTGAGATGCTTTAGTTTTTCTCGGTCTTTTATTTTGGCGCCTGCTTTTTCAAGGATTTGGATGAGCTTTTCAGCCTCTACCTGGAGATAGGCCTGTCTGAACTCTTCTATGACCTCGTCAGGGTCTGCTTTTATGAGGAAGAGCCTCGCTGTCCTGGTGTATATCCTCTCGTTACCGTCATTGTCGAGCTCCTTGATGAGTCCCGCGTTCTCGAGCATCTTCACGTGTCGATAGACGGTTGTTCTGTCCTTTCCAAGTGCGCTGCTAAGCTCGATAATTGTCATTGGGCGCTCTCTTAGTAATTGGAGGATTTTGAATCGTGTCTCCTCCGACAGGACTTTTACCTTTTCAGGTTCTGTGATAATGAGGACTTCCTTCACTCAGTACTCCTCCAACTTGTCTTGAGGGGTTTCTCCTTCCTCAACGATTTTCTTTCCGGCTGCAACCATATCGATGCTGTGAACAACTCCGCCGAACTCCTCGATAGTCCTGACTATCTCTTCGTAATCCAAATTGTCTCCGACCATGGTTATCTTGACGTTCTCCGTCTCCTTGTCTATCTCCACGAGGGTTATGTTAACTCCATCGACCCCCTCGAGCTCGCTCAGTCCCAAAGCCAGCTCCGTCACTATCGGCTGGTGTGGCTTAAGCACGTCTAAAACTAGAAGCCTTATCCCCTTTGCCATAGTCCATCGCTTCCCCTTTCACCCTCACTTTTTAAGTATTTTCCCGAGCTTCCGGAGGAGCTCCATCGCTTCCTCATCGCGGCCCATCTTGGCCATTGCCAGCCATTCTATGGCGTGGATTATGTCCTCGTTGGAGAAGTCCCTAAGCTTCTCCTCGTTTACCTCTATCTCCTTGGATATCTCGGTCTTGTATTCGTGCTCCTTCTCGAGGATGTGGTCCATCACGTCGAGGAGCTCATCGTCATCGAATTCATATCCAAGGGCCTTGAATATCTCGAGTTTGGTCTTGAGCCTCGAGCGGGCGAAGTAGCGGAGCTCTTCATCGCCGAGATAGAGGTTGATGTAGAAGGCATCCGCCGTTCTTCCATAGTACTTCTCGACGAGGTTGCCTTTCATCTCCGTCCTCTTGACCTCAACGAGGCCGGCCTCTTTGAGCTTCTCTATGTGGTGGTATATTGTCTGCGGCGTCTTACCGAGAATCTCGCTGAGCTGGGAAATTGTCATCTCCTTGTTGCGGAGCAGCTGGAGAATCTTTCTCCTAGTATCTTCGAGCATAAGTTTTATGACCTCTGGGTCAGTTATGACCTTTACTTTTGCCATTTCCACCACCCAATTTTAACGTTCTAACGATTTTTTGAACGTTTTGGGATATAACTCTTTCCCTTTGGCGCTAGGTTTATATATGTAAAGTTCGCGCTCAAGTAAGACGTCTCCTGGACAAAATATCCAATATGGGACGCTACGCCCGTTCGGGGGAAAGCTTAAATAAAGCCGACCGAAAAACTTTCGGAGGTGGATACGGTGGAGACCCCAAACCTTGACTTCCTGTTTTACCCCAAGAGCGTCGCGGTTATAGGTGCGTCCAACGTTCCCGGCAAGATTGGAAACTCGATAATGCGCTCGATAACCCTCAACTTCGATGGTAAGGTCTACGCCGTCAACGTCAAAGGTGGCGAGGTTGAGGTCAACGGGAGGAAGTTCCCCGTTTACAGGAGCATTAAGGATATTCCCGACGAGGTTGACGTCGCGGTCATAGCCGTTCCGGCCAAGTTTGTTCCTGATGTCATCGATGAGTGTGGCGAGAAGGGCGTCAAGGGTGCGGTCGTTATTTCCGCCGGCTTCAAAGAGGCTGGAAACATAGAGCTTGAGGAAGAGCTCGTTAAGAGGGCTAAGAAGTGGGGCATTCGCTTGGTTGGCCCCAACTGTCTCGGTGTTACCAACCTTGAGAACGGCTTCGACTGCAACTTCAACCCGCCGGAGAGGCAGGCGAGGCCGCCCTTTGGAAAGATTGCTTTCATGAGTCAGAGCGGTGCTTTTGGAGCCGCCATTCTCGACTGGGCCGCCAACCACATGATAGGTATGAGCAAGTTCATCAGCCTTGGAAACATGGCTGATCTCGATGAGAGCGACTTCATGGCCTACCTAGGCGAGGACCCCAAGACCGGAGTTATCACCGGTTACATCGAGGGCGTCAAGGACGGAAGGAAGTTCTTCGAGACGGCCAAGGAGGTTACCCTCAGGAAGCCCGTCATAATCATCAAGGCCGGAAGAACCGAGGCCGGCGCTAAGGCGGCGGCTTCCCACACTGGCTCGCTCGCAGGCTCGTACAAGATATACGAGGCTGTCTTTGAGCAGACTGGAGTTCTCTCGGCCAAGAGCATGAGGCAGCTCTTCAACTACGCCAAGGCCCTTGCAATGCAGAAGCCGGCAAAGGGCAACCGCGTCGCTATAGTCACAAACGGCGGCGGCGCTGGTGTCATGATGAGTGATGGTTTGCTTGAGCGCGGCATGAAGCTCGCCGAGCTGAGCGAAGAAACCAACGAGAAGTTCAGAAAGGGCATAGAGGAAGGAAAGCTCCCGCACCACATGAGCTACAAAAACCCGATAGACGTCATAGGTGACGCCCCGTCCAGCAGGTACGAGATAGCCATGCGCTATGCCCTTGAGGATCCGAACGTTGACGTTCTCGTTGTCATAGCCCTCTTCCAGAGCCCGGCTTTAGACGAGGGGATAGTTGACGCAGTAGCTAAGATGCAAGAGTACGGCAAGCCCATAATCTTCGTCGCTCCTGGAGGAGACTACCCGCACAGGATGGCAAGGAATATCGAGCTCAAAGGCGTTCCGGTCTACGAGACTGTTGAGGATGGAGTTGATGCTGTTTATGCCCTTGTCAAATACGGTGAGTGGCTTAGGGAGAATGGAAGGCTTTGAGCCTTCTTTTTACCATAAAATCCTTTTTATTGTGATTTTGTAAGTTCAAAATAGTGACGCTAGGGGAGTTTTTGAAGGAAAATTGGGGCAGAATAAGTTGAGGTTTAATCTCTAATCCATGATTACTTTTTGAAAGCCTTGCTCCTCCAGGCCACGAAGAGGTCAGTTTATTGAACTTTTTGTAGGAGAATTTCACCCGATGGAACCACACTTTGAAAGGATATTTTTCTCGTCTTCTTTGGTTGAGTTTTCCAAGGATATAATCTCCCAGTTTCTCATGTCGATAGTTGCTTTGTAAACAGAGTAATTATCAGTGCAGGCTTCTAGATTGGGCCCTATGTGGATGAAAACTACTGCTGTACAGGTTGTTATGTTGAAACAACCGACATGGCCACAATTTGTCATGTTGGGAAACTTTTCTGAGGTTATTTCATCTGCAATAGTGTCAAGTTTGGCAACATTGATGGAGCAGTTCTGTATTCCAGCAGAAGATGTGTTCGTATGATTTATCACTTTTCCATAGTCTTCGTGATCGATGAACTTTGGAACTTTGACGAAGAGATAGGTAGCGGCCAATAAAAAGATAACAAAGAAGAAAAGAAGCTTTTTCAAGAGTTATCCCCCCTGATCGTTACATTTATCCCGATAGGTTCTGGATAATAATAGACAGGTTTTCCAGACTTTTTAAATTTCTCTGCGATCGATTTTGGCAATCCAAACTTTGAACTGTACTTGTATATTGCGTTTGGGTTAATTTTGTAAACTGGTATCCTTTGGCCATTATATGTAATGTAGAATTTTGTTATGTCTCCATGATATCGTATCCGATAATAGACGTTGATTATTTTATTTAGGACTCTATCCGTTGTGCTTTGTATTGATATTACTTCTGGGTCTCCAGAACTTGGAAAGACGTCTATCATGACGTCAAATGCTACTTCTGTAAACTCATTGGAATTATACGCCCCGTAGACTCTGTCTTTCACTGAAAATTCTATGAGCTTATTTGTTTCTGTATCTATCCAGAATTTTAGATAATGGGAACATTTTGACTCTCCAACTGGACCCAAGTCCCATTCGGCTGTTAGACTGCCATCCATAGTTTTGTCTCCGTTTAGAAACTCGTCTATGCCTTGCTTCATTTCCTTGGCTATTTCTGCCGCAGATATTGCAATACCTGCTTCCCAGAATAATTTGGAAGCTGCTATCTCTAGCAAATCACCTATGACGTCGGCAAAGTAATAATCTATTCCTGGATGTGGCCAAGCACCAAGAACTTTCTTGTCGGTCTGACTGCTTAGTATGTAGAAGTAATCATGTCCTCCTACTTTATTTATGTACACACCCATTTTGTGAATAGCAGGCCATGAACCAAATACGGGATTCTTTGCGGCTCCTGTAGATGTCACTTTAAAAACGTATATTGCACGCTGTTCTCCGTCCTCATATCCGACAAAATACCCGCTGTATTCTAGTACTGCGCTGTTGTATATAACGTACGATCCAAAGTCCTCATGGTTAACTTTGGACCATTTGGTTCCTACAGGGGCCGCTAGTGCATAACTCGATATTATTACTCCTAATATGCACAACAATGTTAACATCTTTTTATGTTTAATCACGAGACATCGCCAACACATTGATATATTAAATTGTTTTTAAGATTTACTGTTTATCGTTTAATATTAAGGGTAGTAGCATAAAAGTCGTAATTTTCATGACTTCCAAAAACTTTAAATCCTCTTCCTTCCTTTCTCTTCCCATGCTTGGTGATTGTTTTTGGCCTTGGTGAAGCCTTCCTCTTCTGCCCCGGCTTAGTCTGGAGTTTCGTTTCCACTGGAAATGGAGGTGCTTTGAATGGACGAGTTTAAGGTTACCCCATGGGACGTTGAGGGATTGGTAGACTACAACAAGCTGATAGAGGAGTTTGGAACGAGTCCTTTGACGGACGAGCTGCTTGAGAAGACCGCCCAGCTGACCAAGAGCGAGCTGCCGCTCTACTTCAGGAGGAGGTTCTTCTTCTCCCACAGGGACTACGATAAGGTTCTCCAGGACTATGAGAGCGGAAAGGGCTTCTTCCTCTACACCGGGAGGGGTCCGAGCGGGCCGATGCATATAGGCCACATCATACCCTTCTTCGCGACGAAATGGCTCCAGGAGAAGTTCAACGTGAACCTCTACATCCAGATAACCGACGACGAGAAGTTCCTCTTCAAGGAGAAGCTGAGCTTTGACGACACCAAGTACTGGGCCTACCAGAACATCCTCGACATCATAGCTGTCGGCTTCGACCCGGACAGGACCTTCATCTTCCAGAACAGCGAGTTCACCAAAATCTACGAGATGGCCATTCCGATAGCTAAAAAGATAAACTTCTCGATGGCGAAAGCCGTTTTTGGCTTCACCGAGCAGAGCAAGATTGGAATGATCTTCTATCCGGCTATTCAGGCCGCGCCGACCTTCTTTGAGAAGAAGCGCTGTTTAATTCCAGCGGCCATAGACCAGGACCCCTACTGGAGACTGCAAAGGGACTTTGCCGAGAGTCTTGGCTACTACAAGACGGCGGCTCTGCACAGCAAGTTCGTACCCGGTCTGATGGGCCTTGAGGGCAAGATGAGCGCCAGCAAGCCGGAGACGGCCATCTACCTGACCGACGACCCGGAAGAGGCCGGCAAGAAGATATGGAAGTACGCCCTGACCGGCGGCCAGCCGACGCTCAAGGAGCAGCGCGAGAAGGGCGGCAACCCGGAGAAGTGTGTCGTCTTTAAGTGGCTGGAGATATTCTTCGAGGAGGACGATAAGAAGCTCATGGAGCGCTACCACGCCTGTAAGGCTGGAGAGCTGACCTGCGGCGAGTGCAAGCGCTACCTCATCAAGAAGGTGCAGGAGTTCCTCATCGACCACCAGAAGGAGCGTAAGGAAGCCGAGAAGAAGGTTGAGAAATTCAAGTACACCGGTGAGCTCGCTAGAGAGCAGTGGGAGAGGAGCATCCCGGAGCCGCTGAGGGGCTAAGGCTCTGATTTTAATTCTCCTTCAAAACCCTTTTATACTTCTTTGGGTTTAAATTTTACTGGAGGATAAAAATGCGGAGGGCATCGCTTCTGGTCCCTCTTGTGGTCTTCATGGTCATAGTGAGCGGCTGTCTCGGCGGTGGGAATACCCCGACTAGCACGCCTTCGAGTGCTTCTTCACCCGCGCTTGAAACCACTTCAACGACTTCCGTGGAGCAGGTTCCCCCTGTGAAGTTCCTCTATCCTGAGGAGCCAAAGGTCGTTAATCTGAGCTATGGGGAAGTCCAGGGATTTTTCGTGGAGAAATATGCCAAAGTTCCATACTCCCAGCATGGCAACATAACAGTCAACTACACCAACGGCGTCTTCAGGGGAAGATACGAGTTTGTTCTCACCAATTTCACCTCAAGGACACTTTATCTGGCACTTCTCGTCACCCCAAACGGCCCCCTAACCCTCAACATTACCATTGAGGGCGTTCCGCTTGAGCTTTCCCGTATGAACGTTTACCGGTGGATTGATGATGAGGGCTTTGGTGTTGGGTTTTACGCGGTCAACGTTTCGACGAACTTCACCACCCTAAAAGGCGTTGTCACCTACGATTTCCGCTACCTCGAAAATAAGGACTATATACGCCAGATGTGGGAGCGTGACGTTCTCATTGGAACGGACTTCTCTTGGTGGGAGTTTGCGTCGAAGAACGCGACTATTACTGTCACCCCCATCTGCCCAAAGACACTGTTTTCGTGCTCTTTGACTACGGAGTCGTCCGCAATGGTTCAAAGGTGGTCTACACTTCACCATTATACCCCCACCTCGGTTTCTCGCTTTATCTCCAGAACCTCGGCTGGAAGGAGCTGTCGGTTAATGGCGTCAACGTGACGGTTTACTATTCGGGGAGCTGCTACAGCGAGGAGGGTCTAAACCTCGTCCAGAAGGAGCTTGAGTTCGCCTTTGGGCTGTACACGAACATTACTGGAATCAGACCGGTTGAGCGGTTCGACGTGGTCTTTGTCCCAGGATTTTTCTACCGTTCAAGGGAGATATTTGGGGAGATGGCCAAGGGTCTTGACGTGAAGGGAACGTTCCTCGTGGACTGTCCGGTGGATATGGAGGATTCCGCAACCAACTATGCCTCCCTGTTCTTCCACGAGCTGGCCCACGAGTGGTTCGTCCACTACGCAAGCTTCCATCGCTTCAACGAGGCCTTTGCCGAGTTCATGAGGTTTGAGGCCTATTCCCGTTGGAACCCCGAGGGATTCCCCGCATGGGCAAACAATAGGGAGAGAAGGGCGATAATGGAATCCGGAAACTTCACCTACTACCAGGCCATGAACGCTTCGATTCCCTACTGGAAGGTGCATTCCGTCCTCTATTACAAGGGTGCCTTCATACTACGCTCTCTCCGCTTTGTCCTTGGAAATGAAACGTTCAATGAGATTCTCCACGAGGCGCTAACGGAGTGCCACGGTTCTTACTGCACCGTCCAGGACTTCCAGCGTATAGCCGAGAACGTCTCCGGCGAAGACCTCGATTGGTTCTTCAGCGAGTGGTTTAACTCGACGCTGCTGCCGGACTACACGGTTGAGAACCTCACGGTGGCCAATGAGAGCGGCTCGTACAGGCTCATCTTTAAGCTCGTTGACAGGAACAACTTCACGATGCCCGTTTACGTTAGAATAGTCACGGAAAACGGCAGGTTCGTGGATAAGACGGTCTGGGTGGAAAATGGCCTCGGGAGCGTTGATGTCACCCTGGAAGCTAAGCCAACGACGATAATAATCGACCCCGACGAATGGATGGCCAACGTGAACAGGGAGTTCGATATCAATGGCATCGCTGTGAAGGTCAACTGAGGGGATAATATGAAACGCCTCCTCACTTTTCTCCTCGTTTTTATGGTTCTTGCGAGCGGCTGTCTCGGGGAAAGCGGCACGTCAACGAGCACTTCCAGCCTTACCCCTTCCAGTAGAGCCTCCAATTTCGCGGTGCTATATCCAGAAAATCCTAGGGTCGAAAACCTGACACCCGTGAGCGACGATCCCCTGTGGGATGAGCTCATCTCATCAACCTTGGTTCAGCGCGGCAACCTGAGCATTGAGTACGATGGGGAACTGATACGCGGGCGCTACGACTTCGTGCTGAGCAATCTCTCGGAGAAGGTGATTTATTTCATGCTCTCCCACCTCAACGACAACTCGGGCTTCCTGAGGGTCAACCTCACGATTGAAGGCGTCCCCATTGACTTCTCACGGCTTGACGAGCACAGGATAGTTGAGAAGCACGGCTATCTGTCCATTTACGCGGTGAGGTTCAACTCCTCGGGGGAAACCCTTCGCGGGGAGCTCACCTACGTGCTGAACTACAGCGCCTTCGTGGAATTAACCTACCACTACATCGGCTCACCGCTTACCTGGTGGGAGATAAACGCGGTTTCCACCGGTCTGAACCTCTCGTACTCCCTGCCCGATGGATACACCCTTGTAGTACCGGGCTACGGCTTCTTCAACTCCACCGGCCGGCTCAGCGGCCCTAAGCTCCCCTATGCCCTCGGTGAGGCGTTTATTTATCATTGGGGCATCGTTACCGAGGACTTCACAACGGCCGGCATCGAAGTTACGGCCTACATTCCGCATGAGAAGTACGACCCGGTTATCTGGCGGAAGATGGAGCGCTTAATAGCACTCTCCCTCGGACTGTACATCAACGTCACCGGCGTTGCACCGCTTGAGAATTTATCTGTGGTGTTTGAGCCCTACTACAACATCGGGCACGGCATGGAGATGCCGGGGGTCAATTCGGTCGTTCTGGGTGCCAGAGAGGGTTTTGGCGACCTCGTCTACCGCAACCCGGCACTTGTGTTCCACGAGATCGCCCACATGTGGTTCGCCGGCTACGTAAAGCTCGGCTACCTCGACGAGAGCTTCGCCACTTACTTCCAGATGCTTGCCACCACCCACTACGCGCCTGCGAGCTACACTACCGTATTTGACCGCATAGAGGACTTCGTTGCCGAATACGGCACATCCAGACCGATTTACGAAGCGATTAGGATCAACAACCCCAAGGCTTACTGGGCCGAGGACTTCATCCCCGTGGTGTACTACAAGGGCGCTTTCGTATTTCGCTCGCTCAGGTTCGTGCTCGGAGACGAGGTTTTCTTTGAAGGGTTGAGAAAAATACTTCACGACTGTCACGGAGCAACCTGCGATTTTGCCGATGTCCAGAGGGCCTTTGAAGGGGCCTCGGGCAGGAACCTAAACTGGTTCTTCGGCGAATGGTTCAACAGAACGGAACTGCCCGACTACACCATCGAAAACCTCTCGGTTGACAACGAGAGCGGCAGCTACAACCTGACCTTCAGGCTGATTGATGCAAACAACTTCACAATGCCGGTAGAGCTTAGAATAGTCATGGAGAACGGCAGGTTCATGGACACGGTCGTTTGGGTCAACGGTACCGCCGAAGTGTCCATAACCCTCGAAGCCAGGCCAATCATAATTATTGTTGACCTCGAGGAATGGGTGGCAAACGTGAACAAGAAGTTTGAAATTGACTGGGTTGAGGTGAAGGTCAACTGAACTTTCTCTTTTTTCTGCGTAGGGTTATAAACCCTTGAAAAGTAGGTCTTCTGGTGGTTTTCAATGTCCCTAATTAGACTCCCCTTTCGTGACACCTATTACGAGATCAGGCCGACCAAGATAATAGCGCTCGCCAAGAACTACGCGGAGCACGCTAAGGAAATGGAGAGCGACGTCCCTGAAAGGCCAGTCTTCTTCCTAAAGCCGCCCTCGGCTCTAATCGGTCCCAACTCAACGATAGTCCTCCCACGGATGAGCAAGCGCGTTGACCACGAGGTCGAGCTTGCTGTGATAATTGGTAAGCGCGCGAAGAACGTCCCTGCGAAGAAGGCGATGGACTACGTCCTTGGCTACACAATACTGCTCGACATTACGGCGAGAGATTTGCAGGCGGAAGCAAGGAAAAGCGGCATGCCGTGGACCCTCTCGAAGGGCTTCGATACATTCGCACCGGTCGGGCCTAGAGTTGTGGACAAGCGCGAGCTTGACATCAGTGACCTTGAAATCGGTCTGAAGGTAAACGGCGAGCTTAGACAGCTCGGCAGAACGAGTGAGATGGTCTTTAAAGTTCCCGAGCTGATAGAGTACATAAGCTCAATAATGATGCTGGAGCCGGGCGATATCATCGCCACCGGCACCCCCGCAGGCGTCGGTCCGCTCAGGCACGGCGACAGGATTGAGGCGTGGATAGAGGGTATCGGGACTTTAGAGGAGGACGTTATAGCGGAGAGCTCGATACTCTGCTGAGAAACTTTTTAAAGTTTTTCTTTCATAACTCTCTTCGGTGGTGTGGATGAGGCGCCTTGCTGTTTTCCTCGTTGTGCTCTTGGTTCTCTCTGCCGGCTGCGTTGAGACCAAATTCGCTTACAGCAAGGCGAAGTTCTTGGGTTCTGGAGAAACTCTGGAGTACGTCTTTGCTGGCCCCTCTAACCTAACGGTGAAGATTGACTCCGACATTCCAGTAGATGTGAAGATAGTATCAAACGACGGCGAAGTTTTGAAGGACTTTGGAGAAACCCATCATATAGACACGGTGATTGAGTTGCCCAAAGGAAAGTGGAAGCTCACCATACACAAACCGAACGACAAAAAAGCCGTTCTGAGTATGACACTGAGGGTAATAAGTCGACTTTCATTCGTTTTCTTTTGAATTTCTTCTAAGTTACTTTCGAGTTATCTTCTCCAACGGGTCATCGTTCGTTTTGTTTCATCTGTCCTCAAAGATTCTTCGATACTGTAATGACGTAATGTGCGCTGGTGTCCATTTGAACATGCTGCTGATGAATCCTTATTCATGAAATATCAAAAACCTCCATAAAGGCTTAATTTGGCTGTTTGTTGGTTTTAAATTCCCGTTCTTGAATTTTAACGTCCTAACAAACTTTATATCCTAAAAAAAGCAATACCTATGCCCTAAGCTTTCCATACCAATGTGGACATGAGTGCTCATAACTGTGCAGGGGGTTGAGAAATGGGTGAAGAAAAGGGAACCTATCGCGAAGTCACGCCTGCGGCGGTAATACTTGGTGTGATCTGGGGCGCCTTCATGGCTGCGAGCTTCACCTACGCCGGAATGATTATGGGATTCACCTCCGGCGGCTCTGCAATAGCCGCTATAGTCGGCTGGGGAATCCTCAGGGGACTGCTCAAGAAGGGAACCATCGTCGAGAACAACATCGTCCAGACAATAGCCTCCGCAGTTAACATCTCGGTCTCCGGAGTCATATTCACCATACCGGCGCTCTACATAATGGGTCTCAACGAGGAAATCAACATGCCGTATTTCTTCATTGCAACCGCGGCTGGAGCCATACTGGGAATCACCTTCATAATCCCACTGAGGAAGCAGATGATCGAGATAGACCGCCTCAGGTTCCCGACGGGAACTGCAGTCGCTACCGTCCTCAAGACCCCGGGAAGCGGAATCGAGAAGGCCAGGCTGCTCTTCCTTGGAATGATAGTCAGTGCCGGAGTCTATCTCGTTCAGCAGTTCCCCATCCTCGGCCTTCCAGAAATAATCCCGGAGTACGTTGACCTCGGCTCTATCCTTCACCTGCCCTCCTGGGTCAACCTCACAATAGCGCTCTCCCTTATGGTCTTCGGAATGGGACTCATAACCGGAAGGAATGGTCTCATAGTCCTTGCTGGTGGAGTGCTCTCCTACTACATTATCACCCCACTCGTCAAGGCCCTTGGATGGATTCCAAGTGATGTCACCGACGGTGCGATAAGCTCCTTCGTCTACGCCAACATGACAAGGCCCCTCGGTATCGGAATGCTCCTTGGAGGCTCCATAGCTGGTCTCATACTCTCGCTTCCAGTCATAGTCGTTGCCATCAAGAGCATTGCGGGAGCCAGCAAGCTGGGCTCAAGGGCTAGGAACGAGGAGCTGCCGATAAGCTACCTCTACGCTGGAATCGCCCTGGCGTTCCTCCTTCTGCTGGTGACAACCTACCAGCTTGGAGACCTCGGCCTGGGCAGGAGCCTGCTCACGGCCCTCGTCGGCGTCGTGTGGATTTTCGTCGCGTCGCTCCTCGTTGCAATGTCCACTGGAATGACCGACTGGAGCCCGGTTTCCGGCCTCTCGCTCGTGTCGGTCATGATACTCCTCTACCTGACCGGCAAGAACGTCCCGCTCACGATACTCCTTGGCGCCACCGTCGGAGTCGCCATCTCCGGAGCGGCTGACATGATGCAGGACCTCAAGACGGGCCACCTCGTAGGAGGCATCCCATCAAAGCAGCAGAAGGTCGAGCTCCTCACCGCCTGGATAGGGCCGATAATAGCCCTGACCGTCGTCGGTCTCATCTGGAAGGCCTACGGAATAGGAAACGAGATGGTTCCGGCGCCGCAGGCAATGGCCCTCAAGTCGATGGTCGAGGCCATCCTCGGAGGAAATGTCCCGGTGGACAAGTTCATCGCCGGTGGAATCCTCGGCTTCGCCCTTTCGATGAGCGGCATTCCAGGACTTGGAGTCCTCGTTGGACTCTCGATGTACCTGCCGATGCTCTACATCATTCCCTACGGAATAGGCTGTATCGTCCACGAGGTCGCCAAGAGGAAGAAGGGACACGAGTTCATTACGGAGAAGGTCCTCCCGGTTGCGGCAGGTCTGATGGTAGGAGAGGCCGCGATGACCCTCCTGTTCGCGGTCCTCACCGTGCTGGGAGTCCTTCACCCATGAGGTGATGGAAATGAAGAAGCTCATAGGCAACGTCATACTCACCATTGGACTCGTTGGGGGAGCTATCACGGCTGCCAGGATACCGCCGATGTGGAGTGGCTTGGCGGTTTCGCTCGGTGTCATGGCCGTTGGCATAGTCCTGAGAAGACAGGGTGCCAAAGAGGAGCTCCACAGAGCTGCCCAGAGCGGAACCGGCGGCGTCAAGGAGCTTGAAAGGCTCCTCACCGAGAGTCTCGCAAGGCTCGAGGCCATAATGGACGTCCCAAGGGAGAAGGTTCTCAGTGAACTCACCGCCGTACTGGAGGAGCTCGAAGAGTTCGCAGAGAAGGCCCAGCCTCTCAGGATAGAGGGCCTCATGACCTATGGAACCATAATGACAGTCTTCAGCAGGGGCGAAAGGGCCCTTAACAGAGCCTGGAGCGCCTTCGCCGACGGCTATGAGGAAGAGGGAAGAAAGTACCTGCGCTTTGGCTACGAGGATCTGAAGGAGACCCTCCAGGCCATCAAGGGCCTGAGGGTCTGACTCTCTTTCCCCTTCTTCTTAGCTGTTATTTATGCCCTTTTTTGGGAGCGAGAAGCTGTTGGCTGGCTTTAGCCCTTTAGGAAGATTAGGGATAGTTATTCAATAACGTAGGTGTGCACCATTAATCCACCGTGCCCGATGAGCCTGTGGTGGGCAATCTTGAAGCCGTTCTCCCCTATCGCCTTTTCTATGGCCCTTTTCTCCGTCGTTATGAAAACGCCGCGCTTTTCAAGAACCTTGGCCAGTTCACCAAAGAACTCCATGTAGAGCTTTGGTATCATGCTCTTCCTCCCGATTTTGAGGCCGTAGGGCAAGTTGCTCACCGCGAAGTCAACGCTCTCAACGTATTCGCTCAGCTTCGTCGCATCGCCGAGTATAAAGTCTATCCTGTCGTAAACTCCAGCGGCCAGTGCGTTCATCTTGGCCCCACGGAGGTGCTTTCTGTACTTCTCAAGGCCAATTATTTTGCCTCCGTAGCCTCCCAAAGCCAGCTCTATCGGAATCGTCCCACTTCCGCAGAAGGGGTCGATGAAGGGCCCACCGTCTGGCTTGACCAGCTCTATGAGTGCGTTAGCTATGCTAGCCTTGAGGTGTGCTGGATGGTCGTAGACTCTCCAAGGCCGCTTGTGGAGGGAAGAATCGCCGGTGGTGTCTATTCCGAGGAAGAATACGTCACCAATCAGCTCCGCTCGGAAGATAACCGCTGGATGGTCGAGGTTAACCTTTGGAGTCCCGTATCTGCTCAACCTGTCAAAAATTGCCTTTCCGACGGTTTTTGCTATATCAACACTGGTTATCTTGTGTTCTCCTTTCCTGAAGGAGCGAACCGCGAAGCTCTCACTGACCTTGATGTATTTTTCCACTGGAAGGGAAGCCACGAAGTCTTCTATTTTCTTCAACGCCCTCTCTGATTCGTCCTCACTTATTCCCTCGAACCTCTCGCTCGCTATCTCAACTATGACGCGGTGGAGCAGTCTTGAGCGTTCGTTTAAATATGTCGCAACGCTCAGCTCCCTCTTTCTGCCCTTCTCATCGGTGTAGAAGGCCTCGCCTACTTCGGCCAGGACTCTACCCTCTACGCCCAGCGGCTTTTCCTCTACCCGAAACGGAACTCCAAGCTGGCTGAGAAGGCTCTCTACCTCGGCCTTTGCTAAATCTTCAATTCCCTGAGAAGTCGTGAGTAGCAGTCTCATCCTTCATCACTCCATTATCACAACGACACCTTTCCACTTCTTCCCGAAGCACTCACTCGCAAGGACATGCTTTCCGGTGAGCTTTTCGAGGAGCTTTATTCCGCCGTCGCACTTCTTGAAGCCCGTCGCAATGCCGACGGTGAACCCCTCAATTTCCCGTATTCCAACCCGCTTCGTGTTGTCAAGCTTTTCCCTCAGCTCTTCGCCGTATTTCCAGAGTATCCTCCTTGGGTCGAGGAGCAGATCCTTCTCGATGCCGTCAAGAACATCTTCGAAGTCCCAGACGAACTCTTGGCCTTTCTCCTCTTCCTTTCCGAAGAGGGTGAACCTTCCGGTCTGCCACTCGCGGAGGAGCCAGCGAGCCGTTTCCTCAAGGTCAACCTCGCCGCCCTTCCTGATTATGCCCTTGCGCTTTCCTATATCCCTAAGGATGTCTTCTTCGCTGGAAAAGTCTTTAATGCCAAACTTTCCCGTTAGCGCCTCCTTTCTCGTCTCCAGGATTCTGCCGATGAGCTTCAGTGCCGGCTTAACGGGTTCCTCTATCTTGTCTGCGGGAAAGCCCCCTTTGATAACGAGCTCGTCGAAGTCGTCTATGGGAACCACTCCGGGGCTGTCGAGGAGCCATATCTTTTTGCTCAGCCTTATGAGCTGTTTTCCCTTTGTGTAGCCAGGAATAGGGGCTGTTCCTACGGCCTTCTTGCCCTTCAGCGTGTTGATTATCGTGCTCTTGCCGACGTTAGGATAGCCTATGAGGGCCACCTTGACTTTATCCTGCTCGTCCAGCAGGCCCTTTGCGAGCTTTTTGATTTCCCTCCTTAAAATTCCTGTTCCCTTCCTCTCGCGGGCGGAGATAAAAACGACCGGAATCTCGCTCTTTCTCTTATATTCCTCGGCCCACTCCTTGGGCACGAGGTCGGCCTTGTTCATGACTATAAGGAGCGGCTTTCCCTCCTCCTGAACGAGTCTCTCCAGTTTTCTGTTCCTCGTTCCTATAGGGTCTCGCGCGTCAACTACCTCGACGATGATATCAGCCTCGTCAATTACCTCTCTCACAACTCGCCAAGCTTTTCTCTGCTTCATCTCGCACCACCGTTATCTCGAAGATTACCGTCCCTCCGTCTGTGTAGGGCGGTCCAGGATCAAGGCACTGCACGTAGGCTTTCTCTCCCATACCAAGCCCAAGTTCTTTTGGCTTAATACCCTTTCGCAGTGCAACTATGTACGGCAGTAGCGAGGCAAGAGCATGGGTGCACAGTGCGTCTGTCTCCTCTAGGTTGATGGTTGGGCCATCAATCACTATTTTGTCCCCAAGGCGAAAAACGGGACATTTTCCCCGAATTTCAACTACTCTAATCTCTAACCGCTCCATATCACCACCGAAATCTAAATAAAGCTTGAGGTTCAAAAAACTATTTGATACGAGAAGCTGATTATGATAACAGTTGATGGTGGTGCTCAACGTGTCCGAAGATATCGAGGCGAAAATTCGCCGTTTGAGGGAACTAGGTAAGGCCAGTGCGGAGCCTGACGCTCCTAAAGTGGCCAAACCCCCAGTCAAAAAGCCCCCTAAAAAACCTCGTCCAGTGGGGAGCATTAGGGAAAGAGAGAGAAGGAAGAGAATTCTTACTGGTGCTGCGATTCTCATCATTATCATTCTTGTAATCTCTGTGGGAGCATATGTCTATCTCCAAAACCGTGCCGCAGAGCAGCTATCGCAGGCTAAGGCCAAAAAGCTGGCCGAGGTTAACCAGTACTTCCAAGGAGAGATAATGAATAGTACCATTGGTCAGCAGGCTAAGCAGGAGCTCATAAATGAGATCAACTCTGCCCAGTCCGTTGATGAGGTCAACGCAATAGACGTTAAGGCTGCCTATGCAAAGGCTTGGCAGGAGTATCAGGCATACCTTGCGGAGCAGAAGCGTCTCGAGTACGAGAAGCAGCTTAACCAGGCCAAACAGGAGAAGATAAAGAGCATAGAGATGGAGTTTCAGCCGCTTCTCTCGATGCCTCTGCCCGACGACATCAAAAAGAAGGTCATTGACTCCATGAAGAGTCTTGAGGATCAGGTTGCGAGCGCAACCACGATAGAGGAGGTCAACTCTATCACAACCTCGCCGTACCTTCTCGAGCTCTGGAGGGACTATTACTACTACCTCATCGACACTATACCAACTCAGAACGTTATACTGCAGAAGGGTGACCTCAAGAGAATCGTCACAAAGACTGAGGCTAAGTCTATTCTCGGAGGAATAATGGATTACAAGGATCTTATCCAGTACAAAGTTTACAAGGTTGAGTTCGTTGACATTGCCCTCGTCCTCTCGAGGGACAAGATAAACGGAGCCTTCCTCGCTCCGGGGGACAAGATAATGATATTCGCCAAGAACGCCACCAATGCCCAGTTCAAGGAGATAGTGAACGAGGGCTACGTCCAGCTCGTCCTCCTACCGACTGAGGCTGGAACCATATCGGTCAACGAGGCCCAGAGCCAGACCAGCTCTTCAAGCAGCTCATCCTCAACCCAGTACACCGAGGATCACACGACCACATACACGCCGGGAGACACTTCAATAACCAACGGCCAGGCCATCAGCGATATCTACACGAACACCCAGACGGCTACCCAGAGCGCCTCGGCGAGCTACACCTACACCGTCGACCTCACTGAGATACTCAAGGCGATAGCAGCTGGAAAGATACAGGCCAGCGAGGATGTTAAAGAGCAGCTCAGGGCATACGGATGGGAGATAGTCGACCTGGAGAAGGAGTCGGGCATGCTCGTGCTCGATCCGAACACCCAGTTCCTCGTCATCGTTAGGGTTCCGTCGATCTTCGTACCAGACATACTCTCCAACCAGCAGTACCTCTACATAGCGAAGGTCGCGAGCTGAGGTGATTAACATGAAGCGCCTCGCAGTATCTCTCTTTATTCTTTTGTTAGCTTCGTCTCTAGTTAGTGCAGCGACCTATAGCCTTCCAGGGGACACCTACAACAATATCGGTATAATGGGGCAGGTAATGATAGACCTAAATGTCACCATAGTCAACACAGCTCCCTTCCCGAAGTTTATAGTGGTTAATCCGCGCTATGACTTCACAGTTTACAGGCTCGACAACAGTGAGGCGATGAAGGCATTTCTCCTTGGGGATAATGTAATTCATAACCTCTCAAACATCCAGAGGACGACCCTTAACTATTACACTGGCTTTTGGATAATGCCCTATGAAACGGTTGTTGTGAACTTCAGGATAACCTCTCACTACTCCTACATCATCCCAACCGTGGACTATCAAACTGCCTGTGGTGATCAGGCTAAGATAACCTCTGTTGAGTACAACGGAAGTCAGGTTAGCGGCGTTATAGAGGATCTTGATGAGATCTCGGTAATAAGCTGTGGGGTTATATATCCCCAGCTCATAAACACTCCCAAGGTCATATATCTGAGAAGTATGTTTCCGATGGTTGATGGCCACATTAAAATCCTTAAGTACGACGGAACGGTCACATTCCGCCTCGCCAACGTTCCCAACGAAGGCGGACTTTTCAACACGTTCTTTGCAGCGTCGATACCCATCATCTTCGATGGTGCCGAGACCTACGACTTCGTACCTAACTACACCATGACCTACAGAGAGTATATGGAGGACTTCGTCTGGAGATACAAAGGTCTCACTCCACCACAGAAGACTCCTCAGCCGCAGCCGGCTCCATCTCTCCCTGGAATGTTCCAGCTCTCGAACACGCTGATAAGCGGTATCTCAGTAGGAACACCTGAAATCACTCCCCCGCGCCAGGCGGGATTCGACTTCCCGGTCTGGATAATCTTCATGGGGAGAAGTGTGGATATAACCTATCACGTTAGCTGGACGAACGAGGGGCGGTGAGAGTTGGTGTTAGATGAGAAGAAAAAGAAGAAAGAAGGCCTCTCATGGATAGATGAGATACTTAACGGAGAGGATGATCTCCTTGAGAACATGCTCAAGGATGAAAAGAAAAAAGAGAAAGAGGAGTCGCTTCCTTTTGTGGATGAGAAAGGTGGGATTGATCTAGAGGAGATTCTCAGCAGGCCCTCCCCTGAGGAAGCTCTGAAGAGCAGGCCCACTGGCGCTGATCTCCTTGGGGAGATACTCACCAAGGATACTCCGGAGAAAAAACCCAAACCGGTTGAAAAGCCAAAACCCAAGCCCCCCTCAACACTTCAGGACATACTTGGCTCATCCGCCCGTACAGAGGAGACAACCTATGCTGGAAGGGCTGAGGTCCTCGATGCCTACGGCAACGTCCGCATTCTCAAGGTTAAGGGAGAGCCAGTTCCGATATATGAGATCCGTCTTCCCAAACTCACCCGCGATGAGGAGGAGCTCTTTAAGAGGGTCAAGGAGAGGGCAATAACAGAGCTTCAGATAGACCCCACGGCATTTCCAGACCCCGAAGAGCGCCGGCGGGTATTCATGAACGCCATCAGGAAGATGATAAAGGAAGAGGCACCACACTTCTCGGAGGGCAGGATAGAGATACTCACGGAGATGATCGTCCAGTCAATGATAGGTTACGGTAAGCTCGACCCGCTCGTCCGCGACGACAACCTCGAGGAGATTATGGTAATCGGAACCAAAAGACCCGTTTACGTCTGGCACAGGCGCTTTAACATGTGTAAGACCAACATAATGTTCCCCGAAGACAGGGAGATACTCAACATAATCGAGCGCATAGCTAGGGAGGTCGGCAGGAGAATAGACCAGCAGAGTCCGCTTCTCGATGCCCGTCTGCCTGATGGAAGCCGTGTGAACGCCACTATACCTCCGATAAGTCTTGATGGACCCACCATAACCATCCGTAAGTTCAAGAAGGATCCGCTCACGATTATAGACCTCATCAAGTACGGAACTATGAACACTGACATAGCAGCTCTGCTGTGGATATTCGTTGATGGCCTTGGAGTAAAGCCGGCCAACGTACTCGTCGCCGGTGGAACTGGCTCGGGTAAGACCACTACCCTGAATGCCATTGGAATGTTCATTCCCCCGAGCGAGCGTGTCATCACTATTGAGGATACCGCGGAGCTCCAGCTTCCAGTTGAACACTGGGTGCGTCTTGAAACGAGGCCCCCCAACCTTGAGGGTAAGGGAGAAATAACCATGGATGACCTCGTTAAGAACACCCTGCGTATGCGTCCTGATAGAATCATCGTTGGTGAGGTTCGTGGCCCAGAGGCAAGAACGATGTTCACTGCAATGAACACGGGTCACGACGGATGTATGGGCACAATCCACGCTAACTCTGCTAGGGAAACTATAATCCGTCTCGAGAGTCCGCCGATGAACGTCCCCAAGATAATGATTCCGGCCCTTGACATCATCATAATGCAGGTCAGGTTCCACAGCAGGAAGAAGGGAACCATCAGAAGGATAACAGAGATAGCCGAGATTTCGGGTATAGAGGGGGAGAACATCCAGCTGAACAAGTTATACAAGTATGATCCTGCTAAAGATGAGCTCGTTCCTACGGGTGTTCCGAGCAAGACCCTCAATGCACTCGCTCACCACACCGGAATGAGCATGGCAGAGCTGGAGCTGGAGAAAGAAAAGAGGAAAATAATCCTTGACTGGATGGTTGAACAGGGCATCAGGAGCATTGAGAAGGTTGGGTACTACATAAGGCAGTTCTACGTCGATGAAGAAGCGTTACTCAAGAAGATTGAGGCCGAAAGCAGCATTGAGACCAGCAGACAGATTAGGAATCTGATCTAAGGGTGATAATCGTGAGCATCGTTAAGGCATTCACAGACTTTTTGGAGCGACTAGGTGGAAAAACCATTGAGGTAACTGAAAAGCCCCTTAGGAGAATTCCGAAAGGTAAGAGCGTCCAAGAAAGGCTGAGGGCCCTTAAGGAGCTCCAGAAAGAGATCGAAATGGAAAAGACAGAAGTGAAGAAGGAGAGAGAGATAGAAGAACTTCTCGAATGGAGAAAGCAGGAGATTCAGAAGCCCTTCTCAGAGAGGCTCGCTGAAACAATGCTCCGCTATTTTAGAGGCCCAATAGGGTCGCTCACAAACTCCTTTAAAGGTCTCGATCAGGATCTATACAGGGCCAGCATTTTGATGCCCACGGATAAGTACGTTGCCCTCATGCTTAGTGTTGCAATATTCTCAGGTATCTTTGGGTTCCTTTTTGCGTACCTTATTTACATGCCAATAGATACGTCCATTCTAATTGGCATTCTTGGTTTCATTGGTGGCTTCATATACATGAGGCAGTACCCTAAAATGGTGTGGAAACGCAGGGTCGTCGATGTTGAGAGAGCGATGCCGTATGCGCTCAGACACATGGCCGCACTCCTAAGCGCGGGAGTTGGTATATCCGAGGCAATACTATCAGTTGCACGTGCCGATTATGGTGTCATCTCCGAGGAGTTTGAGCTTATACTCAGAGACATGAGGACAGGTTCCTCCTTTGAAGAGGCCCTAACGAAGTTCGACGAGAAGATGGGTTCAGAAAATGTGAGCAGGGTTGTTAAGCAGATCCTTAGAGCTGTGAAGTTTGGTGGAAACCTCTCGGAAGTTCTCTACAAGCTGGCAGAAGATTTTGCCTTTGAATACAGGATGAAGCTGATAGAGTACGTCCAGAGGGTCAATGGTATAGCTTTCATTTACATGTTTATGACCATAGTCATGCCGACGATGTTCGTCGTCGGAATCCTGGCTGGGTCAGTAATGGCGCAGGCGCTCATAATGCCACCGGAGACCTTGGCGATAATACTCTGGTTTGCATTCCCGGCGCTGTCTTTCATCATAGTCAACATGATTAAGAAGGGAGAGCCGAGGTGAAGAAGATGCCCAAGGGACTGTCATCACTTTCAACACGGCTTGTTGAACGGCTCCTTCCAGAGAAGTGGTTGAAGCGCTATGAAGTTTTCATATACTCCGCTGGAATAAACTTCCTGGCTACCGAGTATCTCGTTGTGTCTTTCCTTATGGGACTAATTGGAGCCCTCGTGGTTGGCCTATTCCTTACTGGGCTCTATGCAATCGCTGCGTTCTTGGCGCTGTTCCTTGGGATGGCCTTTGGCTATCCCTACTGGAAAATAAACAAGCGCATTGAGGAAATGGAGAAGATGCTTCCAGATGCATTCTTCTATCTGGCGAGCTCCCTCAGGGCGGGCATATCCTTCTCTGAGGCACTTGAGGAGCTCACCACAGCCAAGTTTGGTGCATTGACAGAAGAGTTCAAGAAAACTGTCGCTGAGATAAAGAAGGGCCGTTCAACTGTCGAAGCCCTCAAAGCATTTGCCATAAGGAACAGGAAGTCCACTGTTATCTACAGATCCATGATGATTATCATCGAGGCCATTGAAAGGGGCGCCCCTATGAGCGATATCCTTGTCTTCGTTGGAAACGACGTCAGGGAGATACTCAGAATCAAACAGGAGCGTAAGGCCTCAACGGGCATGCAGGTGATGTTCTTTATAATAACAAGCGGTGTCATCGGACCGCTTATCCTTGGGATAGTATCTCAGGTCATGGGAGCTATGAGCACTGGAGAAATCACATTCCCAATAGACACTATAAAAACGATACTGCTAGGCTTCGTTGTCCTTCAGGCAATAGTCTCTGGCCTTGGAATTGGGGTTATAAGAGAAGGAAAGTTCTCAGCAGGCCTTAAATACAGCCTGCTGCTCGTGGTCATGGGTGTTGTGGTCTTCAAGGGAGCTTCAAGCTTCCAGCTCGGAGGCCTCTGATTCTTTAACCTTTTGTATGTCCACTATCTCGACCTCAAAGACAAGGGTCTTGCCTGCGAGCGGGTGGTTGAAGTCAAGGGTAACGTTCTCCGATCCAACCTTTGCTATCCTGGCTATTCCTGAGTCGGTCATTACGTACATGCCCTCGATGGGCTCTATGCCAGCGCTTGAGAAGTCGGCTATGGGCACCTCAATGATGAGTTCAGGGTTTGGCATGCCATAGCCCTTTTCGGGTGGTATTGTGATGGTCTTCTTCTCACCAATCTCCATTCCGATAAGCGCCTCGTCAAGGCCGGGTATTATCTCACCAACGCCAACGTTAACTCCGAGGGGCCCGTATTCCCTCTCCTCCACGTATATCTCGTTCTCCTTTGCGATATCCTCGTAACTCGTGTCAAAAATTTCTCCATCTTCAAATCTTCCGATGTAGTTGAACACCACAAAATCTCCAACTTCTACTTTCATTTCCTTCAACTCCAAAAGTGCTTCAGTGGGAGTGGACGCACGCCCTTATAACGGTTTTGGTTGTACTTCTATTAACGAAGCGAGGTAATGTATATAAGGAATAACAAATTAAATTCCAATTGAGGTATACGAAATGGGATATCTTTCAGATAGACTCCGAGAGGAGTATAAAGACCTCCAGATCAAGGAGGTTTACGCCACAAAGCTTGGGGACACGGATGTTGAGATTCTTGAAGTCTCGAAAGATGAGCAGAAGTTTATAGCCATGTTTCAGAGCCGGCCGCTTAGGAAGGGCATTTTTCAATGGTCCCTCATAATAACAAGCGCAAACAATACGAGAACCATCAAAGGTCTGGATCCAATGGACGGCATAAAACTTGCCCTTAAGTCGAGCATAGACGCCATGATAGCTGGGATGAAAGAGTGAATCCCTACCAACGTCTAAAAATTTAGACAAAGGTGGGGACTACTCTTCAGGCAGAATGTAGTAGACGTAGTGCGGTCTGTTGGTTATTTCGTCAATGAAGACAACCGTTCCTGTCTTAGGAGGCTTAAGGTAGTGGACTTCGCCCTTCTTTGTCGTTACCGCTGCGAAGACGTCGCCGGTTCTGACGCGGTTGCCCACGTTGGCTATGAGGGTCTTAGTGTAGCCCTCGACCGGGAGGAGGAGAAGCTCGTCGCCCTTCCTTAGGTATATTCTTGTCCTCCCGTCTGGGAGCACAAGGACGGCATCCACCTCCATCCTGCCCTCGAGCCTGTCCACGTAAAGGTAGAACCTGTCGTAGACTTCTTTGGCGAGGAACCTGGCTTTCTCGACGTCGATGAACTCTGGAATGCTCTCGCCCTTCCTCAGCCATACCTCAACGTTGTTCATGATGATGAGACAGTCCCTTGAAGCCTTGTTGTTTTCGATACACCCCTCCTTGGGGACTTCAACGTAAAGCTTTGGCATCTTCTCCATACATATCACCTGACCTTTACCTAGGGGTAAAAGTTTTTAAACCTGCCTTCCATACTACACCCGATAAAAATGTCCACCAGGGTAAAATTTCTAGCCCTCTTTGGACTGCTATTTTCATTGATGACCTTCATGCTTAACTACAGCTCGGCCACTTCGGAAATTTCTCGGGGTAGTGAAGCTCAGTGGTCGGGTGTTTTGGGGGTTGTTCTTGCGTTTTTGATGTTGGTATTCGCGATTGAAGTCGTCCTGAGCTGGAAGGATCCATTCGCTGTTTTTAAGAGTGGTCCTGGAAAGCCCTTTATCTACTACGTAGTCTGGGCACTGGCCGGGATAGGGACTCTGGTTATCGGCAGATACATCAAGGAGATATCCAGGATCAGGATTCCAGTGAACAACACGACCACCCTCAATGGCTCGGCTGCCCCACCTGCCCCCATCTATTACAACAACACTACCACACTCACACCTGCTAGGGAGTCCCTCTCCTCTCAGTACGTCCTCTACCTCGTGCTCATTGCAGGGATCACTGTTTTTGTCTACACAACTGTGCTCATTTATAGGGATGCTCTCAAGAAGAGGGAGAGAAAAGAGATGAAGCTCAGGGCAGAGCTGTTCGATAAAAAGCTCGACGAACTCGGCCTTGACATGTTCAGCGACCCGAGGGAGGCTGTTGTTGGCATATACAAGAACGCCGTCCTCTGGCTTGAGGTTCTGGGTATTCCTTACAGGGAGAGCTGGACTCACTGGGAGCACGCCGAGCGCGTTAGGTACATGCACGACGCCTTCGTCGAGCTCACGAGACTCTTCGAAAAGGCCAAGTACGCTCCGGAGAAGGTAACCTGGGACGATGCAAAAAGAGCGCTTGATGTTTACAGGAAGATGAGGGGTGGGCTGCGTGAGGCTCAATAAATACCTTCTTCTCCTCGCGGCGGTTCCAGCGCTTGTGGCAGCAACTGCTGGCTCTTATATGGTCAGATGGCTATCTGTGCTTTTCCTTGGGGTATTGCTGGCGCTCTTCCTCTTTGGCGTTGAGCTTCAGGTTGCAAGACCGGAGTTCAAGAGGGCCAAGAAAGTTGAGAGGAAAACGGACATCGAGAGAACCGTTGCCCTGATAGAGAAGGCCAAGAGCGGGAAGGTGGCGCGAACCCTCATAGAAGAGAAGATAATCGAGATATACGCCACCCTTTCAGAGGACTACAATCAGACATACCTGAATCTTAACTCTGACTCTAACGAGGCTCTCAGGATTCTCCGCTCTGAGGGCGACTTTCTCGATAATCTTGAGAAGGCTCTAGCGATTGTGGAGGCTGATCTAAATGAAGGTAGAAGAGGTAAGCCTGAAGGGTAATCTGGTCTTGGAAGAGGTCAAGAAGGCCATAGTAGGAAAGGACGAGGTGCTCAAGTTAATCCTGACGACAATCTTAGCCGATGGCCACATACTGCTTGAGGATCTTCCGGGTCTCGCAAAGACCTTGATGGCGAAGAGCTTCGCCAAGGCTTTGGGTGTTGAATTCAAGCGCGTCCAGTTTACTCCAGATCTGCTTCCGAGTGACATTCTTGGCGTGAGCGTCTTCAACCAGAAAACGCTCGAGTTCGAGTTCAAGAAGGGGCCGATATTCACCAACATCCTCCTCGCTGACGAGATAAACCGTGCCCCTCCGAAGACCCAGAGTGCACTCCTCGAGGCGATGCAGGAGAGACAGGTTACAGTGGAGGGTAAGACCTACGAGCTGCCCAAGCCCTTTATAGTTATAGCCACCCAGAACCCGATAGAGCAGGAGGGAACCTACCCGCTTCCGGAGGCCCAGCTCGACAGGTTCTTGGTCAGGCTCCGCGTTGGCTACCCTAGCAGGGGGGAGGAAATAGAGATACTCCGCAGGAGGATGGCCAGAAAGAAGGAGGAGGTAGACATAAACTCCATCCTTACTCCCGAGGAAGTCGTGGAGATGCAGAGGGCAATCGAGGATGTCTACGTCAGCGACGCCATCCTTGAGTACATAACGGACATCGTCATCGCCACCCGGGAGGACAGAAAGGAGATAGAGGTCGGTGCCTCTCCGAGGGGAAGTCTCGCCCTCCTCAAGCTCTCCCGCGCCTATGCCGCACTCGAGGGCAGAGACTACGTGATTCCCGACGATGTTAAAGCGATAGCCGTTCCTGCCCTGAGCCACAGGCTCATCCTCAAGCGCGAGCTCTGGTACACCAAGGTCAGCCAGGAGAGCATCATGGAGAAACTCCTTGAGCGCGTTCCCGTTCCCAAGTTCGAGTGAGGTGAAAGAGTGGCCGAGAGCGGTGAGGTCATACTCCGGACCCCCACGGACGTCAAGGGCAGGGAAGAGCCTGCAGGACTAGCTGGGAGAATGATGCCCACCGAGAAAGCCGAGGAGATACTGATAGCCCTTTGGCTCATCGTCCTCTTTGCCTTTCTCTTGCTCCGCTGGGAGATGGTTTACCTCGTTCTTCCAATTCTCTGGCTGCTCTTCATAGCCGTTTTCTTCTTCAAGCCCAGCCTGAACGTTGAGATAGAGCGTATCATTCCCCATGATCGCTTTCTAGAGGGCACCGAAGTCGAGATCCGGCTCAGGATAAAGTCCCATGAGAGGATCCCGAGCCTTAAGCTTGTGGAGGACATACCGCCCGGCCTTGAGCTTGTCGAAGGGAGCAGGGAGCACGTGCTCTCCCTAAAGAAGGGCGAGGAGAGAACGCTTAGATATAAGGTCCGTATAAAGCGCGGAATCCACGAGTTCAACTGGGTCGAGCTCAGCTACCGTGACCCCTTTGGCTTCTTCAAGGTTGATAAGAAGATTGAGCTCTACACGGAAATCGTTGGCGTCCCCATAATCGAGGACGTCCCCACCCCATACTCCACCAGGGGAACTAAAATAACCGTTGGCCCGCTCCCCTCACCGAGGGTCGGTGAGGGCGTTGAGTTCCACGCAATAAGGGAGTACCAGCCTGGCGATCCGCTCAAGATAATAAACTGGAAGGCCACCGCAAGGACTGGGAAGATAATGGCCAACGAGTACGAGAGCGAGAGGAAGGTGGACGTCGTCTTCATCGTCGATTCCTCCTACACGGGAGAGCTCGTCTTTGACTATCTCGTCCGCGCTGCTGCCTCGCTCATGCTCGACGCCCTTAACAACGGCACGAGCTTCGGTTTGCTACTGGCTGAAGAAGTTCCCCTCTGGATCAGGGCGGACTACGGAAAGAGGCACTTCTTCAAGTGCGTTGACTTTCTCAGCACGGCAAAGCCGGACAAGAACAACCTGATTGCCTACCAGGTTGAGCATCTCATAAAGTCCCGCTTCCCGGCGAGGGCTCAGCTGCTATACTTCTCGCCCCTTCTGACGGAAGAGAGCAGGGAGGCGCTTAAAACCATGGCGAGGTACGGCTACAACGTCGTTGTCATAAGTCCCGACCCATACACGGCCCTCGAGCCAAAGAGTAGGGAAGAGGAGCTCGCATTGAAGCTTCTCAGCCTTCAGAGAAAGGCCATGCTGAGGAAGATGGCAGCCTATGGAATAATAATCGACTGGGATGTCAGGAAGCCCCTCAAGTCAGCGATAGCAGAGGTGATGGGTGTATGAAGATAAAAAGGCGGCTCTTTTCAGTGATTCCATTGGCTCTCCTCTTTGCGCTGCTGGCGAGGATTGACGGTAGGACCCTCTTCCTAATCCCCCTTGGCCTTATGGGAATCCAGTGGTACTTCATCGGCTCCCTCTTCCTCGTGACCATTGGAGCATTCCTCATCTACACACGCACCGGCGGACTTTACGGCCTCGCGATAATGGCCCTAACTCTTCTGGCCATCGAGATGGGCTACCTCGACAGGGAGAGGGCTCCAAAGGAGCACTACTTCGTCGTCTTAGCTGCGGTAGTGCTGGCTTTTCCAACTTACCTCCTCATGGAGAGTATCTCCCCTGCCCTTCCGAGGCTCGAGGTTACTGCCTTGGCTGCTTTCCTGCTCATAGCCCTGTATGTCTTCACGAAGGCTGTTGCTGAGAGCTAAACCTCTATGCTCCAGCTCCCCATCTTTTTGAGGATCTCGCGGGCTCTCTCGAGACCTGTTCTAACACACTCCTCGAGCGGTGCTCCCTTCGAGTATCCCGCCAGGAAGCCGCCCGCGAATGCATCTCCAGCCCCGGTCGGATCCACGATCTCCTCGGGGCTTATTGGGAGTGCCGGGAACTCTTTGAAGGTTCCGTCGTAGATTAAAACTCCCCTCTCGCTCCTTGTGATGACCACCAGCTTCGCGCCCCAGTCGTGGAGAATCCTCGCGGCTTCCTCCGCGGTCTTGGCTTTCGTTATCGTTAACGCCTCCCTCTCGTTGGGGAAGATAACCTCAACGCGCGAGACTATCTCCTTCATAAGTTCGGTTTTCCTCTCGTAGTCTTCCATGTAGGTCGGGTTGAAGTCGAGACTTATCCTTTTCCCTTCGAGCCTTTTGATGGCTTTCAGCTGCTCCTCTGGGGGAATGGGGGCTATGTGGAAGAGTTCGGCTTTGAGGTATTCCTCGGGAATGGGCGTTTCCCCCATGGCCTGGGCAACTCCCATGTCAACGGGTGCATCCACGCTTCCATCCTCGTGGTATATCATGTAGATGTGTATCGTCCTTCCAGGGAGAACCTGAACGCCTCTAACGTCGAGGATCAATGAGAGCTTCTCCAGCCACTCCTTCGGGAAATCCTTCCCCACCTTGGTAACGAGGCCCACCTTAGCCCCTGCTAGGGCCGCGGAAGTCGCCACTGCCGTTGCGGCTCCTCCTGGAAGGAGTATCTCCTCCTTGCCTGGAAACCTGAGATGATCTATTGAGACATGACCGAGCACGACGAGGTCCATCCTCATCACCGTCTTTTATTCTGGCCATCATTATGAACCGGTCTTTAAGCGATTTCCGGTTGAGTAATCGATTTCTACCCCTCCGTTCAGATGCTCATCGAAAAGATTAAAAGAGCCTAATTCCAATGCTAAATCAAAGACAGTGGGGTGGTTGCCATGGAGGAAGTCTTCCAGAACGAAACCATCAAGCAGATTCTCGCCAAGTACAGGCGCATCTGGGCCATTAGCCACGCCCAGAGCGTTCTCGGCTGGGACATGGAGGTTAACATGCCGAGGGAGGGCATACTCGAGCGCTCTGTTGCCCAGGGCGAGCTGAGTGTTCTCAGCCAGGAGTTCCTCCTCAAGCCTGAGTTCGTCGAGCTCGTAGAAAAGGCGAAGGGAATCGAAGACCTCAACGAGTACGAGCGCGGCGTCGTTCGCGTCCTCGACCGCTCAATCAGGATAAGCAAGTCTTTCCCACCCGAGTTCCTCAGGGAGATGAGTGAGGTAACGAGCCAGGCAACGAAAGCATGGGAAGAGGCTAAAAGAACCAACGACTACTCCAAGTTCGAGCCCTGGCTCGACAGAATCATAGACCTCGCCAAGAGGGCCGCCGACTACCTCGGCTACGAGGACGAGCCCTACGATGCCCTGCTCGACCTCTTTGAGGAGGGGACAACCACAAGAGACGTCGAAAGGATGTTCAAAAAGCTGGAGAAGGAGCTCAAGCCGCTCCTCGAAAAGATAATGGATGAGGGAAAGGTCCCGCAGAGCCACCCGCTCGAAAAGGAGAAGTACGAGAGGGAGCAGATGGAGCGCGTTAACCTCTGGATTCTGGAGAAGTTCGGCTTTCCGCTCGGTGTCCGCTCGAGGCTTGACGTCTCGGCCCATCCGTTCACCACGGAGTTTGGCATAAGGGACGTCAGGATAACGACCAGATACGAGGGCTACGACTTTAGGAGGACCATACTGAGCACTGTCCACGAGTTCGGTCATGCCCTCTACGAGCTCCAGCAGGATGAGCGCTTCATGTTCAGCCCAATCGCTGGAGGCGTCTCCCTTGGAATCCATGAGAGCCAGAGCAGGTTCTGGGAGAACGTAATCGGAAGGAGCAAGGAGTTCGCCGAGCTGATTCACCCAGTGCTCAAGGAAAACCTGCCGTTCATGGCCAACTACACGCCCGAGGATGTTTACCTCTACTTCAACATGGTCAGGCCGGACTTCATCAGGACAGAGTCCGATGTTGTAACCTACAACTTCCACATACTCCTTCGCTTCAAGCTTGAGAGGATGATGCTCAACGAGGGCGTCAAGGCGAAAGATCTCCCTGAGCTCTGGAACGAGGAGATGGAGAGGCTCCTCGGCATAAGGCCCAAGACCTACGCCGAGGGAATACTCCAGGACATCCACTGGGCCCACGGCACTGTCGGCTACTTCCCGACTTACAGCATCGGAACGCTCCTTTCAGCGCAGATATACTACCACATGAAGAGGGACATTCCGGACTTCGAGGAGAAGGTTGCCAGAGCCGAGTTCGAGCCCATCAAGGCCTGGCTGAGGGAAAAGATACACCGCTGGGGCAGCATCTACCCACCGAAGGAGCTCTTAAAGAAGGCCATCGGCGAGGAGCTGAACCCGGAGTACTTCGTCCGCTGGGTGAAGGAGAGGTATCTGTGATTTCTTTTTTCTTCACCGGCAACTTCATTTTCTACCCATTTTGGCGCCGATGAGCACGCCGATCAAAAGCCCTATCGCAAAAACCGCCGGCAACTTCCATGAAACTTTGGATGAGGGGCTTGGTTTCTCTTCCACTGGCCTTGGTTTGTTACTCTCCCATCTTTCACTATAGAGGCTCAGCGCTATCAGCGCGTAGGCATCCCCATCGAAGGTCATGGCCTCTTTCGGAGTCGCCAGTTCGAGGAACCTCAACGCGTCATCTATATTTTCTCCCTTCTCACCGGCAAGGTGGAGCCATATCAGCGCTATCGCCGTCGAGTAGACGTCGTGGTTCCAGGAGCCGTCAAGATGGGGCTCTTCAATCACCGCGTAGTTCTCTCCATCCTTGAACTGAAAGACGCCTCTTTCGGTGTATCCAGTTCCGACGAAGAGTATGTAGTTCCTCGGAAGCTCTGGATAGAGCCTCATTCTTCCCTTGAAGAAGCCGGATTCGTTGTCAAAAAGAGATTTCTCCGAGCGTATCAGAAACTTGCTTCCAAGACTTGGACTGACGTTTATCTCAGCCCTTCTTCCGGTTCCTTTCCAGGTTTCGACGGTCTCCCAGCCGTTTATGGTGTGGACCATCTCCTCCACGGTGTAGTTTGTAACTCCCTTAAAGCTCAGTCTCAGCGTCGCGTTCCCGACGTACTGTGTCCTCTTGAACAGGGAAGCCATGAACTCAAGCGTCTCCTTTGGCGGTGTCATGTTCTCCTCCCTGAGGAAGAGCAATGGGAGAACGATGCTCTCATAAGGCGCCCTCAGGTCGCAGTAGGGCATCGGAAAGATGAATCTTGTGAAGAAATTGTCCAAATAAGGATTCACGAGCCTCTCCGGCGTCAGCCTCTCCTCCAGCCATTCCCACTCCCGGGAGACGTTGTAGTCGAGCCTAGAAAGCGCTGCAACTGCGTAGGTCGTCGCCACGATGCTGGGAGACTCGTTGAGTTTATGCAGCCCCATCTTCTCCCAAAACATGTGGACAGTGCCCGTCCAGTGGTTCTCGCTCTCGTTCTTCAGGAGAAATTGAGCCGCCTTCTCTATCTCTTTGGAATCGGGATTTTCACCTGCCTCAAGGAGCGCAAGAACCGCCAGCCCGGTTCCGGCGGCCTTTGAAGTCTCCCAGTAGAACCACTCCGAGTCCGGTTGGGGATAGTCGTTGGTTATTATTGCCGGAAAAGAACCGTCTTCACTCTGCTTCGATTTTATCCACCCGACGAGCTGCCGAAACTCCGTCGAGTTCCTCGGGTAGCCGCTCCGCGCGAGGGCTATTATTTTGAGGCATGCCAAGTAAAAGGTCTCGTTCTCCCTGAAGCCTTCCCATCCGGAGACGCTTCCGGTATTCCATGCATGGTTCAGGGTTCGGAGCTGGTATTCGTTTATGTAATACTCTGACTCTCTACCTGTTAATGCACTGACTCTTTGTGATGGAAACAACATGGATGAAGTAATAAAAAGTATAAAAAACGAGATAAGTAATTTTCGGATCATACTTTCTTAATACCTCCAAAATTGTTCTTTAAAGACTGGTATTCCCAAAAAATTACTCCATCAAAATACTCAAGAGCATCATACACGACCTGTTGCAGTTCGCTATAATACCTATAAGTCCCAGGATATGTTGAAAGCAGTATGAAAAGCTCCTTCTTTGTCCCGTTTGTTGAGTACCCATCGTAGCTGTCGTTCTTTGTTGCTAGGTTATACATCCACCATATGTAGTCCTCTCTGGGAATATAATATAACATCATTGCACTGAATCCTAGTGGTGCGGTGAGGCCTTTCCCATCATCATATGCTTGGCCGACATTCCATGCTTGGCAACATGTTGTTTGAGATGAATTTCTTGGCGGATGCATAACTGCACCGAACTCAGAACTGTTCATGCCTGTATTAGTGGAGAGATAATTAACTATTCTAAATGTTGCCTGAGTTACGTTGTAGATGTGATTTTGCCAAGTAGAAGTGCTGCAGTTCGGACAGTAAGCACCACCCTGGGGGTACCTAATGTGATCAAATAGAATCCTGCCGCGTTCCCAAGACAGCCTGTTGATGTAGTTTGAAAGATTATCGAGCAGAGATTTATATCTCCCATCAAAGTTTATTCCGTTTTTGTAGATTAAATATGGGTCGATCCATCCTTCTACATTCTCCCCAGTAGTACATGCAGGGGCAGTATATGATCCGTAATATGGCCCAAATGCATCAACAATGAATCCTGTATTCATAACATAATCTTCAAACGCTGAAAAATATTCCTGGAATCTATCTTTTTCATCAAATCCAGAATTGTAACTTAAAAACACTCCATCAACATCCCAGCTTAAAATGGTGTTTCTGACTATTACGGGGTCTTCCGTTTGGTATGGGTTTTGCGGAGTTTCGATTATTACGTACACTTTTTTAGAACTTGGTATGGATATCATCACAACCACCATTGTTATTCCAATGTTGTTAACTTTATAAAATTTTCTATTTTCCGTTCTTATTGAGTAGTATCCTCATATCCACCCAACAGGCTCTACTTCTATCGCCGCAACACCGTACTTCTTCTCCTTATCCTCGCTGTAGAACTTTCTGTAAACCTTCACACCTTCCTCGATGCTCTCTACCCCTGGTAAGACGTTCTCAAGACCCTCCTTCTCCAGCATCTCTCTGAAGGAGGAGTAGACTCTGATGTCCTTCACGACCACCATGAGCTTGTTCTCGAAGATTATCGTATCGCCCGGCTTTATCCCCTGCCTCTTCTCGTCGTAGAGCCTTCCCTCGACCTTCTTCCTGCCCTCGGCTATCGCCTTGAGGTACTCCTCCTGAAGACCCATTCTCCACGTTACCATACTCCCACCTCACACGAGGTACCTGACGATGCTCGGGCTTATCCTCAGGAGCTTCGCAAGGAGCTTTGGCCTTCTAAGTATGGCTTTGGTGGTCTTAACATGGTCATCGAAGTCAGCTTGACTCTCTATTACCTCCCTTGCCTCCTCACTTCCGAGAACCTCAAAAATCTTTTCGATGTCGTCCTGACTCAGGCCCCTGAAGACTTTCCTGAAGCGAAGCCCGAAGGATATCTGTCTCTTTATGTTCTTGCACAGCTTTTCGTATTCCTCGGGCCTGCCTTCGAGAAGGGCGCTTCTAAGGGCGTGGGCGCAGATCATCCCGAAGACTATTCCTCCCGCCGTCGTGGGCTTTATCTGAAGTGCCGCATCGCCTATAAGCGCCACATTCCCCCTTATCCAGGGCTTTCTCACGCCAAAACCGACGCTTCCGGCCTTGAACTCGACCACAGCGTTCGGCTTGAGCATCCTGATCTTGAGGAACCTGTAGAGTGCTTCAAGGCTTCCGAAGGTTCCGACTCTGGCCAGACTCTCGTTTACCGGCGCCACCCAGAAGAAGAACTCCTCGTTGATGTCCTTGTTCACCCATACCTCTACGAAGTCAGGCTTGAACTCACCAACGACCTCGACCTCGTAGCCGCTCAGGAACTCTGCCTTTGTCTGAGCTCCAATGGCTTTTGCCACGGTGCTGCTCACGCCGTCGGCGCCAACGTAGAAGCCAGCTTCGATCTCAAACCTCTCGCCGAACCTCTGAAGAACTGCCCTTCCGTTCTTGAAGCCTAAGAAAGTTGTGCTCATGTAATAGTCGGCTCCCCTCCTAACGGCTCTCTCGGCGAGGCTCTTCTCAAGGATTTTCCTGTCGACAAGGTAAGCCTGCGGTGATTTTCTCTCAATCTCGAAGCTCTGTATTCTGGAGTAGAAGACTGCTCCCCTAAGCTTGTTGAGGATGGCCTCCTCCGGAAGACCGAGCCTCTCGAAGTTCTCGGCCCCTATTATCCCGGTGCAGGCCTTTCCCCCGAAGGAGCCCTTCTTCTCCACCACCGCTACTTTGAAGTCCCTAGCGAGCAGGTTAGCGAGATAATTGCCAACGGGTCCGCCACCGATTATAAGAACGTCGTACCTCATTCTCACCCCTCAAGCTGAGTGTGTTTTTAAACCTAAAAACCTAACCTTTTCGGTGGTCATCATGAAGGTGCTGATTACTGGTTTCGAGCCCTTTGGTGGGGAGGAAATAAATCCCTCGTGGGAGGCAGTCAGGAGGCTGCCGGACGAGATCGCCGGTGCGGAGCTGATAAAGCGCCAGCTTCCAGTAACCTTCAGGGGCGTGAGGGAGCTCCTGCCGAGGCTCATAGTGGAGACAAAGCCGGATCTGGTCATTCTGACCGGGCAGGCCGGCGGGAGACCGAACATCACGGTGGAGCGCGTTGCCATAAACGTAATGGACTCGACGATGCCCGATAACGAGGGTTTTGTCCCAGAGGACGAGCCGATTTTTGAGGGGGCACCGGATGCATACTTTGCCACACTTCCAATAAAGGCCATCGTGAAGGCTTTGAGGGAAGCAAAGATACCCGCGGCCGTTTCAAACACCGCCGGAACCTACGTCTGCAACACGGCTATGTACACTGCCCTCCATACGATAGCCGTCGCGGGAATGGAAACCAAAGCCGGCTTCATCCACGTGCCTTTCATCCATGAGCAGGCCCTCGACAAGCCGAGGCCTTCAATGGCCTTAGAAACGGTAGTGAAGGCCTATGAGGTTATCACTAAAACCTCGCTGAAAGCCTGATAACCTTTTTAAGGCCCTTCTCTAACTTTTTACAAAACCCCTTGAGGGTGGTGCCTATTCTAATCCTCGGAATTGACATAATAAGCGAGCACCCAAAGAGGTTTGCCGTCGTGAGCTGGTTCAACGGCAGACTAGAGAGAAAGGGTGAGTTCACTCTATACCGCTTAATCCGTTTCATCCAGAGCAAGAGACCGGATATAGTTGCCATGGACAGCGTTACCGAGCTGGGTGACGACCTGAGAAAGTTCCTCCGGGCGCTACCCAGCGGGACGAAGCTCGTCCAGGTGACCGGGAGACCCGGGGAACAGCGCTCTCTCTGGGGCCTCGCGAGGGAGCAGGGGATAAGGATAACCGACAAGTTCGACCCCTACGAAGAAGCTAAAGTCTGCGCTCTCCTAGCTTCGAAAGGAATAGGTTATGAAGTTCTGGCCTTCGAGGATGAGGTCATAATCAAGGTAACACGCGGTAGGAGTCATGGGAAAGGCGGCTGGAGCCAGGACCGCTATAGGAAGCGCGTCCACAACCTGGTTAGAGACAAGGTTAGGGAGATAGAGGACAGGCTGAGGAGGGCCGACGTTCCCTTTGATTTAGAAGTTGAAGAGAAGGACTACGGCCTGGCGAAGGGCGAGTTTAAGGTCTACGCGAGCAGGGAAGAGCTGGCTGGCTTAATAAGACCCATGCGCGGCGGCGACGTCGAGGTTAGGATTTACCCCGTCGAGAGAGCCGAGCTGGGTTTTGCTCCGCTGAAGAGCGAGAGAGCCATAGAGGAGCGCAGAAGCATAATAGTCGGCATAGATCCGGGAATAACCGTTGGAATAGCGGCTATCGATTTAAGTGGAAACATAGTGGCGCTCCACAGCGAGAGGAACATGCCCGTTGGCGAGGTCTTCCGCTTCATAAGCGACGTCGGTCATCCGGTGATAGTGGCAACCGACGTTAATCCAGCCCCGGGTTTCGTTGAGAAAATAGCTCGATCCTTCAAGGCCCAGCTCTTCGTCCCGAGGGAGAGCCTCCGCGTGGAGGAGAAAAACGAGCTTTTGAGAAACCTTGGTGTAAGCGTTGAGGACGATCACCAGCGCGACGCCTTGGCTGCAGCCTACAAGGCCTACCTTCGCCTGAAGCCCAAGCTGGAGCATGTAGAGGCGAAGCTGAGGGAAGCCGGGCTGATCAAAAAAGCGGATGAGGTCAAGGCCCTTGTGATTCAGGGCTACAACCTCGGCGAGGCTATGCAGCGCGTAACCCTCCGTGAGAGGCCGAAGAGGGAAGAGGAGAAGCCTGAGGAAAAGCCGAGCGTTGATCTTGGACCCTATCTCAGGAGAATTCGCGAGCTTGAAAAGAGGATTGAGTTCCTTGAGAGGGAAAACGCTGAGCTGAGGGAAATCATAAAGGAGCAGAGGAAGACGATAGGGCGGCTCGAGCGCAGGCTTGTTGACTATGACGAGGAGGTCAGAAGGAAGGTTCTCCGCGAGAGGGAGCTTGAGGCTAAGGTCAAGCGCATAGAGAGGCTTGAGAGGGAACTTAGAGAGGCCAAGGCGATAATTGAAAGGCTGAGCAGGGATTTGGCTCAAGTTAAGCGGATGAACGTCGTTGAGATACGGGGAAGTGCAGTTCCGCTCAGGGTCATGGAGGTTCTCAGCTGGCGCGAGCTCGAGAGGCTTGAGAGGGAGATAGGCATAAGGAGGGGTGACGTCCTCTTCGTGGTTAATCCCGCTGGAGCTGGAAAAGCCATAGCGGAGTCTCTGGTCGAAAAGAAAATCCGTGCGCTGATAACCGAGAAGCCCCTGCCTCAAGCCGTCGCTGAGATTCTCAGAGAAGCTCACGTACCATTTTTCACCTCTGAAGAGCTGGACGTCAAAAGGGTTGACGAGTTTGCCGTCGTGGAGAGGGAAACACTGGAGAAGGCCATCGAGGAACTCTTGGCGAAGTGGGAGGAGGAAGACCGCGAGAGGGAAACTGAAAAGTTCCTCCGCCTTATCGAGGAATACCGCATTGAGAGGGCCAAAGAGCTGATGAGAAAAGCTGAGGACGAGTCTAAATCCTACTGAGGATCTTCTTCAACGTCGCTAGGTACTCTGTTATTTCCTTTGCTCCTTTTTCCGTTATTTTAACTGCAGTTCTAGGTCTATCGGCGATTACCTTGTAGATATCAACGTAGCCGGCTTTTTCAAGAGCCTTTAAATGTGAGTCAAGGTTTCCGGGCGTTACCTCGAGGACTTCGAGCAGATCTCGGAACAAGACCTTTTCTCTGGGCAGAAGAAAGAGCATAATGCCTAGCCTGATCGGATTTCCAAGGACGTGGTTCTTCGTCAGCTCCCGCAGGGGCTCCATTTTATCACCCTACTCGATGGCCTTGAAGGCGTTGTGGATGTAGATGAGTATCGTGACCGCGAAGCCTAAAGCCACGACGAAGCCGGCCAGAATCATGGCTCCGTTCTCCATGTTCCAGACGATGGGAATGTGTATTCCCGGAATGAGGAATGCGGGAATCATCTCCTTCTCGCCTCTCATGACGAGGGCGAACATCCCTGCAATCGATATAGTTATGAAGCTCAGGAAACCGACGGCAAGCCTCGCTTCAGCGTTAACTGCTATTGACGTCTGGGGAATTGCTATCCAGCCTATTGCTATCCCGAGAATCCACGAGAAGGCAATGAGCATTCCCTCCCTTTTTGAGGACTCCATCTCTCTGCCGGTTGCCTTTGCTATCTTGACGAACCTCTTCCACACCCTTCCTGTGAACGTTATCGCCACGATAAAGGCAATCGGCCAGTAGACAAGGTTGAACTGCCATGGTACATCAAGGAGTGCCAGGATGTCGTAGTAGAGGAGCATTATTGCCAGCCATACCGCGAAGTTCAGGGCACCGTACATCTTTCCGGCGGCGATCAGCTTTCGCTCTACCTTCTCAAGCACACTCTTAAGCTCCCGAACCTCTTCCATATCCATCACCTCGATTAGAACTAGGTGGTGAAACTATTTATAACCGGTTGAAACTCTGAAATTCAGAAAAACAACTAAAAGTTCTCCACACAAATTTGGGTGGTATTTAGTCCTGTTCCATCCTGAAGGTCAGCCCCTTCTCCCTAGCCTTTCTCTCTACCTGTAACCTGAACTGGCAGGCCTTGCATATATCGCCTGTTGTCGGCTGACCACATATCTTGCAGCGATTAAGCTCGCTCGTCTTCTTCGTGTAGGTCTTCGCTATGAGCGGGAAGAGCTTGTCGTAGCTCCTGAGAATCTGGTACTTCGTTCCCGGATGCTTCTCCTCCATCTCGTTAAGCCAGTCCCTTATCTCGGCGCGGAAGGCTTCAACAGCGTAGGGGCACTCGCTCAAATCGACTTCAATCTCGTTCAGCACCGCGTAGAGTATTATCTCCTTCTCGGGAATCTCGCGGAGGGGCTTTATCCTTGGAACCAGCTCGGGGTGAATCTCCTCGTAGTAAGGTCCTGTCCTTCCGAGGCGGGCGATATCTCCTCTGAGAATGTTCATTATGAACATCTGAACCTCATCGTCGAGGTTGTGGCCTACAGCCAGCTTATCGGCCTCCACATCTTTGGCCGCGTAGTTGAGGAGCCATCTCCTCCAAACTCCGCAGTAGGAGCAGGCACCCACTCTTTCACCTTTCTCAAAGCTTCCCATTATCTCAACTGTCTCGTCGAGGGTGAAGCCTATGTACTCCTTGAAGGAATAGATTCTATGCTCTATTCCGAGCTTCTTGGCGTTTCTCTTGGCTATCTCCACGCTCGGTGGACGGTAGCCGGCTATTCCCTCGTCTATCGTTACCGCTACCAGCTCGAAGGGGAACTTTTTCTGGAGCTTAGCAAGGAGGTGGAGCAGAACGACGCTATCCTTCCCGCCGCTCACACCAACGGCTATCCTCTCGCCCTTCTCAATAAGGCGGTACCTCTTAACAGTCTCCTTGAACTTCTTCTCCACCATCTCGTTGAAGTGCCTCTTACAGTAGTATCTCCCGGTGTAGCGTGCATGATAGACGGCTGGTCTCCCACATTTAGAGCATCTCATGCTATCCCCAAGTGGGTAATCTCGCGAGCTTAAAAAAATTCACATTGGAGGATATTCTATCGAAATATTAATATTGTTTAAATTAAAAAAAGTATTGGTGGGAAAATGCTGAGCACCGGTATAGAGAAGTTTGACAAACTCATAGGTGGTGGGCTTTTAGAAGATTCCGTCTTGTTGATTGTTTATGATACGTATTCTATCGGATGGGCCCTGGGTGCTAAAATTCTAAAAAATAGGATGGACATGGGCGATTTTGGGGTAATAATAAATACTGTCCTCCCTCTTTCTGCTCTCAACATGGAGCTAAACTTTGCTGGTATCGATATATATCATGAGGGAGAACGCGAAAATTTGGGTGTTATTGATATCTTTGCATCATATAACCAGTTAAGATACCCTCATCGTTACGTGCGTACCTTACCAAATTCGGATGTATCTACCTTCATTCCAAAGTATGTTGCGGCTTACAGGCAGCTGCTCAGGGAATATGTAAAAGACAGAAGGCCGGTGGGTTTAGTAGTAACATCTGACGGATTTGGATTTCTAATGGGGGAACGTACTTCAATCCGCCTAAATCAGAAAATTTTTGCATTAAAAGAAACCGCGAGAATAACTGAAAACAGGAAGAGACCAATAAATATCTGGTTGCTAAACAAAGATCGTGTGTCAAAACGATACATGTCTTGGCTGGCATTGTACAGTCAGTATATTGTCGAGTTTCGTTCTGGTGACCTGAAATACGAAGAGATGATCATAAGAAAATCTCCACTACCTGACTTTGAGCCGGGAGCTTATAAATTCCGGATAAAAGGAGGTAAAATAAGGATATCTTAGCCCATAATGCCCCTTAAGGCTGGCCACAGGTTCAGCGCCAGGAGGAACAACCCGACTCCTATCGTGAAGTATCTTACGGGCTTGGCCACATTTTCCGGCAGATACGTCTTGACTACATCATCGAGCATCCTGCCGCCGTCCAATGGA
This sequence comes from Thermococcus sp. LS1, assembly GCF_012027395.1. Classification (NCBI taxonomy): domain Archaea; kingdom Methanobacteriati; phylum Methanobacteriota; class Thermococci; order Thermococcales; family Thermococcaceae; genus Thermococcus; species Thermococcus sp. LS1. The sequence goes on from NZ_SNUJ01000001.1 coordinate 521,966, forward strand.
ACGAGTGGGAAAAGGTTCATGAGGCCGATTCCAAGGTTGAGCACGTATATCCAGTAGAACGTGAAGAACAGCGGAAAGATTATGTCCTCGTGTCCTACCTTTGAGACATAGTGTGGTGCTGGATAAATACCAATATAACCTCTTTCCGGGTTATCTGGGTGCGCTCCGAGCTTCAGCTGGAGGTTTATTTCATTCCCGTCCCTCAATACTGTGATTGTCAGCACCTGGCCTGGCTTAGTCGTGTTCATGAAATTAATGAACTGCTCCATGTCCTTGATCTGCTGACCGTCCATTGCGATTATTACATCCCCCTGCTGGAGAACACCGTAAGCGGGACCGTCTTCAAGGACTCCAGAGACGAGTATTCCTGCCGGCTGGAGAACCGGGGTTATTGCGAAGTTGATTATGAGAACTGCTATCAGAGCCGTCACTATGTTGGCGAGCGAGCCTGCGCCGTAAACCCTCAGCCTCGTTCTCAGTGGGGCTTTCTCAAGGGCCTCCTCGTCGGGCTCAACAAAGGCACCGGGGATTACGGCGAGAAGAACCAAACCGACTGACTTGAGGGGCAGATTTTCAGCCCTTGCGACTACTCCGTGACTCAGCTCGTGGACGACCATGACAACTACAAGGGCTATCAGGCCGTATGAGAGGGGAATCGTAATGCCGGGTATCACAAGCTGGACTCCGGCCTGCTCGCCTCCGGTCTGTATCGTATTCATCGCGGTCTTTAGAAGGGCGTAGAAGACATAGGCCATGCCAAGGAAGCCGAGGGCTATTCCTATATCTCCATAAACCCTCCAGAAGCGCTTCCATCTATGGGCGAGATTGTCTATGAAGCCTAACAGTTTCTTTGTTCGCCACATGGCTATGAAAAGGTCAACAGCCAAGCCCTCTTCATTCTCTTCGTCGTATTTTCTCCCGAAGAGGGCGTAGAGCACAGCCCAAAATGCTAGGATGCCAATGATTATCATGATGAGCGTGCTGTTCATTTGAGTCACCTAATAAAGCGTTTTCGAGCTGAGTTTAAAAAGTAATCGCACTCACAGTCTGCCCAGGAACTTCAGGATGTATATCTTTGTTCTCACATCGAAAATAGAGCCGAGAACATCTTGGAGATTGCCCGTCATCGTGGGGTTAAGCTTGAAGGCCCTGAGTACATCCTTTCCACCCGTTCTGTCACCGCTGAACAGCTTTAGAATGCCTATCTGGAGAAGGTGGTAGCTCAAAACTTGAGGGTCATGCCTTATGTCCCCATGCGCCTCTATCATTCTGTACCTGCCGGCCAGATATTTGGCAAAGGAGAACTGGCCAGTGTGTATAGAGTAGTTCACGAGCGGCTTGTCGATAGCCTCGAAGAGACATATTCTCGACATCCTGAGCCACATATCCCAGTCCTCGCACGTTGGGAAGCTCATTCTGAATAGACCCGCCCGTTTGAAGCACTCCCTTCTCACCATAATCGTTGACGTTCCCGTTATGTTGTCCTTCAGCAGGTGACGGTAAACGTTACCCCTAGCCTTTGGCTTTTTGGTTCCAAGGATTTTGTTTCTCTCGAGATAGTAGTAGTTGAAGGCAGTGTATATGAGGCCGTAGGTGGAAGGTATGCTCCTAAAAAGCTCCATCTGGAGTTCGAGCTTTTCCGGAAGCCACTGATCATCGTCATCCAGAAAGGCTATGTACTCTCCCCGCGCTTTCTTAACGCCGAGGTTCCTCGCGTCGGCTATCCCCTTTCCTCTCTGCGGAATGTAGCGAAGCCTTCCATCCCCGTACGAGCGTACGAGTTCCCTCGTTGAATTGCTTCGCGCACCGTCTATTACGAGAACTTCGAAGTCGTCGAATCCCTGGCTTAGAACGCTTTCAATAGCCCGCGTTAAGAGCTTGTTTCGGTTATATGTGGGGATAACGATGGAAACAGCTGGCCTCACTTGGCCACCCCCTTGCCTGCGAAGAGGCTTAGGTGTTTGACTATGAGCTTTTTGGCGATATTCCTGAACTCTTCTTCGTTTTCCGCGTTTATTTCTTCAAAGCACCAGTCCTCAACGTTGAAGACAGCCGTGCCATCCCTGTGGTAGAGCTTCAGCCTGTACTTCTCAAGCTCTTGGACGAGCTCCTTTTTATCCTTCGCCAGATTTGGATACGGATAGTGAGTGCCAAAACTCTCTGCTATGGCGTACTCTGATGTAAGACTGAACTCCTTGCCTTGAATAGTGCTTAAAATTAGGGATTTTATCCTTGCAAGGCTGATGTATCCGTTTTCCTTCTCGGGGGGTTCTTCATTGGGCAATCTGATGAGAAGAGGAACTCTTAAAAGCTCGTCATGGAGAAAAACGCCGTGCCCGAGCTTTCCCCCATATTCCCCGAGCAACTGGCCGTGGTCGCTGGTCACTATGGTTATGGAGTTCTCGAGTATCCCCTTTTCCTGAAGGATACCGAGCATCTCCACGAGTCTTTTTTCAAGGTATTTAACCTGTTCTGGATACCCTTTCCTCCACTTCTCCACCAGCTCGGGCTCTTCCCCGAGGAGTCTGTTGACTACGGGGGCATCTGTGAACCCTTCAAAGAGGGAGTAGGGCTCGTGGACTTCCATCAGGTTGATGAAGATGTAGGATGGAGCCTTAAAGTTGAGTTCCCTGAGGAGTTCGTTCGTAACTTTTGCACCCTTGTCCTTTGGCCACCCTTCACCATACCTGCTTAGAATTCTCCAGAGGACTTTGAAGGGCAGGACGAACTTCTTCTCCTTCATCAGGGCTTTGACAAGTTCCAGCCCATTTTTGGGCTGATACTTTTTGAGCACCCTGTTAAGCTCCTCTCTGTCCCGATCCTCGATGAGGGGCTTTAGCGTGTCGTGGAATTCGGAAAAGCCCTTTATCCCAAAGTCTGGCCCGATAAAGAAGTTTGCAGTGAAGAGGTATGTCGTATATCCGAGGGAAGCTAAAACCTCATGCAGGTACGTCCCATCCTCCCTGAACCTCACATCGGGCACTTTCCTCTTCTTGCCCTCGTGCACCCCATGATATATAGGGTACAGACCGGTAAACATCGATGCATGACTCGGGATAGTCCATGGTGAGGGAGCTATTGCGTTCTCGTATCCTGTGAATCCGAACTCCCTAACCAATTTATCCTCTATCCCATTGGAGTAGTCCTTTCTGAGGGTATCAAGGACTATTATGATTACATGGGGTTTATCCACGGAGGCCACTCTCCTTAACGGGGACCTCTCGCGCGGCGGTCTTTATCCTCTTCAGCTTCTCGAGATTGCTCATGAAGGAAAGGTCGCGCCTTATCATCTTCCGGAGGTCTCCGTTCTCAATTCTCCTCTCCCCAGCTTTAAACGCTTTTAGGTATCCAGCTATGAGACCGTAGGCTTTTACTGGATTCTCCAGCATGAGAAAAGCTGCCCTTGCGAGTATAGAGGTAAACGCGGCGCCGAGCTTGTAGTTTGACCACCCGAGCATCTCGTAACCTCTCAAAAAGCCGAATCTGCCCTCTGTTTCCCTGAGCTGAACTGCGATTGCATCCACTACCTGTCCCGTCTCCCATCCAAGGAACCTCGCGAGGTAATGGGATATCGTGTCCGGACTCGGGCCCCTTCTGTATCCTCCGACCTCTCTAAAGCACTCCCTTCTGAAAAGCCTTGGGCTTCCTTTTGGTCTCTTTGGGTCGGTGCCCTCCCATACCAAGCGGCCGTTCCTGATGTAGTACCCTCCCCCGCTCACTATTCCGAGTCTGTTGTTTTTGTGGAACGCGTCAATCAGCTTTTCAAAAAACCTTCTCTCGAGGATGAAGTCCGCGTCGAGAACTCCGATGTAGCCAAAGACTGTTCCTCGCTCCATGGCCATTTTGAGTGCATGTCTGAATCCCTTTCTAACGACAACGGAATACCTGTATCTGAGGTCATAGCCGGTGACTTTGTCCTTGAGGTGGAGGACTTCAATCCAGTTGAACTCTCTTGAGAGCTCTTCCGCTATCTCCCCCGTCCTGTCCGTGCTGTTGTCATTCACAATAAGCCACAGCTTTGGCTTAACGCTTTGGTTGATGACGCTCTTGGCTAACAGGGGCAGATTTTTTTCCTCGTTTTTTGCGGGAGTTACGATGATGTATCCATTTGTTCGGGAGCTTCTCAGTTTTTTCACTTCCTCCCCTCCGCCTTCTCAACGACCAGCTTAAACAAATCTTGGGGCTTCTCTATAAGTTCCCCAGTATTGCTGCTGAAAAAGCCGTGGTCGGAGTGGTCTCCACCGCGCGGGTCGCCGGGAATTGGCTCCATTCCATGGTCAGAAATTATGTAGAGCACATCACCTTCGTCCAGCTTCTCTGAGACCTCTTTGACAAGCTTGTTCACATCAAAGTAGAGGTTCATCAGCTTTAGCTTTTTCCTGATGTAGAAGTGGGAAATCTCGTCGAGGAAGGGTGTATACCAGAAAATGAGCTCGTAGTTCCCATCAAGCGCCTCAAAGAGAGCCCTTCTATCCTGCTCGTAAGTCCTCATTGCGTATTCCACGAGGGGTTTGAGGTTCCCCCTTATGGCTTCTCTCATAGCGGCTTTTGTCTCCGGATTCGACACGTTTCTTCCGTAGGATGGGACGCCATTCGTCCAGGTCTTGTCGAAGTAGTCGAAGATGGTCTTATACTTCCGTGTCCTGAGCAGGTAGTCGTAGGTCTGTTCAAAAGGGTTGGGAGCCAGCAGGTTTCCAATCTTCCGCCTGAGGTTCTTCGGCAGTATCTTAGCCCCAATTTTAACATAAATAGGCTTTTTAACGTCCTTCGCAATGGCCGTCTCCTGGGCTATGAACTTCTGCCTCTTGACGAAGGGTTCCTCTATTTCAGGAACCTTTCTGCCGGTGAGCATGGAGGCCCATATTGGAGGAGTGACTATGACCTTGAAGTCTGAAAGATCCGTCTTGGTATAGGCCCTTTGTTTGAGGTGCTTGAGATTCCACTCTTCAACGAGGTTGTATTCGAGCCCGTCTATCCCGAGTATGACTATCCTTCCCATCGTCAGTTCCCCCGGTTTACCCAGAAGTTTACCTCTCCCTTCTTAATCCTGTTTCGGTTTGAGAGGGCAAGCCACATGGCTTCGATCATGTAGATGATCTTGAGAGCTTTCTCCTTCTTGAAGCCGGAAGTCACGAAGAGTATGGAGTGAAGCAGGAGGTCTCCAATCCTGCCAAGAACGTAGATGGTCTTGTTTCTAGCGTTCTGCTCGAAGAGCTTGTAGAACAGATAGAGATGATAGACCTGCCTCATGGTTTCGAACTGCTTTGATGGGAGCCTTCCCGCCGGAGCCTCCTGATGCACCAGCCTTGCGTGGGGAGTCTGGTAGAGCGAACCCGGAAAGAGCTTGTGAACTCTGTATGAGAAGTCCTTGTCCTCCCCTATTGCGTACCTCTTGAGGTGCTCGTCGAATTCGAGACTTTTAAAGACTTCTCTCCGGTAGGACATGTTCGTTCCGCTGAAGCTCTCTCGCCTTATCACCCGGGTAACACGGTAGGGGAGAACCTCAAAGAGTGAGGGGAGTTGTTTGTGAACATCGACCTCGTAGTAGCCGCGCTGGAGGAGCCACCAGAGGAACTTCAGAAAACCGAACCTGATGAGCGGGTTGTTTGGGTTTATCCTGTTGGTTATAAAACCCTGAACACCCATGGCGTTTGGGTATTCCTTATACACCTTGATGAGGTTCTCTATGTAGTCTCTCTCAAGAACGACGTCGTCGTCGAGGAAGAGGAGTATCTCTCCCTTTCCGAGCTTTGCTCCCGTGTTCCTGGCATGGGGCAGGCTGGCACCCGGGAGGGGAATATGCTTCACGGCGATTCCGGCGTCTCGCATTTTCTTGAAGATGTCATCGAACTCCTCCTTCACCTTCTCCCACGAACCATCGAAGCTGCCGTTGAGGACGATGATCTCCGTAGGGTGGACTGTCTGTTCAATTATGGACTCGAGGCACTCTTTGAACTCTCTGGGACGTTTGTAGAGTGTTGATATGATAACTGATACGGACATGGACATCACTATCAAAATGAGAACCCTGGAACGATTTAAAAAGATAGCTAAGCGGATGTCGCAAACTATTTAAGCAGCCCCCGTTAACGCATGTTTCGAGTGTCATCGGAGGGAGAAAACTGATGGGACCGCTCTCGTTCCTTGCTTCTAGAACCAATTATACCCTCGATTTAATCACCGCGCGCCTACACGATTTTAGAATCGAGGACACCATAGTAATCTCTGGAACTCCCCGTTCTGGCTCCACGTGGCTCATGGAGCTTCTGGAGTCCATTCCAGAATACAAATCCGTCTTCGAGCCATTTCACCCCTCATGGTATCCCGAGTTCAGGAAGCTTGGCATACCCTACGACCCCTACGTTCCCACACAGGAGGACTACCCGAAGCTGAGGGCATATTTGGAGAAGGTTTTTACCTGCCGTGTCCACGCCCGCTTTCCCTACATGCAGTACCTTAGATTGGGGACCATAATCCGCCGTTTCAAGGCATCCAAGCTCGTTGTTAAGTTTGTCAGGGCAAACACAATGCTTCCATGGATAGCAAATACATTCAATCTGCGGGCTACCTACTTCATAATCAGACATCCCTGCGCCACGATAGCCTCCCAGCTCGCCACGGGCTTCTTCTCGAAGATAACCGTAGAGCAGCTCCTGAACGAGGTCAACAAGGTTCCAGAGCTTGCGGAGAATGAGGAGCTTGTCACGCGTCTGAGAGGGATCAATTCCGAGATAGAGCGTCTGGCCGCCATCTGGGCCTTTGAAAACTACATTCCTCTGGCCTCTAAGAAGCCGTATCCATGGTACACTGTGATTTATGAGCGTCTCGTTGTGAATCCGGAGGGGGAGCTGAAGGCAATTTTTGGATACATCGGAGAGGAAGTGCCAGAGGGGGCCATAAAGCGGATAAAAACGCCCAGCAAAGTAACCAGGAAGACCTACGGAAGGGACTACATAGGCACCCTCAGGCAGCTGATAAAGTGGCGCGAAAAACTTAGCGAGAGGCAGGTTGAGGACATCCTGAAGGTAGTCTCGTGGTTTGGCATGGACTTCTACACGGAGGAGCCGGAGCCGGACTACGATGCTCTCATGAAATGGGAATCTTCTGGGGGTAGATGAATATGGATTCATCTCATGTTATTTTTATCATGCTTGATACACTTCGAAAAGATTATGGGAAGGTTATTGAGGATTCTCTATCTCAACTTGGATTTGTTTCTTATGACTGGGCGATAACACCCGCCCCGTGGACACTTCCAGCTCATGCATCAATATTCAGTGGCCTTTATCCTGCGCTTCATGGTGCTCATGAGACTAGAGATAAGAAGAATTTTGAAGTGAGATTTAAAGGTCCAAATTCGTTACTCCAGTCTCTGGATGAAATGGGATATAAAACACACCTTCTGAGTGCTAATATGTTTATTCGGCCCGAGTTTGGATTTTCAGATTTTTATGAATTTTATGATATCTATCCCTCGCGTCCTTTCTCTCTTCTCTCTAGGGATGAAAAGTTATATCTTCAGAAGCTCATGAGTGATGTTAACGGAGATACTATCAAGGTTATCTGGCGTTTATTTCATAACAGCAAATATAAGCTCCTGCTTAAAATTCCTCCAAACTTAATACTATCCCGGCTCCATAGGTACTACAAAATGAGTGTCCAAGGGTGGCCAATAGAGAAAGGTTCTAGAAAGGCTGTTAAATTAATTAAATCTTTTAAATTTGATGACCCGACTTTTGTTTTTATGAATCTTATGGAAGTCCATCAACCTCTATTTGTCAATAAATCTTTTTCATACTATCTGAATCTACGGGAAAGAGCCATAGACGACCGCACTGCTCAGGAGTGGCACAAAAAATACTATAAAGCAACCAGATATCTTGAGAGGCAGCTTAACCAGCTGTTTTCGATTCTAAAGGACAAGGGGATATTTGACGAAGCCTTCATCATCGTGCTCAGTGATCATGGTGAACTCATCGGGGAGCGTGGGAAGATACTCCATGGGACGTTCCTCTATGATGAACTCCTTAGGGTCCCCCTGATGATAAAGTATCCCTCCTCATGGGATGTAGAGATAGAAAAGCGCGAAGGCTACGTAAGCCTGACCTCCTTGGCATCCTTCCTAATAGGGCTTCTCAAGGGTCAAGTTCACTCGGATGGAGAGCTGTACTCAGAGACGGTTTTCGCTGAATCGTACGGTGTGTCAAATCCCATAGATCCTTCCCTACTTTCAGAGGCTGAGAAGATTCGCTACTCAGAACTCAACAGATACCGGATAGCAGTGTATCACAGAGGTTTTAAAGGGGTGTTTAACATCGCTGACTGGAGATTTGAGGAAGTAGTCTCTTACAAGGGCGATATCGAACCTACCGAGGCAGACATTAAGAATCTAAAGAAGGAAGTCGTTAGGTTCCTGAAGATGTCAACCTCTGCAAAGATTCCAAGAATCAAACTCTAATGAATCGTTCCAATATTTTCCTAAGCCACTTGAGGTTGATTCCAAGCTTTTTCTCTACCGCTGCTAGGAGCTCGATGTCCTCCTTCTCGACGCTCCTGAGGACTAGTATCAGCGCGAAATAAACAACAAAGAAGACCAGCAGAACACCCAGCGCGGCCCATATGCTGGAGACGGATACGTTGGCGAGTTTGAGAATGACGATAATACCAATTCCAACAAGGAGTTGCTTGAGGTAGCTCCCGCTGAATGGGTGTATTCCTGTCTTCTTGTAGAGCCATGAGGTGCGGAATATGTTCGCGATGATATACGAAACGGCAGTTGCCGTTGCCGCGCCCTCTATTCCATAGATTGGTATAAGGAGGACGTTGAGAACCACGTTGGCGACTGATGCGAAGAAGTTGCCGATGAGGTTGGCGTTCGTCTCCCCGATCACGGTAAGGCTCATTCCGTTGAGGCCCAACAGAGTGTGGAACATAAAGCCTGCCGCCAGAATCTGGAGCGTTAATGCGGCCTCCGCATACTTGGAGCCGAAGAACGTTGTTATGGTGACCTCTGGGAACATGAATATGAGTGCAAAGAGCGGAAACGTGAGCAGGAAGACCCATCTCGTCATTATCCTATATATTCTCTCCATCTCCTGGAGCTTCCTCTGGGCGAAGAATATCGTCGCTATCGGGATATAGAGGAAGCCCGCGGAGTTGAGGAATATTGGGAGGAGCCTTGCTATAGGTGCGGCTGCGTTGTAAAGTCCGACCACGTCCGAGTTGAGGTAATAGCCGAGCATTAGAGTGTCCGTCCAATTCATGATGTAACCCAAGATTCCGGTGAGCATGAGGGGGAACGAGAACAGGACGAGCTCCTTTGCCAGCTTCGGTTTGAAGATCAGCCTCCGCGGTAGAATCTTGAGCTTAATTGTCTCGAGGGTGAGGGCCAGAAAGCTGGCCGCCTGGGAAAGGACGTAGGCCGCGAAGATTCCAGAGAGGCCCCATCCCATAAAAAGGGCCAGCACTGTGAGGAGAAGGAAAATCAGGGGCATGAGTAGATTTTGATAGTAGAACTTCTCCCTTACCCTTCCAAATCCTCTGGAGATAGCAACGAGGATCGTTAGCAGTGCCCAGAATGGCAGGGAAAGCGCCGCTATTCTGAGGGTGGATGAAAGAAGGCTCTCGTTGAACAGGGGGGAGAGATACGGTGCTGAAAGCACCATGATGATTGTCAGAATCGTTGAGGTTACGGTAACCATTATAAACGCGGTGGAAACGAGTTCAGGAACCCTCTGCGGCTCGTTTTTCCTGTATCTGGAGAGCTCCCTCGGGAGGCCGTTAGCGAAGCCGAGGAGGGCAAGGGTTATGCCTATGTTAAGAATCGTCAGGGTGAGTGAGAACACTCCATACTGGCTCCTATCAAGGGACCTTGCTATCAGAGCCCTCGTCAGAAAGCCCAGTAGCATCGAGAGTACGGTCCCCGCGAACACTATCCCTGTGCCCCTGGCTATTCTCTGCAGTGCCCAGTTGACTTCGTCCAAATTCCTCACCTGTTGAGGATGGTGAAGACGCCTATCAGCAGGATTATGATGTTTATCGCCCTTTTAAGCTTCTCCCTGTCTGCCATCGTGTTCACGTGAGTTCCAAAATAAACGCCGGGCAGAGTACCGAGGATCAGCGCAGCCGCGAGGTGGTAATCCACGCTTCCTAGGAAGGCATAGTTGAGGAAGCTGAAGGTCGAGAGGGCTAACCCGTAGACTATCGTAACGCCGACAACTTCTTTCGGGTCGAGCCTTGCCACGTTCATCAGCGTAAAGCTCACTATGACGCCAGCTCCGACGGAGGTGAACTGCACGGTAAGTCCAACGATGAAGCCTAGGAGATAAACGTAAGCCCACCTCGGCTTTATCGGAACGTGGAGCTCACCCTTGAGAAGGCTCAGAACTGCGCTGATGACCAGAATAAGGCCGAGGAGAAGTGTGAGGTAGTCGTTGAGGATCTCCTTGTTTATCTCCCTGAGTATCAGTCCACCAAGGGCTATCGCGGGCAGGCTTCCTGCGAAAAGCCTCAGTGATACGTCATACCTTATCCTGCCCCTCCTGTGGTGGAAGAAGACACCAAAAATCCGCGTTACGGTGGCGTAGAGCAGGTCTGTGCCTACCGCTATAAGCGGCTCCACGCCGAGGAAGATAAGGGAGGGGGTCATTAGAGCTCCCCCACCTACGCCGGTTAACCCGACGAGGAAGCCCACGAGGAGGCCCAGACCGACGAAGATTATCAGCTCCTCCATGCCCCTCCCCCGTGGGCGTCACGGCAGGTACCCAAGCTCCCTGGCCTTCTGAATAACGAGTTCAACTTCTTCCTCAGGCGTCATCTTCGAGCTGTCCACCTTTACCTCCGGGTTCTCGGGTTCTTCGTAAACGCCATCGTAGCCGGTGAGACCCTTTATCTCGCCGCGCAGGGCTTTTGCATAGAGCCCCTTCGGGTCGCGCTGTATTCTGACCTCCAGCGGGGCGTAGACGTAGACCTCTATGAAGTTTCCTATCTCCTTCCTTGCGTGCTCTCTAACTGCCCTATACGGAGAGATCAACGAGACTATCGCTATAACGCCGTTTCTTGAGAGGAGCTTGGCCATATGGATGACGATTCTGTTGTGCATCTCCCTCGCTTCCTTAGAAAAGCCGAGCTCCGGATAGAGCGTCTTCCTTATCGTATCGCCGTCGAGTATTTCCACGCGGTAGCCCATTTCTCTGAGTTTCTTGGCAAGTTTGACAGCTAGAGTAGTCTTTCCGGCACCGCTCGGCCCCGTGAGCCAGATCGTAAAGCCCTTCTCTAGGTTCCTTAACTCGGACATTTCAACTCTCCCCCATTTCAGTGGTCAAAATTTGGGAACTCAGAGGATACTCCTCCCATGCATTCCCGCCAGCGGCTCCTCTATTCCAAAGAGCCTGAGCACCGTCGGCGCGAAGTCGTAGATGGTCAGCTGGGTGTGCTTTGACTCGTCCATGCCCGGCAGGTACATGGAAAACACTCCAAGCTCCGAGTGGTTCGCATCGTCAGGCCCGGTGTCGTTCTCAGGTAAATAGTTGCTCGGGTGGCCGAGGGTCCCTGCTGCTCTCCAGTTGAGGTTGTCGAAGTAGACCATAATGTCAGGCTTGCTTCCCTTTGCGACGGGGTAGATGTCCTCAGGGTAGAAGACCTTCGTGTCCCACTTCTCGCCGTTCGGGCCGCGTATGGACTTTATCATCTCCGCAACCTCATCGCGGACGCTTTCGAACTTTGATAGGGGTATTCTGCCCTCCTTCTCCCTTCCGAGGACGTTGAGGAAGACACGCGAGTAGTAGCCGCCCCATCCCCAGGCCGTGCTCTCCTTCCAGTCCACGTCCAGCTGCTCGAAGCGGATTACCTTACCGCTGTGGATAACCTCCGGGTTCCTGACCTTCAGCAGGCCCTCTTCGATGAGCCACTGGTTGACGGCGAAGTTGCCGTGCATGCCTTTTATGCCGTGGTCGGAAACTATAAAGACGGCCGTCTCGTCGAGGTCTATGAGCTTGAGCGTCTCGCCTATCTCCTTATCCAGTAGCTTGTAGTAGTCTGGAATGACGTTCTCGTATTTGTTTCCCTTCCCAGGGTAGAGGTGGTGGTTCTCGTCGAAGTAACGCCAGAAGGCGTGGTGAAGCCTGTCGAGGCCTATCTCGACGAAGTGGAAATAGTCCCACTCCTTCTCCTGAAGGAGGTAGCGGATAACCTCGAAGCGCTTCTCCGTCATCTCCCAGATGCCTTCCTTGACCTCGTCCTTGGCCTCTTTCCTGAAGGGGACGTCGAAGATGTACTCACCGACGAGCCTCTCTATCTCGCCTTTCAGCTCCTTCGGGTATGTGTAATCAACGCTCGCATCTGGTGTTATGAAGCAGCTAACTAGATGGCCCTTTATCGGCTTTGGCGGGTATGTTGGGGGGACACCAACGATTATCGACCTCTTCCCGCGCTCGCCGAGGTAGTCCCACACGGTCGGCTCCTTGACTTTCTTGCTGTGGGCTATCCAGTAGTCGGTGTAGCTGTAGCCCGTCCTGTGCCTGAAGCCGTAGAGACCGAGCTCGCCGGCAGTTTTGCCCGTGACCATGACCATCCACATGGGGATCGTGATCGCCGGGATACCCGTCTTCATGGGGCCGTAAATTGAGCGCTCAAGGAGCCTCCTGACGTTGGGCATGTCGTCAAGAAAGCGCCCGAAGAGGAGCTCCGGCGGGGCCGAGTCAAGGCCTATCACAAAGACCTTCTTGGTCTCCGTCATACCCTCCCTAATCTTCTTCTCAAACTCCATACTTCTCACCCCAGGTATTCCTCAACGATTTTGAGCGCGTCTTCGATTTTATCCCTCTCACATACGCAACCGAGGACTTCCCTCTTGCCCCCGGCATTCGTTCCGAGGACGCGGAGCCTCTCAATGACTTCTGCCATGTTTATCCTTTCGGCTTCCTCCTTCGAGACCCTGAAGTAGAGCTGAGCCTTCCCGTGGAAGTTCTTATTGACAACGACGGCACCTCTAAAGCCCATTTCCCAGACGAGCCTCCGTGCAACCTTGGAGATTATGTTAAACGGACTCTCGAACTCGACTATCGCGAAGCCGTTCCTCTCAGCCACGCTTGAGAGGGCTTCCTCTATTGTGCGTCTTATCTCATCCGCTCGCTTCACCCACGGCTCATATTCAAGGAGCTCTTTAGTTTCTTGACTGAGCAGAACTGCAACGGCATCTTCAACGGCTTCTCTGTCCACGGCTATGTAGTTCGAGTCCATCAGCTCGACGAGCCTTAAAGCTTCCTCCCGTGATAGGCCTTCCCTGTCGAGGAGCTCATTAACGCGAGGAATCTCAAAAGCCCTCTCTCCGATGTCGCCGACTACGCCAAGGGCGCTCCAGGCGTTCCAGAGGCCGAAGTACTCGGAAACCACCAGCGAGGCGGATGGATAATATTCACCGTCGAGTGAGGGGTTAATCTGCTTGACCTTCGGGTTCCTTATCCTCGGCTGCGTGTGATGGTCTATGAAGAGTGTTTCGACGTTTACCTTCTCCACCTCACCCGGAACGTTGAAGTCCATCACGTAGAGCTTTTCAGCCCCTTCTATTGCCTTCCAGATCCTCTCATCGAAGCGGAACTCGCCTATTGGTGCTGTCATATTTGTGAATTCTTCTAAACAGAGTGCTCTGACGAGCAAAGCTGCTGAAGTTATTCCGTCCGTGTCCCAGTGATGAACTATTAGATGCACCTAACTCACCCCGCAAAAATAAAAGGAGCTCACTCCACGAAGGGCTTCTCAAAGCTCCTTATGACCTCGTAAACCTCGGGCCTCATCATGTATTCTGGCGGCTGCTCGCCGGCCATTATCATCTTCCTGAGCTTGGTGCCGCTGATTCTGACGTGGAACTCCTCCGGGTGCGGGCATATCTTGGCGTTAACCATTCCGCCGCACTTCCTGCAGTAGAAGGCTTCCCTGATGAACATCGGCGTTATGCCGAGGTCGGGGAAGTTGTCAAACATGTCCCAGGCCTCGTAGGGCCCGTAGTAGTCGCCGACACCCGCGTGGTCGCGTCCAACAATGAAGTGCGTTGCACCGAAGTTCTTTCTCATTATTGCGTGGTGTATGGCCTCTCTTGGGCCTGCGTAGCGCATCTCATAGCGCACTGTCGCCAGAGTTGCGGCGTTCTTCGGGTAGTAATGCTCAAACAGAACCTCGTAGGCCTTTATTATGACCTCGTCCCTGTAATCTCCTTTCTTCTTCTTTCCAAGGACGGGATTTATGAAGAGGCCGTCGACGAATGTGAGTGCTGCCTTCTGGACGTACTCATGGCCAAGGTGCGGCACGTTCCTCGTCTGGAACGCAACGATGGTCTTCCAGCCACGCTCCTTGAAGAGGATCCTCGTCTCGACGGGTCTGAGGGTGTACTTGGCGAAGGGGTTTGGAACTTCATTGAGGAGCTCTATCTCACCACCGACGAGGTATTCGCCCATGGAATAAACCTTGGCAACGCCCGGATGATTTGGATCGGTGGTCTTGAAGACTTTCTGGGCAAACTCTCTCTTGTCGTAGGTGTATATTTCCTCAACGTGCATCCTTGCAATAGGTATGTCTTCGTAGTAGAGCAAAACCGCGTCTCCCTCGTCAAAGGTCTTCTCCATAACGTCGAGCACTATCGGAATAGTCCAAGGGGTATCATCGCTCAGACGCATGTGGTCGAGTACACTTTGGAAATCATCGCTTGTGAGAAAGCCTTTCAGGGGAGAATAGACACCATGGGCGATGTTCTCGAGGTCTATCGCCCTTCCGTGGTCGATCTTAACGGAGGGATACTCCTTCTGCTCGCTCAGAATTCTCTCGCGGGTTCTCTCCGCGACGAGCCTTCTGACTAACTTGCCTCCGTGGGGCTTCGAGACCATGCTACCACCTCAAAAATTTAGGGAATCAGTCGAGGTAGCCCAGAGCCCTGAGCCTCTCTTTGACCTTCTCCTCTTCTTCCTCTGTGAAGACTTCTTCCTTCTCCTCCTCTTCGAGGCTCGCCAGAACCTCGCGGAGGACGTAGGTAACGTAGTCTGAGACGGAAGTGAATCCGGTGCCCTCTATCCTCTTCTTAATCTTGTCGTAGAGGGGCTTTGGTATGGAAACGGTTGTGTACTTCTTTTCGTCAGCCATCCGATACACCTCCAGCCTTTAATGATATTTAATGACATTTAATTAAATTTCATTAAGGCGTATAAGGCTTTCGGTGAGGGAGGGGTATCTTTAAAACCCTCCGGACGTATGTTATGCTGCGATGATGATTGATGGGCGAACCGAGTGGTGAGGAAGGAAAGGTGATCGCTGAGCATACCTTTTTAAGGCCCATCCTCCCACTTTTTCTGGGATGATGATTTCAGCCTTGCCTGAGGCTTGTGATGAGGGAGTGACGGACTGACCGTTGACCTTATTTTTATGGCAGTTTAATTAGGAGGCCCGAATAAAATTGGAAAACCTAATAAAGTTTGGCGGAAATTCTATGCACGGTAACGTTTAAGTATTGTGTGCATATGCACAAAAATAGGTGATACGATGAGGGATGTCTATAAGCCCATCTGGGTTAGCATCGTCGGCAACGTCCTGTTAGCGCTCATCAAAATCATCGTGGGTCTCTGGTACTCCAGTATAGCACTTATATCGGACGGCGTTCACTCGCTCTCGGACGTTGTAACGAGCGTTATTGGCTACTTCGGCATAAGGATATCCTCAAAGCCACCGGACGAGAGTCACCCCTTTGGTCATTCCCGCTTTGAACCCTTGGTGGCGTTTCTCATCGGTGAAGGCCTTGTTATAGTTGCCTATGAGATTGGTAGGGAGGCTTTTTTTAGAATGCTTTACGGAAGCATTGTGGAGGTAAATTCCATTATGCTTGCCATCACGATTCTTTCAATCCTTGCGAAGGAGGCCATGGCGCGCTATTCCCTCCACGTCGGCAAGAAGCTCAACAGCCAGATTTTAATAGCCGATGCCTACCACCACAGGAGCGACGCGCTGAGCAGCGTCGCAGTCTTCATTGGACTGGGAACTCAAAAGCTGGGCTTCGAATATGGTGATGCCCTGGCTGGTCTGGTGGTTGCGGTTTTCCTAGTTAAGGTTTCCTTTGATATCATTCTTGAGAATATCGGCTACCTCACAGGTCAGGCGCCCCCCTTCGAGCTCTGCGAAGAGATAAAGCGCAGAGCGCTGAGCGTTCCTAACGTCCTTGGTGTTCACGATTTGAGGGCGCACTACGTTGGGAGCAGGCTCCACGTCGAGCTGCACATAGAAGTCCCGCCCGAGCTTTCCCTGAAGGAGGCGCACGACGTAAGCGAGGAGGTCAAGAGAAGGATTGAGGAGATTCCAGAGGTCGATAGGGTCTTCGTGCATGTGGACATAAAGGGGGTTACAAAATAGCTGACAAATAAGAAAGAGAAAAGGATTAGTGGATTATTGCCCTGTTAAATCGTCTGAAGTGGGGCATATCCCCGTTCTTGGGTCGCATGGTGGAAGGCTTCCACTGCTATGGATATAAATATCTCCGTACATACCTGCCAGACTGTACTTGTTGTCCTTATATTGGAACTTGACTTTACTTGAATAGAAAGTTCCGTCCACATACTGGTTTTTGTACTCCTCTTTTAGTTGCAAGTTAAGATGAATTAGCGAGAACTCCGTGCTGTCAGTATTGAACCCAACTCCCATCGCCATGATGAACGGTGCAATTTCAAGGTTGTTGTAGTCAAGGGTTCCGAGTACCGCCGCCGACGCTGAGAAGAGGGGAATCGTGTTGGTGGACGACACGAAATCCACGTCGAGTTTTGTCAATCCCCCTGCTGGCTCTCGTGGGTCGTTGGCTCCCAGTAGCTGTGGACGAACCACATTGTCCTCTCTCCAATACCTCCATATTGGCTTGGCCACCCATGTTCCACGAACTTCTGTAGGCTCATGTCCTCTTCATCGGGCTTCCCAAGGATTACGTAGGCAACGTCGTCGAGTTTTTGGTAAACGAGACCGTCCCACCAGTAAAGCCTGTATTTTGCCAGCACGACGGTGCCCTTGATGCCTGCCCCTATTACCGAGGGATTGGAAATCTCCGAGCCCCAAATTGTGATGTGTGATTCCGGAATCGTAAGGTCTTCTGTGTTGATACTATAAGAAGTTCCTATTATCTCCGCTTCTGTAGAGGAGCTGCTACCTCCTTTTTGTACGGCCGCGGCTGCAGAGAAGATTAGTTCCAGGCTCTGGGTGGTCCTCTGCCGATACATTGTAGTTATGGTAATCCCGTTTATCTTGCTTGTGTCACCAGTGACTTGGAGGGCAACTAGGGGTATTATCGTGTTGGATTTTGAGACTATGGTTTTCTCCAACTTCCATACCAGGCAAACTTGGTAGCATGACCCAGTCCACGGATCACATTTCCAGTAGCACTGATCATAGTCAAAGCTTGGCGGCCAGTTTTCTGTGGTTGCTGAAATATTGTTGCCCTTAATCTTTTGGAGTTCTATTGATTTGAGCTTCTCCTCTATCTGGTTTTTGGTGTAGAGAATTTTAGAGCTCCCTCTGGGTAGCTTCACCTGAATGCTCCTCTTGTCGAGCACTTCTCCCACATTAATCGGCACGGCTTTTATGAAGTATTGCACGTTGTTGTTTTCATCTCGGAGGGTTCCCAAGAGCAGAAGTGATGCCGACACCGCTCTGGAATCGAGCTTGGCACTTTTCAAGTAAGAACCCCAGAGTTTCATTGCTTTAGTGAGCTGGCTGTAGCTTATTTTTATCTTATCCTGTCCTGAGAAAGTTCCAAGTTCCATCAGAGAACCGTTTGGAAGAAGGATTGACGCCGTAACTATTCCGTATCCCTTCTCCGGAAGCTCAATCTCAAGGCTGGGGTCGAGTATGAAGTTCCGCTTGTATTCAACCTTTGCTCCAAGGTACTCCTTGGAGTCTATTGGGATGTTATATACTGCAGCTCCCGAGGCTATGCTTCCCAAGAATAAAACTACTATTAGTACTATAATAGTTTTTTCATAGCATCACCTCAATATTACAATTCGGAATCGTTCTTAAAAACTTTTTGATAGTATAAAAAGAGAAGTGCCTAATACGAAAACAATAACTTCCGATTTTAGTACTTCCACTACAACATCAACCCTCTTGTGGTCTTCTTGTATCCTTGTGTCCAAGATTAATGTTTACACTAAATCATAGCTTGATAGAATGAACCGTTACCTCCCTCAAATCCCTCAGAAACTCCTCTAGGTGCTCCCTCTTCACGTGGGGCATCATGACTATTCTTATGTAACCGCGGTGGGCGCTGATTCCCCAGCCACGTCTCTTCAGCTCCTTCTCGACCTCCTCAAGGTTCCTCGTTCCGAAGGAGACTATGTTGAGCATAGGCTCCCTTATCAGGTAAACCCCCGGTATCTTCTTTATCTCGACCGCGAACCACCTGCTCAGCTCCATCGCGCGCTTCACTACCTCTTTGTAGCCCTCGAAGCCGAGGTGCTTTATCATGGCCCACGCAGCCAGAGCGTTTGCTCCAGGCCGTGTTCCGGTTATCGTTGCCTGCCATACTTTGCCTCCCGCCAAGTAGGGGGCGGGAACGCTTATGGCCTCCAGGAACTTCTTCTTCCTGAATATTATTCCACCTGCCGGGATGGGCACCATACCCATCTTATGGGGGTCTATGGTTATGCTCTGAACGCCTTTAAGCCTGAAGTCGAAGTCGGGTAGGTCATAACCCAGCTCCTTTGCAAAGGGTATGACGAAGCCTCCAAAAGCTGCATCAACGTGCAGAGGGAGGCCGTAGTCGAGGGCCAGGTCACTCAGGGCGGGGATGTCGTCAACGACACCTAGACCAGTGGTTCCGGCTATACCAACGATGCCTATCGTGTTGTCCGTTATCTTTCTTTCGACGTCATTGACATCGACGGAGTAGTCCTCTTTAAGCTCGGCCCAGACAAGCTTGACGCCGAGCATCTCGCTCGCCTTGAGGAAGGAGAAGTGGGCGCTCCTTGGGATGATAAGCTCCGGCTTTTCGACGTCGGAGAGGTTGCGGAAGGCTCTAACGGCCAAGATGTTTGCCTCGGTTCCTCCGGAGACTATGTTCCCGTAACCACGTTCAAGGGCCAGAAGATTCGAGAGCATCTGGATGGCTTCTTCCTCAATCTTCTGACTGCCGACGTGAAGGCCGGGGTCGCCGAGGTTTCTGTCGATGTAGAGGGAGATTACCTTCCGAGCGAAGGGATGGGGATATGTGCACATTGAACCTAAAATCCGTCCGGAATCGAAGGTTAAATCCTCCGCCGTTTTCTCCTCCAGCTCTGCTAAAACTTCTTCCTCGCTCGCGCCTTTCCTCGGGAACATGGTCTCACCAGCCTGGCACTACTCCACACCCTTCAATTTAAGCTTTTGCCCTTTTGATGTAGGTCTTAAAGAACAGCGGCGTCGTTAAGGCTGTCATCATGGAGACGACTATGACGCTCGCGAAAATGGTCTGATCGATGAGCCCTGTGTTGAGGCCGAAGGTGAGTATCGCCAGCTCCAGGCTTCCCCTGCCACCCATGCCTATGCCAACGAGGATTGAATCCTTCCAGCTCAGGCCGAAGAGCCTGCTCCCCAGCCCACAGCCGAGAAGCTTCCCAAGCACTGCCGCGAGGTAGAGGGTTCCTATCAGGGCAAGGCTTATTCTAGCCAGCGGTGGGTTGAACATCAGTCCGACGTAGATGAAGAACAGCGGAATGAAGAACTCCGTAAGAACGACCTGGAGGTCTTCGATGAGTTCGTTGAGCTTTATCCTAGTCACAACGAGAGGATCTTTTCTCTCACGCAGTCTGCTTATCGTCAGTCCCGCAAGGTAGGCGCCGATTATCTGGTTGAGACCGACCTTTTCAGCTATTATCGCCAAGGCGAAGGTTAGTATTAGCGTGAAGGTGAAGAAGACATTTAGGTTCTTGACTATTGAGTAGAACCAGCGAGAGCGTTTGAAGACGAACTCCGAGATTAATAGGGTAGCTCCTATGAAAAGGAATATCTTGACGGTCAGTATTCCCAGGGAGAGCGCGTCAATGCTTCCTTTGGCCATTGCGGTGATTATACCTATCAGGTAAACCGCCAGTATGTCGTCAACGAATGCAGCTCCCATGAGAATGGATGAAATCTCTCTTTTAACGCGCTCCTTAACGAGGACGCCGCTCGTTACCTCTATTGCGGTGTTTCCGAGGGTAACGCCGACGAAGATAGCCGCCGAAGTGCCTTTGCCGAAGAACTCCACCGTGGTAAAGCCAAGAATAAACGAGAAAGCCACTCCGAGGACGGCAACTATCACGACTTTTTTCGTGTTTTGGGCTATGGCCGAAAAGTTGCTGGTGAGCCCCATGTAGAGCATCATCATTATGAGCCCGAACTCGGCTAGAACGCTGAGCTGCTCGGTTGGTTCGATGACTCCAAGAACGAAGGGTCCCAGCACGACTCCTGTGAGCACGTGGGCGATAATCGGGTGTATCTCGACCCTCTCGAAGAGCCACTCGATGCTCTTGGCAGTCACGAGCAGAATCGCGAGCGCCGCTAGGAAGTCCACGTCATCCCCTCCTCGCGAGCAGAGCCCCTATTATCCAGAGTGCCATCATAATTATCGCGAGAACCATCGCCAGCGTTGCACCTCGACCGGTGCCGAAGACTATCGGGATGGGGCCTATCATTATCACTCCGCCGCTTTCGACTTCTGCCTCTCCGCCCATGGCCGAGAAGAGGGTTCCAATGAAGACTAGGAGGAATCCGAGGAATATCATTCCCATGCCGAGTGCTATGAGCAGGGTTCCTTTGTCCATACATTATGAGCTTTCTTTTCCTCTTTTAAACCTTAACCCAGAGGAACCCAAAGGGTTAAAACACTCCCATCAAATCCTCTAACATGCTTGTGCTCGTTGACCTCGACGATACCCTCTGCAACACCTGGGATGCCGGAAAGTACACGCTCCTCCGTCTTATACCCTTCCTTCTCAGAAGGAGGAAGTTCAAGTCTTTCTTCTACATAATCACTGCCCGCTATAGGGAGCTCGAGCAGTCGCGGGAGTTCCACATGATGGATCTTGACAAAATCGTTGAGAAGCTTCTCGGAAAAGTTTACGCCAAGATAACCCCTGAGGAGTTTGAGGAGATAATGGACCTCGTTGATAGAGTCTTCTTCTCGAACCTTAAGCTCTATCCTGACGCCCTTCCGTTCCTTCAGGGACTCAAGGAAATGGGGGCAAAGATAGTGCTCATAACGGACTCCTCGAGCTACTGGCAGAGGAAGAAGCTTGAGTATCTCGGGATAAAGGACTACTTCGATGCGCTTATAATCAGCGGCGAGACCGGCCACAGCAAGCTCGACCCTCACAACTTCCGCCTGGCAAGGAGCATGTTTCCCCACGAAGAGGAGATCTATATGGTCGGTGACAGGGACGACACTGATATGAGGGGCGGCAAAGATATTGGGGCTACAACCATCCTCGTGAAGCGGGGTTATTTCAAGGGAAGACGCCCAAAACACGCCGACTACATTGTCAATGATCTGCTGGAGGCCTTGGAGGTGATTAAAAATGAGCATGAAAAGCGAGCTAAAGCGTAAGTCCCTTCACATCGTGGGATTGTCGGTTCCAGTCTCGTACCTCATCTTTGGGAGAGATGTAACGCTTACTCTTATCGGGTTGGCCTTCTTCATCTTCGTGGTTCTGGAACCCTTCAGGATAATCGAAGCTTTGAGGGATAAAATCAAGGAAAAACTCCGGCTCTACGTTTACGACGACGTCATCGAGCGCGTGGAGATGCTGGAAAAGCAGATAGACGAGATAACCCGCGAGCACGAGCGCTACCGTGTTGCGGCCCACATATACTTTGCAGCGGCAGCATTCATCGTGGTGTACTTCTTTCCTGGGGAAATAGCCATTGGAGCAATTGCCGTTGCTACCATTGGTGATGCCCTTGCGGCCATAATCGGGAAGTCGTTCGGAAGACACCGCTTTAAGAATGGCAAAAGTGTTGAGGGGAGTCTGGCTTACTTCATTTCAGGCCTGCTGATCCTGTGGCCTCTTGTGGGGCTTCCCTTAGCAGTCCTCGGTTCACTTGCAGGTATGCTGGCCGAGTTCTACAACCTTCCGCCAGATGACAACTTCTCGAACCAGCTGGTGATAGCGACGGTGCTGTATTTGGCCGATATTCTCGTCCTTTGAAGCTCCAAATGGATAAAGAAGAACAGAAAAGGGGAGAGGCTCACTCTATCGTAACCTTTGCGAAGGTGGTGAAGTTATCTACGTCGGTCCACTCCTCTCCCGGCGCTCTGTCGTGAATGCTCGGGTCGTCTGGGAGGCTGTCAACTGCTGAGTCTCCAGCTCCCTGACCGGTCACGTAGGCGACGATGTATATCTCAGACGACTTTCCTCCGAGGGCCTTCCACGGAATGGCTATCTCGAGAGTCTGTAGTCCGTTCTCAGCGCCACCGGTGTAGGCGTAGAAGCCGGTCCACTTGAGATCGTTGTATATCCAGGAGCTTCCGTTCCAGAGGACGAGCTGGGCGCTGGTTATGTTGCTTGTTCCGGGATCGCCGAAGAACTCACCGTTCCAGAAGAAGTAGAGCTGTGCGTCTATGCCCCTGCTGAAGCTCATCTTCTTGGCCCATGAGTCCTGACCGGTCGTGTAGCCACCGTCCTTGTAGTCCAGTGAGATGCCGTAGGCAACTCTCCATGAAGCCTTGTTCTCCGTGGTGAGTGCTATGTAGAGGAACTGGTCATCGTAGTCAACGTAGAGCGCCTTGAGGTTTGCACCATCCTGGCCGAAGCCGGTGGTGTCCTCAGCAACTGGCTCGACGCTCCAGTCGTCGAGGTTGCCGTCTATGGTCTTGGTGAGGTTCTTGGCGAGCTCTTCCATCTCTCTCTGCTTCTCCAGCTCGCCGCTCTTTGCCTTTTCGAGCATGGCCTCGAGGTCCCTCACCATTTTCTTGAGGCCCGTGTAAGAGCGGTATATCTTGAGCGAGGCGCTGAAGGCGTAGTTCGGCAGGTCTATCGTGGACTTGCCCTCATTGTAAAGCTTCAACAGGTCCATCAGCTCGGAATCGTACTGCTCGAGCTTCTTCCGCATGTCGTCCGTTAGCGGCATGTTCCTGAGCTCGCTGGCGAGCTCCTGGTAGCGGGCGTAGTCCTTCTCGAAGTTTCTTATGCCGTAGAACTTGTTGATCATGACGAAGGTGTTCTGGTACTGGATGAGCCTCTGCACCTTGACACTAACAAGGCCAGCGCTCTCGATGATGTTGTCCATGGTTACGCGGACGTAGTAGTCCGGAATGTTGTCCACCAGCTCCTGGGTGGTGGTTGGCTCAATGGTAATGGTGTCAACGATATCGCTGTTACCGTCGTTGGCGAATGGGTCTCCGAAGTTCCAGACGGCCGGGCCATAGCTGAAGCCGGTGGCAACCTGGAAGTTGAAGTTCCTCGCACCCTCAAAGACGCTCAGGGGAACTCTCACTTCGACGGTGTTCTTGGTGAGGTCAACTCCAACGAGAGCCCCGTCCACGGGGATAACGTTTCCTTCGGGGTCAACGAAGTAGAGCAGTGATGTGACGCTGTTGCCGGCTGAAGCCACGGCCTGCTCCTGGCCAACGTATTCGCTTCCGCCAAGGTTCACCGCCATCTGAATGTCCCACGCTATGACAGTGTTGGTGTCCATCTCACCGGCGAACCAGTATGCGCCGCCGTCCTTGTAGTCTATCGGAACCGCTATGAAGGTCGCGCCGTTGTCCCCTATCTTGATGTTGCTCATATCCGCGAACTTGAAGAGGAAGTAAACGTACCTATCGTCTTTGGTTACGCCAACCTCTGTGAGATCGGCGTGCGATGAGCTTCCTCCCGGCAGGTATGGGTCCTTATCATGCCTCTGGTCATCGACGGGGTCGCTCCAGATGAAGAATCCATTCTGGACGGTGTATGAATTGGGTTCAAGGGTAACTGCCAACCAGTCGTTGGGGTTTCCGTCAACGTCGATGTTGCCGACCCACACAACGTCAACATTCATAACGAACTCGTTGTTGTCCTCGTTGGCTTCGGCTATGGTGTTCTCCTCGTCAACGACGGCCCTTATGGTGTAAGTTCCGGTAGCGTTGGGCGTCCAGTTGAAGAGGAACCACTTCTCCTCTCCTGCTCCGAGGTCGGCCGTCCAGTTGGTGTAGAGGTTGCCGTCGATGTAGACCTTGACCGTTGCTCCAGTCACGGGCAGGGAGCCCTCGTTCTTGACCGTAACATTGTAGTTGCCCACCCTGTTGAGGCCAACCACGCCGGGTCCGGTGATGCTGACGGTCAGGTCCGGCATGAGGAACCACTCGCCGACGAGCAGGTTTGTGAAGGTGTCGGTGTCGCCCCATTCGTTCCCGATGTTGGTGTAGTCTATTGCCGGGTCAACGGGGAGGGAATCAACCGCGCTTCCACCACTTCCAGTAACCCAGGCCATTATTGCGAACTTTGAGCGCTTTCCTCCGAGGGCGCTCCATGGTATTGCTATCTCAAGCGTCTGGAGACCAGTGGAAGTGTCCCCTGTGTAAGCGAAGCTTCCACCAACGCCGCTTATGCTGTTGTAAGTCCAACCACTTCCAGTCCATGTGTTAAAGTTGTCAGTACCCATTCCAGTGTTCCAGCCCCACCAGAAGTAGATTTCGTAATCAATCGCGTACCCGGCTCCAAACTCCACGCTCCTACCCCAGGAGTCCCCACCAGTAGTGTATCCGTTTCCGGTTCCTGGATCAACGTCAATGCCAATACCATAAGCAACATCCCAGCTTGCAGTATTGTTGGTCTTAATGGCTATGTAGAGGTAGGTGTCATCCCAGGAAACGTACATCCTGTCAAGATTGGCTCCGGCTTGGCCGTTGTCCTGGCCAATGACTACGAGGTCCGACGGGCCCCAGTCGCTGAGGTTGCCGTCTATGGTCTTGGGGGCGACGTAGATTTCGGCGAGGTTGGTGAATGTATCGGCATCTCCCCATTCGTTCCCGATGTTGGTGTAGTCTATCGCAGGATCCACCGGGAGGCTGTCAACTGCCGAACCGCCGCTTCCAGTCACCCAGGCGATAATTGCTACCTTGTCCGGCTTTCCTCCGAGTGCCGTCCAAGGCACCTTGATTTCAAGGGTTTGTAATCCAGTGGAAGTGTCCCCTGTGTAAGCGAAGCTTCCACCAACGCCGCTTATGCTGTTGTAAGTCCAACCACTTCCAGTCCATGTGTTAAAGTTGTCTGTGCCCATTCCGGTGTCCCAGCCCCACCAGAAGTAAATCTCATAATCAACGGCATAACCGTTTCCGAAGCTTATGCTCCTGCCCCAGGAATCGCTGGTTCCAGTGTATCCGTTTCCGGTTCCTGGATCAACGTCAATGCCAATACCATAAGCAACACTCCAGCTCTGGGTGTTGCCTGTTGTTATTGCTATGTAGAGGTAGTTATCGTCCCAGGCAATGTACATCCTGCTCAAATTTGCACCTGCCAGCCCATTGTCCCACCCGACGGTTATGAGGTCCGATGACGTCCAGTCGCTTAAGTCTCCGTCGATTATCTTGGTTCCGTACATAGCGCTTACCATTTTAGTCGCTGGAACTAAACTTAAAAAAAGCAAAACTACCATTAAAATTCCAAGGCCTTTCCTCATAGGATTCACCTCTGGTGATACCTGTTCACTATTGATGATACCTGTGCATAAAATATTTATATACCTTTTCCAATATCACCGGTAGTGATAACAGTTTTGGGGGTGCATCGATGGTCAATTTCATCTTTGGAATACACAACCATCAGCCTCTTGGCAACTTTGGATGGGTGTTTGAGGATGCTTACAACCGTTCTTACCGTCCTTTCATGGAGATTCTGGAGGAATACCCCAACATGAAGGTCGCGGTTCACATAAGCGGGCCTCTGCTGGAGTGGCTTGATGAGAACAAGCCTGACTACATCGACCTCCTCCGCTCTCTGGTGAGTAAGGGTCAGCTTGAAATAGTCGTGGCAGGTTTTTATGAACCAGTCCTTGCTGCCATCCCAAAAGAAGACCGTATAGAGCAGATCAGGCTTTTGAAGGACTTTGCCAAAAAGCTGGGCTACGATGCCAAGGGTGTCTGGCTCACCGAGCGTGTCTGGCAGCCGGAGCTGGTTAAGAGTCTCCGCGAGGCAGGGATAGATTACGTCATAGTTGACGACTACCACTTCATGAGCGCGGGTCTGTCAAAGGAAGAACTTTTCTGGCCCTACTACACCGAGGACGGTGGTGAGGTTATAGCAGTCTTTCCGATAGACGAGAAGCTTCGCTACCTCATCCCATTCAGGCCGGTAGAGAAAACGCTGGAGTACCTTCACAGCCTTGATGACGGCGATGAGAGCAAGGTTGCGGTCTTCCACGACGACGGCGAGAAGTTCGGCGTCTGGCCTGGAACCTACGATTGGGTATATAAGAAGGGCTGGCTCAAGGAGTTCTTCGACAGGGTTTCGAGCGACGAGAGGATAAACCTCATGCTATACTCGGAGTACCTCCAGCGCTTCAGGCCTAAGGGCCTTGTTTACCTCCCAATCGCTTCATACTTCGAGATGAGCGAGTGGTCACTGCCAGCTAAGCAGGCAAAGCTCTTCGTGGAGTTCGTTGAGAAGCTGAAGGAGCACGGCCAGTTCGAGAAGTACCGCGTCTTCGTCCGCGGCGGCATCTGGAAGAACTTCTTCTTCAAGTATCCTGAGAGCAACTACATGCACAAGCGCATGCTGATGGTGAGCGGACTCGTTAGGGACAACCCTGAGGCGAGGCACTTCATCCTTAAAGCCCAGTGCAACGACGCTTACTGGCACGGCATCTTTGGTGGTGTTTACCTCCCCCATCTGAGGAGGACCATCTGGAAGAACATCATTAAGGCGAACAGCTACGTTTCCACTGGAAGTTTCGTCAGAGATATAGACTTCGATGGCCGTGAGGAGGTCTTCATTGAGAGTGAGAACTTCTTCGCCGTATTCAAGCCCGCCTACGGTGGGGCGCTCTTTGAGCTCAGCTCCAAGAGGAAAGCGGTGAACTACAACGACGTTTTGGCGAGGAGATGGGAGCACTACCACGAGGTCCCGGAGGCAGCAACCCATGAGGAAGGGGATGGTGAAGGAGTTGCCAGCATTCACGAGATTGGAAAGAAAATACCTGAGGAGATAAGGCGCGAGCTTGCCTACGACAGTCACCCAAGGGCTATCCTCCAGGATCATTTCCTGTCCCCTGAAACGGGCCTCGACGACTACCGACTCGCGCGCTATGAGGAGCTCGGTGACTTTCTGACCGGCGCATATGACTACAGCCCCCTCGAGGGCGGCATAACCCTCTGGAGGGACGGGAGCGTTTCAGGAAAACCGGCGCGCGTGGAGAAATCCCTTCGCCTGACTGATGATGGCTTTATCGTGGACTACACTGTCAAGAGCGAGGCTAAGGTGCTCTTCGGCGTTGAGCTGAACCTAGCGGTTCACAGCGTCATGGAGAAGCCAGATGAATTCGAAGCCACGGAGATAGAAGTGAACGATCCATACGGCATCGGAAAGGTGGAAATAAAGCTAGACAGAAAAGCTAAAGTCTGGAAGTTCCCGATAAAGACCCTTTCCCAGAGCGAGGCCGGCTGGGACTTCATCCAGCAGGGTGTCAGCTATACGGTGCTCTTCCCGGTTGATGGAGAGCTGAAGTTCAGACTCCGCTTCAGGGAGTTGTGAGAGGCCTCAGCTAGGGAGGCCCTCATCACCCATCAGGGCCCGAAAGGCTCACCTCATCGGCCCTTGCCGTTAATCTTTTCTTACCCTGAAGTCCAGCGGCTCCTCAAGGCGCCAGAAGCGGCAGAAGGAACATACCTCACCGCTCGACGGCATGCCGCAGACTTTGCACTCCCTCAGCTCTACCTCTTCAAGCTCGGCCTCGAAGATGTGCTTCTTCCTCAGGTAGCCCTTCACGAAGTTTATCTTGGTTCCCGGTCTCTTCTCCTCCATCTCGTTGAGGACTTCCTTGAACTCAAGTGTTGTTGCTCCGCGAGCGTGCGGGCACTCCTCGATATGATACTCTATGCCGTTGGCAAGTGCATAGGCAACAACTTCTCTCTCGGTGAGCTCGTAGAGGGGCTTAATTTTCTTCACGAATTTGCCCTCGCCGGGGGTTAGCGGTCCCTGTTTGGCCAGATACTGCGTATTCCAGTGCATCAAGTTGGAGAATATGAAGCTCGCCTCGTCGTCGAGGTTATGGCCGGTGGCGACTGCATCGAAGCCGTTGTCGTAGGCGAACTTGTTGAAGATATAGCGCTTCGTTAAGCCACAGTATGAGCATGTGGGTCTTCTCGTCTTTACTTCGCCAATTCCGTGGCCCAGGAGCTCCTTAACGCGGACTATGTGGAGCGGAACTCCCAAAGCCTCGCACTGCTTCTTTGAATATTCTTCGCTCTTCTCCGAGTACTCCCCTATGCCGAGGTTTATGTGGAGGCACTCTATATCGTAGCCAAGCTTCTTGAGGACGTAAGCAGTAACGGCTGAATCCTTTCCCCCGCTCACAACGACTAGAACTCTCTCGTCGGGCTTCAGCAGCTTGTATCTCTCTATTGTGCGCTTAACCTTCCTCTCGAAGTATTCCATGAAGTGCTCAGGGCAGAGGTACATTCTTGGGTAGTGAAGCTTAATGAAAGCTGGTTTCTCGCAGAACTTGCATCTCATAGGCATTCTCTCTCACCAAAGGCTGAAAAGAGGAAGAGGTTAAAAAGCTAATCCTCCATAGTCTCTATCATGTGCCTCCAGTTACCGGGCTTCCTGAAGTCCTTCTCCGTGTAGAGGCCCTCCTTCTTGAGTATGCCCCTCGCGGCCAGAAGACCCGTCGCGGCGGCATTGACTATGTCCCTACTGAGGCCCGCACCATCTCCAGCGGCGAAGATTCCCTCTATACTTGTTTCGAGGTTCTCATCAACCTCGGCGCGCATGGCGTAGTACTTGATCTCAGGTGCATAGAGCAAAGTATGATCACTGGCGACCCCGGGCAGAACCTTGTCGAGCTTCTCCAGGCCTTCTAAGATGTTGGTGACGACCCTGTGCGGTAGGGCCATCGCGATGTCTCCTGGAGTAACGTGCTTGAGTGTTGGCTCGACGTCGCTTCTCTTTATCCTGCTCCATGTGCTCCTCCTTCCACGCCTTAAATCGCCAAGCCTCTGGAGGAGGGGCTTTCCTCCGCCTATAGTTGTGGCTAACTGCGCTATACTCTTTCCGTAGGCGGTGGTATCCTCGACCGGCTCTGTGAGTTCAATCCTGCTCAGGAAGGCGAAGTTAGTGTTGTTGCTCTTCTTCTCGTGCATGGAGTGTCCGTTTACTCCAACGTAGCCGTCGTAGCGCTCTTCGACGACGAAGCCGTTCGGGTTGGTGCAGAAGGTTCTCACGAAGTCGTCGTAGGTGTCTGTATAGATGTGAAACTTAGGGTCGTGGTTTATGCTCGTTATGGGCTCCATCACTATGGCAGGAACCTCGACACGGACGCCTACATCGATGGGTCCGTGCTTCGCTTTGAGGCCTATCTTCTTGGCCACGTCGTGGAACCAGTCCGCTCCTCCCCTTCCGGGGGCGACGATAATATAACGGGTGTTTATGGTGAAGATGTCCTTCCCGCGCCTGACTTTCACCCATCCCTGGCCGAACTCCAGAGCTTTCGTCCAGAGAAGGAACTCAACGCCCTTGTCCTCGAGGTGCTTTTTTATGTCACCGATGACTTCGGGCGTTCTGTCCGAGCCGATGTGCCTTTGGATGATGGGGATGAACTTGACGCCGGCCTGAGCGGCCCTCTGCTCCCAGTACTTTACCTGCTCAGGGTCGCCTTTGAACAGGTTTTTTGGGGCTTTATGTTTCAGAAAAATCTGGTCAACCTCCCAGACGAGCTGCCAAGCGTAGTTCTCGTCGTTTGTGAGCTCCCTTAGGTCGCCGCCTATGTCCGGACGGAGATTGATGGTGCCGTCGCTCAGTCCTCCCGCACCGCCAACGCCGCTCATTATGTGGCAGGGCTGGCAGCCAATGCAGTAGCCGAGCTCGTACATGGGACAGACACGCTGGTTGATGTCTCCACCCTCGTCTATTATCAGAATCCTAAAATCGCTCTTCTCTGCCAGTTCGTAGGCTGCGAAAAGACCTGCCGGACCGGCTCCGATGATCACAACGTCGTACATCTTTCCAGAAACCATATTTCCCTTGTTGAGGTTTGGGGCCAATCTCTTAAAAACTTTTTGGCAAGTTTTTGGTTAATTTCACCAAATTATTGGGCAATTTTTGACATTTAAATTTTAAATACTTTCCCGAAACCTTTAAACAGAATTGAGTAGTACAACTTTCAGTGGGAGCATGGCCGGAGAGAAATCGGATAAAGCCAAGGCAAATAAGATAAAGATAATCCACAGCAAGAGAAAGCTTCTCCAGCTCCGGAGAAAGGAGGAGCTGAGCCACAACATTCGCTACATCTCCAAGGTCCCCGTCGAGATAGTCATGGACAGGGACTTTCTTGTTGTTCATCCTGACGATCCGCTCTCCGAGCTCATCCAGAACCTTCGAGACGAGGAGAGTTCTGCTGTTGTCGTTGATGATGAAGGGAAGCTGATGGGCTTTGTAACTATGAAAGACCTGCTTCATTTCTTTGAACCCCCAAGGAGATATTCCATAGTAGGAATCGGCCTCCTGAAGAAGTACTCCATAAGCAGGGCATCCCGCGTTAGAGACATAATGGTAAGAAAGCCCATAACGATTCACATCGATGACAACCTGGGGAAGGCCATAAAGATAATGATTGAAACCGGGAAGCATCATCTCCCGGTAGTTGACGAGAACGGCCACGTTCATGGCGTGCTTGAAGTTAAGGACATAATCCGCCTCATCCGCATAGTTTCGGCTTGAGATCACTTAAAACTACACAGGGATGGTAATCATGGACGTCTTCCTAGAGCTGGCACTGATACTCATAGTTGCGAAGCTCTTTGGGTATCTGACGGTTCGCATTGGCTTTCCAGCAGCCCTCGGGCAGCTCCTTGGAGGAATCCTTATTGGTCCCTCCATACTTGACATAGTTTCCTACGATGAAGGCGTGAAGCTCGTGGCCGAACTCGGTGTCGTCATGCTCCTCTTTCTGGCTGGGCTTGAGACGGACATAGAGGAGTTCAAGCACGTTGGTGTTTCGGCCTTCATAGTTGCAGTCCTTGGGGTTGTTATACCCTTCGTACTCGGCTATGTTGGCGCTCTGGCGTGGGGATACTCCAACATACAGGCCCTCTTCCTCGGTGGAATCCTCACCGCCACCAGCGTGGGCCTTACCACCAGCATACTCATGGAAATGAAGAAACTGAGGAGCAGGGTGGGAACGACCATTCTCGCCGCTGCCGTAGTTGACGACGTGCTTGGCATAATAATTCTGACGGTTCTCGTGGCCATGAACACGAAGGGAAGCGTTTACCCGATGGATGTGCTCATAATCCTTGGTGAGGTTACATTGTTCTTTATTTTGGGCCTTCTCCTTGGCAGTCCCGCTATAAAGGAAGCTCTCCGCGCGTCGGAGAGAATAAATCTCCCCGAGACGGTCTCGGCCTTTGCGATAGCCATAATGCTCTTCTTTGCCTACATCGCCGAGCAGTTCCAGCTGGCGGGCATAACTGGCGCTTATCTCGCCGGCCTCCTCATAGCCGGGAGTGCAGAGGCCAGAGAAATAACGAGCAAAACGCTGACCATAGGCTATTCCCTCTTTATTCCCGTTTTCCTTGTGAGCATAGGCGTTGAGACCGACATCCACGTTCTGGGCCACATCGGGCTTTTTGCCGGAGTATATGCACTCCTTGCAATAGCAGGTAAGGTAGTGGGCTGCGGTATCGGCGGTCTGCTTACGAAGTTCAAGCCGCGGGAAGCTCTTCAGATAGGCGTCGGCATGGTTCCCAGGATGGAGGTTGCGCTCATAATGGCCAACATAGGCCTCCGCGAGGAAGTGTTTGACAGAGGGACTTTCTCCATCCCCGTAAGCATGGTCATCATAACGACGCTGGTAACGCCCTTCCTCCTGAAGTGGGCATTTTCGAGGGAGTGATATGGAGATACTGCTCCTCATAGCCCTGATGCTTGCAACGGCTAAATTGATGGGTTACATCTTTGAGCGCGCTGGCCAGCCGGTTGTGCTGGGCCAGATATTCGGGGGGCTTTTGATCGGCATCTTCTTCGATACCAACCCAGTTATAGGGCAGTTCTCGAATCTGGGGGTCCTGCTCCTCCTCTTCATAGCCGGCCTCGAGAGCGAGCTCGAGGAGTTCAAGCGCGTCGGGAAGCAGAGCGTTATGGTTGCTGGCCTGGGTGTGTTTATAGCCTTCGTCTTTGGCTTCTCAGTTGCTTACCTGTTCGTTCCTCTTCACGAGGCGGTTCTCTATGGGGCGATGATGACACCCACGAGCGTCAGCATAACCGTCAAGGTGCTCATGGAGCTGAGGAGACTGAACACAAAGGAAGGGACGACGATTCTCGCTGCCGCCGTCGTCGATGATGTGCTGGGAATCCTTATCCTGACGATCGCGATCTCAATGATAAAGGGCGGTGAGGTGAACTACACCAGCCTTGCAGAAGTCTTGATATCTGTGTCCCTCCTTCTGTTCTTCTTCCTTTACTTCGGGCCTGGACTGGCGGATAGGGCTTTTAGGTTCATCTCGAGGATAGACCTGCCGGAATCAGAGACAGCCTTTGCCCTAGTTTTTCTGATAGCGTTTGCATACCTTGCCGAGCACCTCAACCTCGCCTCCATCCTTGGGGCATATCTTACAGGCCTCGCCCTGGGTCAGAGTGCCAAGAAAAAGGCGGTAATGGAGCACGTGAACGTTATCGGATACTCCCTTTTCATCCCCCTGTTCTTCGTCGAGGTAGGGATGAGGATTGAGCTGGGCTACATCCTCCACGCAGGTCTCTTTGCGGTTCTGTACACCGCTGCGGCCATATTGAGCAAGGTACTCGGATGCGGAGCGGGAGCAAGACTTGCCGGCTTTGACTGGAATTCCTCCGTCAGGATAGGCGTCGGCATGATACCCAGGCTGGGTGTCGAGCTGGCCATGCTGGCGGTTGCAATGGCAAGTGGGATCATAGGGCCCGATGCACTGACCGTTGCAATCCTAATGGTCTTCGTCACGACGATAATAACTCCGCCCCTGCTAAAGTGGCTCTATTCGAGGTAGCTCAGCCAACCGAGTGCTCTTCATCCTCCAGTCAGTGCCGGTTGCTCGAAGAGAGCGTAGCGGTTCGAAGAGAGCGCAGCGCATCATCGCATGCACACTTTAGGGCATAGATTTATAAAATCCTTGCCGGAGGAAAGGCTATGAGTGAGTTCACGGCGATACTGAGTTCGGCCCTCTTCATGCTCATCATGATAGACCCGAGCGATAAGGTACTCCTGGTTAGTCTGCTGCGTGAAGACTTCCACATAGAGGATATAAGAGCCCTAATCATTAGGGCCAACCTCATAGGATTTCTTCTCCTCCTCCTATTCGCGGTTTCCGGCCAAATAATCCTCCAGGAGATTTTCCACATAGACCTCAACGCCCTCCGTGTCGCTGGAGGCTTTGTTCTCTTCAAGATAGGTCTTGAGGCCCTTGAGAGCGGTGGAATGATAACCCTCAAAAAGGAGAAAAACATCCTTGCTCTGGCTGCCGTACCTGTGGCTACCCCGTTGATAGCCGGCCCGGCGGCAATAACAACGGCAATAACCCTCACAGCCGAGAAGGGAATCTACCACGCCACCGCTGCTATATTCATTGCTATACTCCTTACAGCCCTCGTGATGTTCCTTACCCTATACGTTATCAAGAACATCAGCAAAACAACGCTCGGTGTCTTCATCAGGATAATCGGTATGTTCACGATGGCCATTGGAGCGCAGATGATGGTTCAGGGAGTTGTTGGCATATATCTGCTCATGACTTCGGTTTCGCCATAACGAAAAATTTTTTGGGCTAACCTTTTAACCGTTCTGGTTATCCGCTATTTGTGGGACTTTTGAACCACTCGTAGCGGATAACCTTCCCTCCTCCCATCTTCATCGTGGAGCTTTCGGGGGGAACGGAGACTCCCCACATCTTCAGGGCGCGAAGAGAAATATTCCAACTTCCGACAACGTCCCTGTCAGCCTCGAACCCACACTTCTCACACTTCAAAACCCTGTGCCCATTCGGGCTTAGTTTACCCCCACATATCGGGCACAGGGACGAAGTGAAAGCGGGATTTACGAAAACAACTGTTAACCCCTTCAGCTTCGCCTTGTATTCAATAATGCTCTGAAGTTTGCGAAAACTCCACCTGTGAAGCCGCCCATTAATCTCGGCAGTAAACCTAATCGAATCTCTGATTTCGGTTAAATCCTCTAAGGCAATCCCTCCATACTTCTCCGCAATCTCGACAATCCTGTTGGCCAGCCTGTGATACAAATCGTTAAGCCTGTTCCTCTCACGCTCGCCATATTTTTTCAGTAGCTCTCTTCTTCTCTTGCCAGTCTTCAGCTTTTTCTTAATCCTGTTCCGTTTTAAGAAATAGCTCGTCCTAACTTCACGTTCATGGGTAATAATTTGCACGAATTCACCGCTTGGAAGACTGAGAGTAACGTTGTTCTCATTTAAGTCCACGCCAACAAAGGTCAAAGGCGCTTTTATTTCGACTTCTTTTGAAAAAACTACATTTATGAAGACCCCTTTCGGCGTTCTAATTAACCAAGCCTGTCCAATCTTCCAGCCTTTGAACTTCTCATGGTACTTTGCGGGATGAATTTCTAGTGTTAACCTACCTTTGGGAGTTGAGAGCTTTAGTACTCCTGTCTCAAGGCCAATCTTAAACAGATGGCCATCTAGCATTATGGTTTCCTTTTTGAAGACAGGTTTACTTTTAGCTGTACCCTTTCTCTTCCTCTTGCGGTAGCTTTTGAAGATGGCCGTGGCCATTTGACAGGCTGTATAAAGATAGTGGCTTGGAAGTTCGGGATACTCTCTGCGGAGACTTTTGTAGGTCTCTTTTTTTAGCCGGTAAAAGCTTGTGATGTTGTTCTCATAGGCGTAAGTGATAAGATAGTTTACAATTTCACGATATGTGGTGAATAAATCATTCAATTCCTCGGGAACCGTTTTTATATTGAATTTCGCAGTTAGTTTAATAATCTCTAATGACATTTATTACTCCCTAAAAAGGTGTTTATTCTGAGGTGCTACTTAAATGTTTTGTTTATGGACGATACCTATAAATACAGCTCTCTTCTCTCCAGGAAAGGAGGGTCGAAAATGAATGTTAGACTCGAGAAGGTAAAGGGAACGCGAGACCTCCTGCCAGAGGAGATGGCGAAGAGGAGATGGGTCTTCGAGAGAATAAGGGACGTCTTCGAGCGCTACAACTTTCACGAGATACTCACACCGACTTTCGAATACACCGCTCTCTTTCAGCTGAGGAGCGGTGAGGAGGTCGTGGAGCAGCTCTACGCCTTCGAGGACAAGGGCGGCAGGAACCTCTCACTGAGGCCTGACATGACGTCGAGCGTAGCGCGCTTATTCGTCAACCAGTTCCAGAACGCACCAAAGCCGGTGAAGTGGTACTACATCGCCAACATGTTCAGGTACGAAGAACCCCAGAGCGGCCGCTATAGGGAGTTCTGGCAGGCTGGAGTCGAGCTCATCGGTAGCGACAAGGTCGAGGCCGACGCTGAGGTCATAGCCCTCCTCGTCGAGAGCTACCTCGCGACAGGCCTCAGGGAGTTCACCGTTAACATCGGCGACCGCATTCTGCTCGACGAGTTCGCGAAGATGCTCGGCGTTAGTGATGACATTGGTTTGATGAGGCTCATCGACAAGAAGGACAAGATGAGCAGGGAAGACTTCATAGGGTCCCTGAGAGAGTTCGGTCTAAGCGACGAAGGCATCGAGAAGGTTCTGGCGCTGATAGAGATAAAAGGAAAGCCTGACGAGGTTCTCCCGAAGGCGGAGGAGCTCTTCACGAGCGAGAAGGCGAGGGAGGAAATAAAGCGCCTCTACGAGCTTGTGGACCTCCTCAAGGCTTACGGCGTCTACGACTTCATACTCATAGATCTTGGCATAGCCAGGGGCTTCGACTACTACACGAGCGTCGTCTTTGAGGCGATAGCGCCGAACGACCTCGGGATAGGCTCGATAGGTGGCGGCGGCCGCTACGACAACCTCATAGAGGTCTTCGGCGGAAAGCCAACTCCAGCGACGGGCTTTGCCATCGGAATAGAGCGCCTCATCCCAATCCTTGAGTGGAAGGGCCTAATTCCAGAGCCGAAGCTCAGGCCAGACGTCTACGTGATTCCAATCGGGAAAGAGCTTGAGTTCAGGGCAAAGGCCATTGAAATAGCTCAGAGCCTTAGGAAGAAAGGCATCACGGCCGACTACGACCTCATGGGCAGGAAGCTCAAGAAGGCTCTGGACTACGCAGGAAGGCTCGGCGTGCCCTACGTCATCTTAGTCGGCAAGAAGGATCTGGCTGAGGGTAAGGTCACGATAAGGGACATGGAGAGTGGTGAACAGATAGCCGTTAAAATTGAAAGGGTCTCGGAAGAGCTCTCGCGGCTTCTTGGGGGGTAAACCCTCACCTCCTCTTTACCTCGAATTTATTCGCCTTTCTTTTCATTCTCCACTCTTCGAGCTTTCTGACGAAGGGGCAGCGGGAGCGCCACTTCCAGTAGGCCCTCTTCAGCGACTCCATCATCTTCACCACGAAAAATGTTGGGGGAGTGAATTTAAAGCCTTAGCGGATGCTCCAGAAGTAGTTAATCAGGCTCTGGGCGAGATCTTCGGAGACTATCTTGATGCTGACCTCGTGGTTCCAGTAGAGGGCGCTCTCGCTCCAGTTGTGACTCCCGAGGAAGACTATTTTCCCGTCTATCACCACCACCTTAGCGTGAAGCGTCGTTTCGAGCGAGTCAAAAGAAACGTCCACGCCGTTGGCCTTCAGGTAATCGTAGGCGGCCTGATTGATGTCCGGGGAGTCCTCGAGGAGGACATGAACGTTGACTCCCCTCTTTTCGGCCTCCGCCAGGGCTCTTATGAGGTCGTTTGCCCAGTCGAAGCTGTCCGCGGGGTCGTACTTCATGGAGAACATCATTACGTAGATGCTCTCACCGGCGTTGTTTATGGCGTTGAGAACCTCATAGTAGTATTCATTATCGAGGAGTATTTCAAAACCTGCCCCGTTTCCAAGAGCCTGCTGAATCAGACAGGTATTTAGCCTTCAACGAGCTGAGTTCTTCCTCCTTCTCGGCCAGTGTGGAGTTGAGCTCGGAGAGCTTTGAGACGCACAAGCTAAGATTCCCGGTCAGCTCGGTGACGTTGATTTCAGGCTCTATCACTTTCACCTCGGTATGGGTTTCGGTTACGGTTTCGGTGAGCGTGTGATTCTGGATTTCAGTTACGGTGGTTGTCACGGTTTGAGTTCCACCCAGACAGCCCGCTGATAGAACAGTTATGATGAGCAGAAATGCCAGAATTTTCTTCACGTGTACCACCATCCGGTATTGTACATCCAATAGGAATTTAACCTTAACGCAGGGCAACCGTTAAAACCATGAACGGCCAAAGTTATTGGGATGATGAGTCTGGAGCCCCCTGATTGATGAGGAGGTTTCGCGGGGCTGACCGCTATGATAAAGCGCTGGCTGTGTAAGGACCTTTACGATGAGATTGAGAGGCTCGAGCGTTCCATTATTGAACTGGAGGAGCAGATAGTCGAGCTCCGAATGCAGCTCAACATGAAGGTCGATGAGGCTAATAGGCTCGCCATAGAGAACACCAGTCTGAGGCACAAGGTTGAGATGATGGAACGCCGCGAGAAACGCCTCAAGGAGTTCCTTGCAAAGCTCAAAGTCCCTCTCGTTATCGTTGATGAGGAGCAGTTTGAGGACGTGGACGTTGACCTCGAGGCTGATTTGAAAGACTAACAAAAACCTTAATTAGGCTCCGACTCTTTTTACTTCAGCTTAAAAAGAGGTGATGCTCATGAGCATGGACATGACCACGCGCATGTTTAAAGAGGAAGGGTGGATGAGAAAGCAGTGCCCCAAGTGCGGAAAGTTCTTCTGGACGCTCGACCCAGAGAGGAAAACCTGCGGAGACCCGCCGTGTGACGAGTATGGATTCATCGGTAAGCCCGGCATTCCGAAGAAGTACACCCTCGACGAGATGCGCGAGAAGTTCCTGAGCTTCTTTGAAAAGCACGGTCATGGAAGAGTGAAGCGCTATCCCGTTCTGCCAAGATGGAGGGACGACGTTCTCCTCGTTGGTGCTTCAATCATGGACTTCCAGCCGTGGGTAATCAGCGGTGAAGCCGATCCTCCAGCCAATCCGCTCACCATCTCACAGCCCTCGATTCGCTTTACCGACATAGACAACGTTGGAATAACCGGCAGGCACTTCACGATATTTGAGATGATGGCGCACCACGCCTTCAACTACCCCGGCAAGCCGATATACTGGATGGACGAGACGGTTGAGCTCGCCTTCGAGTTCTTCACCAAAGAGCTCGGTATGAAGGCCGAGGACATAACCTTCAAGGAGAACCCCTGGGCTGGCGGCGGAAACGCCGGACCTGCCTTCGAGGTCCTTTACAGGGGTCTTGAGGTTGCAACGCTAGTTTTCATGCAGTACAAGAAAGCTCCTGAAAACGCCGACCCAAGTCAGGTCGTTGAGATAAAGGGCGACAAGTATGTCCCGATGGAAACGATGGTCGTTGATACCGGTTACGGCCTTGAAAGGCTTGTCTGGATGAGCCAGGGTACCCCAACAGCCTACGATGCCGTCCTCGGCTACGTCATAGAGCCCCTCAAGCGTGCGGCTGGAATAGAGAAGATAGACGCGAGAATCCTCATGGAGAACTCTAAACTGGCCGGAATGTTCGACATCGAGGACATGGGAGATTTGAGGGTTCTCCGCCAGGAAGTTGCCAAACGCGTCGGCATAAGCGTTGAGGAGCTGGAGAAGCTGGTAAGGCCCTACGAGCTTATCTATGCGATAGCCGACCACACCAAGGCCCTAACCTTCATGCTCGCCGATGGAGTCATCCCGTCCAACGTCAAGGCGGGCTACCTTGCCAGGCTCCTCATAAGGAAGAGCATAAGGCACCTCCGTGAGCTTGGTCTGGAAATGCCGCTGGCGGAGATCGTTGCCATGCACATCAAGGAGCTTTCGCCGAGCTTCCCTGAGTTCAAGGAGATGGAGGACGTCATACTCGACATAATTAACATCGAAGAAAGGCGCTATGCTGAAACCCTCCGGCGCGGAAGCGACTTGGTGAAGCGCGAGATAGCCAAGCTCAAGAAGAAGGGTGAAAACGAGATTCCGCTTGAAAAGCTCATCCTATTCTACGAGAGCCACGGGCTGACGCCGGAGATAGTGGCGGAAATAGCTCAGAAGGAGGGTGTTAAGGTCCACATACCCGACAACTTCTACACCCTCGTCGCCAAGGAGGCCGAGAAGGAAGAAAAGAAGGAGGCCGCCCAGTACGTCGTTGACTTCGAACTCGTGAAGGGCTTGCCCGACACGAGGACACTCTACTACGAGGACCCGTTTATGAAGGAGTTCGACGCGGAGGTTCTCAGGGTAATCGATGACTGGGTCGTTCTCGACCAGACTGCATTCTACCCCGAGGGCGGCGGTCAGCCCTACGACACGGGCGAGCTGAACGGAGTTAAAGTTACCAACGTCCAGAAGGTCGGAAAGGTTATCCTTCACAGGGTCGAGGAGCCCGAGAAGTTCAAGGAGGGCATGACCGTCCACGGAAGGATCAACTGGGACAGGAGAATCCAGCACATGCGCCACCACACGGGAACCCACGTCCTCATGGGTGCCCTGGTTAGGGTTCTCGGAAAGCACGTCTGGCAGGCTGGCTCTCAGCTCCATACCGACTGGGCCAGGCTGGACATATCCCACTACAAGCGCATAACCGAGGAGGAGCTCAGGGAGATAGAGAGGCTCGCCAACAGGATAGTCATGGAGAACAGAAGGGTAACCTGGGAGTGGCTTCCAAGGACTGAAGCCGAGATGAAGTACGGCTTCAGGCTCTATCAGGGCGGAGTTGTGCCGGGCAGGATTATCAGGGTGCTCAAGATAGAGGACTGGGACGTTCAGGCCTGTGGTGGAACCCACCTGCCGAACACCGGCCTTGTAGGCCCGATTAAAATCCTGAGAACCGAGCGCATACAGGACGGTGTTGAGAGGATAATCTTCGCCACGGGAGAGGCCGCCGTAAACTGGATGCAGGAAACTGAGAGAATCCTCAAGAGGACAAGTGATGTCTTCCGCGTCCCGCCCGAGAAGCTGCCAGAGACTGCTGAGAGATTCTTCAACGAGTGGAAGGAGGCAAGGAAGGAAGTTGAGAAGCTCAGGAAGGAGCTGGCGAAGCTCCTCGTTTACGAACTTGAGGACAAAATCGAGAGGGTCGGGGAAGTCGAGTTCATTGGCGCAGTCGTTGAGGGAACCATGGACGACCTCCGCGAGGCGGCAAACAAGCTCAGGAAGGATAAGAGAGTTGTTGTCCTTATCAGCAGGGAAGGCCACTTCGTCGTTGCCGTTGGCGATGGCTTCGACCTTAAGGCTGGCGAGCTTGCGAAGGTAATTACCAGCGTCGCCGGCGGTGGTGGGGGCGGAAGGAAGGAGCTCGCCCAGGGCAGGATAAAGAATCCACTGAAGGCCGAGGAGGCTATAGCCGAGGTGAAGAAGCGCCTCGGCTGATTTTTCAAACTTTTCTTGGTGGTCAAAATCAAGGTCAAGACCCTGACGAGGGAAGCCGTTGAGCTTTGTAAAGAGCTCGGACTAACGGCAATCCCCGAATACAAGACGGAAGATGGCAGTAGGATAGACATAGCGGTTCTAAACGGCGAGGAAAAGCTGGTCGCAATTGAGCTCGAGGCGTCGTTTAAGTGGATGCGCCAGAGGGTTCTCTACAACGCCGTGAAGGCGCATCGCGCAGGCTTCCGGGAGCTCTGGATAGTAACACCCTTCAAAAAGCCGAAACTGGGGTGGGTTGAGGGATATGTTAAGGAACTTGGCCTTCGATTGGAATTTGTGAACGACGGGGAGATGTTGAAAAGGATAGACGAGCTCAAAGTCCAGTTGGCTCGTCTATGAAGAAAACCTCAACGTCGAACTTCTCCTTAATGAGCGGCATCAGCGCCTTTACGCCTAGCGTTTCTGTCTTGTAGTGGCCAGCAACCGCGACGCTTATCCCAAGATCCAGGGCGGTTAAATAGTTGGCGTGTGTAAACTCTCCGAGAACGAATAGGTCAATGTTCTTTCTCTTTGCTTCCTCCAGTGCAAAGCCACCGGAGCCCGTTATGGCTCCAACGCGCCTTATCTCCCTCACCCCGAACTCGTAGGTCTTAACTGTCGTGTCCAGCTTCTCCGCGAGAACCTGTGCCACTTCCTCTACCGGCTTTGCCTCCTCAAACTCCCCGATGTAGCCTATCGTAACCCCTCCGTACTCGCCGAAGGGTTCCTTCGGTTCAAGCCCGAGAAGTTTGAGGAGCTGGACGTTGTTTCCGACCTCGGGATGGGCATCTAAAGGCACGTGGGCTACGTAAAGGTTCATGCCAGCATCGAAGAGCGCCTTAAGCCTGCGGTATGTCACTCCGGTCACGTAGTCTATGCCACCCCATATCATGCCGTGGTGGACTATCATCATGTCGGCTTTGGCCCTGGCGGCCCTCTCTATGGTTTTCAGTGTCGTGTCAACGGCAAAGGCTATCCTCTCGATCTCCTCCTTCCCTTCCACCTGGAG
Source organism: Thermococcus sp. LS1 (assembly GCF_012027395.1). NCBI lineage: Archaea > Methanobacteriati > Methanobacteriota > Thermococci > Thermococcales > Thermococcaceae > Thermococcus > Thermococcus sp. LS1. The sequence continues at coordinate 563,740 of NZ_SNUJ01000001.1, forward strand.
GCCGTTCTTTGACTTGTCAGGGAAGGCGTTAATGTTGAGGTATTCGTTGAGAAATGCGACTATCTCGTCTCGCGCGACCATTTCGACCACCAAACTTAATCCCCGCGAGAGCTTTTAACGTCTCCGTATTCACTAACTGAATATCTCGAGCAACATCTCCGACCAGCTAACCTTTTAAAAGGCCTGCCCAACTCGCTCCGAGAGGTGTTGGTATGGGTGAGAGTAACAACTTCCGGCGAGCGGTTGAGGAGCTTGCGAGGGCAGTTTTGGCGGGCGAGATTAAAACGCGGGACGAGCTTAACCGCTATAAGATAATCGTCTCTAGGAAGTATCATCTGAGCAAGATTCCCGGTAATTCTGATATTCTCAAAGCCATTCCCGAGGGGGAGCGCGACCGCTTTAGGGATCTGCTCAAGAGGAAGCCGACCAGAACGATAAGCGGCGTTGCAGTCGTTGCCATGATGACCAAGCCCTTTCCCTGCCCCCACGGACGCTGCATCTACTGCCCGGGCGGTCCGAGCGTTGGCTCACCGCAGAGCTACACTGGAAAAGAACCTTCCGCTCTGAGGGCCGTCCAGAGCGCTTACCACCCCTACATCATCATGATGCGCAGGCTAAAGCAGCTCACTGACATAGGCCACGACGTGGATAAGGTCGAGGTCATAATCCAGGGTGGAACTTTTCCCGCGGTTGATCTGGATTACCAGGAGTGGTTCATCAAGTGTGCCTTCAAGGCCATGAATGACTTCCCGCACTTCAGGGACATAGAAAACCTCGAGGAGAAGCTCGTCCGCCTGATAGTCCACGGCGATAAGTCCGTTCTTGATGAGGATCCGAAGTTCAAGGAGGCCTGGGAGAAGACCCACAGAAAGCCCTACTATTATCTCGAAGATGAGCAGAGGAAGAACGAGAAGGCTAAGGTGAGGATGGTCGGGTTAACGATAGAGACGAGGCCTGACTGGGCCTTCGAGAGGCAGATTGACAGGATGCTCAAGCTGGGAACGACGCGCGTTGAGCTCGGTGTTCAGACGATTTTCAACTTCATCCATGAGAGAACCAAGCGCGGCCACGGTGTCGAGGAGATAGTCAAGGCCACCCAGCTCCTCCGCGACGCTGGATTGAAGATAAACTACCACATAATGCCCGGTCTGCCCGGGAGCAACTTCGAGAGGGATTTGTACACCTTCAGAGCAATATTCGAGGATGCTCGCTTCAGGCCGGACATGCTGAAGGTATACCCGACCCTTGTTACTGCCGACGCTCCTCTCTACCGCTGGTGGAGGGAAGGTAAATACCGGCCATACCGCACGGAGGAAGCCGTTGAGCTTCTCGTCGAGGCCTACAAGCTCTTCCCCAAGTGGGTTCGTGTCATGAGAATCCAGCGCGACATCCCGGCAAAGCTTATCGTCGACGGTGTCAAGCACTCCAACCTTGGGCAGCTCGTCTTCAACGAGCTGATTAAGAGAGGAATTCGCCCGAGGGAGATTAGGTTTAGAGAAGTTGGCCATATGATGCAGAAGTTCGGTGTGGAGCCCGAGATGGAGCACATTGAGCTTCTTAGGGAGGACTACGATGCAGCTGGCGGTAAAGATATATTCCTCAGCTTCGAGGACACGAAGAATGACATCCTCATAGGCTTCCTCCGCCTGAGGATTCCGAGTGAAAAAGCCCATCGGAAGGAGATAAACTGCTGTCCTTCGGCCATTGTCAGGGAGCTCCATGTCTACGGTCCGCTCGTGCCGATTGGGGGGAGACCGAAGTACGAGTGGCAGCATCGCGGCTATGGACGGGAGCTTCTTGCTGAGGCGGAGAGGATTGCCCGCGAGGAGTTTGACGTCAAGAAGATGCTCGTCATAAGCGGCGTAGGTGTGAGGGAGTATTACCGTAAGTTTGGCTATCGGAAGAACGGTCCGTACGTTGCCAAAAGGCTTGACAAAAGCTATGCAGACTTCGGCAAGAGCAAAAGCTTCGACGCACACTTAAACACTTGAAGGAACAGATAAAAAGGCTTATGTGGCTTGGGTCTCCCTTCTCTAGGACTTTTATAATACTCTTTTTGAGCATCATGAACAGCCAGCCGTTCTGAGGGTTGCAAATATCAGCCTAATCTCTAGTATCCACACCCAGTCTCTCTTGACGTTCTCTGGCTCCATTGTATCGTCTTCATTTGGTATTTAAAATTACTCCAGTGCATTTAAAGACTTTGTCCAAACTTTTTCAAGACCGTAAATCTTTTGAACATTGATAACCTACTTTGGACGAGGGATTCAGGATGGAGAAGAACAGGAAGATACGCATTCCTTACGAAATCTCTTTCAGGGGAAAAGTGCTCTTCCTAGTCCTGCTGTTTGGAATAGCGATATTCTTCATCGTGTACTACCCGCTTATCTCTCATCAGGTTAATCCATTTGACGTTGCTGCTCCAAAGGGCCAGATAGTCCTTGCTCAAAACTTCACGTTTGGATCTGTGAACTACACAAACGCCATCGCAATGACGTCCCAGAACAACATTCTGGTCTTAAAGGGAAACGATAACATGGGCGATACGCTTACGATGAAGATGGTTACCCCTGACTGGTGCATCGACCTATGGGTCTGGGGAGGCTCCACCAGCGGCTGGCAGCTGAAGTACAACTGTTCTCGGGAAATCCAGATAAGTCAGTACGCCTTCAGAAGAGTCCCGACCCATGAGGCAAGAGAGATACTTTACTGGTACCTTGAGTCTGGCTATATAATTGTGCTCCACGAGACAGGACCAGTGCAGAACTACGAGCTGGTGAACTTTACGGTAACATACGGGGAGACGACAGGAAACGGCTTCCTGAAGGTTGCCCTTGGTAAATCCTGATCCATGTTTGGAGGTGATCCTGTGAGGATTTCCTACGAGACCGAGTCGGCCATTAAGATCCTCGCTGCTGTTGCGATCATTGCAGTGGTTGTCCTTTACTATCTCCTTGCTCCCATAGTTACCCATAAGCCCGTGCCCTACGGTGTCGCTGCCCCGAAGGGTCAGATAATTCTGCTTGAGAACATAACCCTTGGAAAGTACAACTGGGAAAACGCCGTTGACCTTCAGAAGTACCTCATCCTCAAGGGCAGCGAGGACTATGGAGACTCCGTAACTCTGAAGCTCCAGAACCCTGATTGGTGCCTTGACATTGTCATCTGGGAGGGGCAGAAGTACGTGAGGACCGAGGAGTGTATCCGAGAACTTGTCATACCCAAATATCTGTTCGCGATAAGCAGCGCCTTTTACTGGTACGTGGAGAGCGGCTACCACATAATAGTCTACAAACGCGAAGGAACTCCGGAAAACTATGAGCTGGTGAACTTCACAGTGACCTACGGCGAAGAAACCGATTGGGGTGCCTTTAAGGCCGCCTATCCCAGGGACTAAACCCTTTTAAGGGTTCCCCATAACTTTTTTCATGCGCTTCAAACCAAAACCCTTCAAGGAGCCCGTAAAGTTCAGGTGCCTCTACTGCTTGGACTGCTGCAGGGGGAGGTTCATCTATCTAACCCTTAAGGATATACAGAAAATAGCCGAGGCTGGCTACGACCCGCAGGACTTCGTTCTTATGGTTCCCAGTGGGGATAAGGTTCGCTTCGTCATGGCCTACCGTGAGTGGGACCTCGGCTGCGTCTTCCACGACCCTGAGACGGGCAAATGCAGAATCCATGATAGAAATCCCGTAATCTGCCGCATCTACCCATTCATGGTCTCCAGGAAGCCCCTGGGAGTTGAGGGAGAGGAGCCCTTCGAGTACAAAGGCGAAAGGTTTTGGCTCTACTACGATGAGAGCTGCCCTGGAATAAACCCGGAGGAACCTGAGAGGGTCATAACTCCTGAGGAGATAGCTGAGCTCGGCCTCGAGTTTGAACATGAATTAGAGACGACGGATATGGAAGGTTTTCTCAAACTGCTTGAGGAACTCGACTGAGAAGATTAACCCTTATAAACGGCTTCCCCAACCCATGATTGATGTCGATGAGTGAACTCCGCTACAGGCGAGCCTCCTCATGGGAGTACGACCTGATCCTCCGCGAGGCGGAGAAGTACGGTGAACTTAAGCACCACACCTTCGCGATAGTCGAAGGAAAATTCCGGGACGTTTATGCGGTAAACGAGAAGGTATGGCAGGAGATAGAGGACCTCAAGATCAAGCCCTACGCCTACGGCACCTTCGTTGGCACTATCAAGGTTGACAAAAACCTCGTTGAGAAGTTCTATCCCAATGTCGAGTTCTTCTATTTTGTGGACATTCAAAAGAACTACGCAGTTCTAAGCCCAAAGGCCGGCTTTCTCTTCACAACCGGCAAAGACGTCCCGAGGAGCGGCGTCAGGAAGTACAACTGGCAGGGGACTAAAAAGCTGGTTGTTTTTGACGAGAACGGGATAATCCTTGGTATAGGAAGGATAAATCCAGACAGCCGGAACAAGTTCATCCTGAACGTCACGGACGTGGGCGAGTTCTTGAGGAGGAAGCGCTGACTTTTCCTAACCGGCCGTAACTTTTTTAAGACCTATTGCGTAGGCATAATTGGTAACAAAAGGTAACTAAAGGGGGTGACGCCCGATGATTAGGAGGGTAAAGACGGGCATCCCCGGAATGGACGAGGTTCTCCACGGGGGAATTCCCGAGAGGAATGTGGTTCTGCTCAGCGGCGGCCCTGGAACGGGCAAGTCTATCTTCAGCCAGCAGTTCCTCTGGAACGGCTTACAAAACGGCGAGCCTGGAATATATGTGGCGCTTGAAGAACATCCCGTCCAGGTCAGGCAGAACATGGTCCAGTTTGGCTGGGACGTCAGGAAATACGAGGAGGAAGGCCTTTTTGCCATGGTTGACGCCTTCACAGCTGGAATCGGTAAGAGCAAGGAGTATGAGAAATACATCGTCCACGACCTTACCGACATCCGCGAGTTTATAGACGTCCTCAGAACGGCCATCAAGGACATCGGTGCCAGGAGGGTCGTTATAGACTCGGTTACGACTCTCTACATCAACAAGCCGGCCGTCGCGAGAAGCGTAGTCATGCAGCTCAAAAGGGTTTTGGCTGGCCTTGGGGTTACGAGCATACTCGTCAGTCAGATAAGTGTCGGTGAGCGGGGCTTTGGTGGACCTGGTGTTGAGCACGGTGTTGATGGAATAATCCGCCTTGACCTTGACGAGATAGACGGCGAGCTGAAGCGCTCCCTCATTGTCTGGAAAATGCGCGGAACGAGCCACTCCATGAGAAGGCACCCCTTTGAGATAACCGACAAGGGAATAGTCGTCTATCCCGACAAGGTTCTGAAGAGGAAGGCCGTTGTTGAGCTCGAGTGAAAACTGGAGGGGGTGGGAGTATGGAGGTGCCGCTGAACCCGCTTGGGAGGGAAGAGATACACAGGCTCGAGAGTGTACTGCTCTTTGCAACCCTCTTCAGGCCCGAAGTGATAGAACTCATCAAGGATCCGGCCGAGAGGCTCACCTGGGTCGACAGCCTGGCCGTTGCAGCCGGGGCGATAGCCAGAGAGAAAGCCGGCATGACGGTGGGGGAAATTGCCGATGAGCTTGGCAGGACAGAGGCAACCGTTAGAAAGCATCTCAAGGGTGAAACTAAAGCCGGCCAGCTTGTCAGAGAGACTTATGAGCTCATCAAGCAGGGCAAGCTCGACGAGCTTGTGAAGAACGTCGAGGTCTTGGCCAAGGGCGGCCAGCTCATTGCCCTTGAGGAGTACGAGAATCTCAAGAAGGAGAAGGAAAAGCTTGAGGCCAAAGTGGGTGAACTTGAGAGGGCATTGAGGAATGCTCTGGCTGAGAAGGATGAGCTTGAGAAGGAACTCAGAGAGTTTGAAAGATTAGCTGGGGAGCTCGGAAGGGAGAACGAAGAGCTTAAGAACAAGCTCGAGAAGGTAAGGGAGATAACAACCACCCTGGAGAAGAAGATAGAGGAGATTAAAAGTCTACTCTGAGGTTCAGCTCTTTTCATCTCCGTTCTTTCTCTCGAGCTTCTCTTCCCAGGTAAGAATCATGTGGGTGAAGGTCTCGTCGTCCTCCTCGATACCTCTCTTGATCTCTGAAACGTGAGCATACTGGGCCTTTATCTTGTCGAGGATGTAGTCAACGGCTTTTTCCGGATCCGCGGTGGTTCCGCAGGTGTAGACGTCGAGAGCAGCGTAGCCCTTCTCCGGCCAGGTGTGAATCGAGATGTGGCTCTCGGCAACGATGACCACTCCGCTGACACCGGTTGGTGAGAACTTGAAGAAGTAGCTTGCTTTGACCTCCATTTTGCCTACTTTGGCAGCCTCGAGGAATATCTGCCTTATCTTGTCAGCGTTACCGAGGATTTCTGGATCGCAACCTGCAGCCTCAACCACGTAGTGAAACCCTATCGTCTCCATGGCCTCTCACCTGTTGTTCCAGTAGGACCTACCCTTTTTAAAGTTAAGCCCTGAAGCGAAGAGACCTGGGCGGGTCTTTCGGGCGTTGAACTGTTCAGAACGGGTTTTGAATGCATCAAACTGACAGTTACTTACCGTTTTTGAAGTTTCCCGTTGGTTGCTGCATAAATGAACTTTCTGCGGTTCATTCGGTACCTTTATCCATTCTGGTGAGCGGTGGCCATTTTTAAGCTTTGAACCACTAATTTTAAAACTCGTCAAGCGAACTAACGACAAGTTTTGCAAAAACTCAGAACGGGGTGAAGGTATGTCGAAGTCTAAAACCAAGGACATTGCCACCGCCGGGGAAGCTGTCCGCGCTAAAAAGCGGCAGAAGCTGAGCTTCCTCGCAAGAATGGAATACAAAAAAATGATTACCTACCCGCTGGCGGTCTTTATAGTCGCCCTGATTCTCCTCGCGGTTAACTTCCCCACCCTCGGAATAGACCTTCAGGGTGGTGTGGTGGTTACCGCCTATGGAATAGACGCAAACCCTGACGAGCTGGCTAAGTACATAAGCGACCAGATCGGCGTCGACGTGAGGGTTGAGAGCTTCACCGGCGTTGATACCAACGGCGTCAGGGTCTACGCTCCGGTTGGAACAGACCCCCTCAAGATAATCAATGTGATGAAAGTCAGATATCCAGACGCGGAGTACACACACAGCGAAGTTCAGCCGACCTTTGGTAAGATTTCGCAGCAGCAGGGAATAAAGGCCCTTATCTTTGCGTTCATTGCAATGGCCGTTGTTGTGTTCCTGTTCTTCAGGAACCTTGTCCCGTCGCTCACGATAATCTTCTCGGCCCTCTCGGACATGACCATTGCGGTTGCCATGATGGGACTCTTCGGGATACAGCTCACCACTGCGACGATAGCTGCACTGCTCATGCTCATCGGTTACACCGTGGACAGCAACATCCTCCTTACCACGAAGCTCCTCAAAAGGAAGGAGGACACCATAGAGGAAGCATACCTCGCGGCGGTCTCCACTGGATTCACTATGACCACAACGACCCTCGGTGCACTCCTCATCCTCTGGCTCATATCGACATCCCAGACCATAGATAACATAGCAATAGTCCTCATCTTCGGTCTCCTTGCGGACTTCATGAACACATGGGTGCTCAACGCCGGAGTGCTGAGGTGGTACCTCGCCAGAAACGCCGTCAGGGGTGGTAACGAATGAAGAGAAGAACCAAAAAGCTCCTCCTTAACTGGAGGATAATCCTCCTCACCCTGGTTCTCATTGGTTCAATTGCGACGCTCGCGGTCAGGCCGCTCACCTTTGGTATAGACATCGCCGGTGGTGTAGCCATTGTGGCCCAAACTGAACATCCCGTTGACGCTGACACCATGCAGCTTGTTGTTGATTCCCTCCAGAAGAGGCTGAACACCCTTGGTGTTAAGGACATAACCGTCGAGGCCCAGGGAGACCAGATAGTGCTCGTCAAAGTCGCCAACGTGACGACTCCTGAGGAGGCCAACCAGATCAAGAACGTCATCGAGAGTCAGGGTGTCTTTTACATGGAGTTTGGGGGTGTAATCTTCGGAACCGGCCGGGACGTCGAGTACGTGGGTATATACCAGATAAAGTCTGACAACACATGGGCCGTTCCCTTTAGGATATCCAAGAGCGCCGCTGAAAAGTTTGCCGAGCTGGCCAAGGGTAAGGCCGGCTGGCCCGTCGATATGTTCCTTGACCCGCCCGTTAACTCCCTCATGGTCGTTTCGGAGAGCGTTTACAAAACCCTGAACAGCTCGGAGTTCAACGCTCAGGCTCCGGAAGCTCCGACCCTTATGGAGAGGATAACGAAGGCTTTCAACATAACCGTCGTCACCTACGCCAACCAGAGCGCTGATGAGATTGCCAAGCTCGCCGAGGGTAAGGAGAAGGTCGTTCTCGTGGACGTTCCTCAGGAACTCCAGCCCGAGCTGGAGAACATGAACGTTACTGTGAGGTTCGTCCCGAGGAACCCGGGAGAGAGCGACCACTCTCTCATCATCAGGGTTCTCGGTCTTTACGGCCCGTATTCGGTTGGTGAGGGTCTTGCAACCGGCACTCCCCAGCAGGAGGTCCAGATAACCGGAACCGCCCCGGACAGGCTCACCGCCGAGCAGGAAGCCAGTACCATCTACACCGTTCTAAAGAGCGGTTCGCTCCCGGTCAAGCTCACCGTTGTTGGCATGGAGTTCATTTCCCCAAGGCTTGGTGAGGGCTTCAAGAACCAGGCCCTCTACGCTGGAATAGGCGCCCTCATAGCGGTGCTCCTCATAGTCTACTTCCACTACAGGAACTGGAAGATAGCCCTACCAGTTGCCTCGACAAGCCTCTTTGAGGCCATAATCATCCTCGGCTTTGCAGCGCTCATCCAGTGGAACCTTGACCTGCCGAGTATAGCCGGTATCATAGCTGCAATTGGTACGGGTGTTGACCAGCAAATAGTCATAACCGATGAGCTCCTCGGAGGAGAGAAAACCACGAAGATAACCAGGCGTTCCAGCGTGCTCAAGAGGATGGGCAGGGCGTTCTTCGTCATATTCGCCTCAGCAGCGACGACCATAGCGGCCATGAGCTTCCTGCTAGTGTACTTCGTTGGCACACTCAAGGGTTTTGCTTTCACGACGATACTTGGTGTGCTCATTGGAATCCTCATCACGAGGCCAGCCTATGCTGAAATAGCCAAATACATCCTCGGTGAGGACTGATGTTCGTCGTGATAATGGGCGCCGGAAGGGTTGGCTACCTCGTGGCGAAGATGCTCGAGGAAGAGGGCCATGACGTCACCATAATCGAGATGGACAAGGAGAGGGCCAAGGAGCTCTCCCTTCTTATTAACGGTCTCGTTATCGAGGGCGATGCAACTGACCCGAAGACGCTCGAGGAGGCCAACATAAAGCAGGCCGATGCATTTGCGGCTCTAACAGGCAAGGATGATGCCAATCTGCTGGCGTGCATACTGGCGAAGCACCTTAATCCAAAAATCAAGACCTCCCTCAGGATAGGAAACCCCAAGAACAGGCGCATCTTCGAGGAAGTAACTGACCTCAAGAGGTACTTCGACTTCGTCATATCCCCGGAGGAGATAGCGGCTGAGTACATAAGCAGGAACATCGTCACTCCGGGCTTCGACAGGGTGCTCTTCCCCAAGGAGGGAGCAGAAATAGTGCGCTTCACCATAGACACGGACAGTGAGATATCCGGAAAGCTCGTCAGGGATCTCAAGATACCCAAGGATGCCCTCATCATAGCCATCTACGATGAGAAGGGCAACCTGCTGATACCCTCCGGCGATACAAAGCTGCCAGAAAGAGGCCAGGTAATTGTCTTTGCCAAGAACAGTGTTCTCGACGACGTGAAGGAGCTTCTGGAGAAGAAGAAGCCTACAGAAAAGCGGGAGTGAAGTTTTTTCCTCCCCTTTTCTTCTACCATAAACTATTTAAACCAATTAGGGAAGCCAAAGTTGGCGTGAGAAACACCTGTTTTCAGGGTCATTGGGGGGCTCATCATGGAGGATGTCATCAAACAGATTGTTGACGCTGAAAAGCAGGCCGAAGAAAGGATTGAAAAGGCAAAGGAAGATGCTAAGGCTATAGTCCTTAAAGCAAAGGAGGAGGCAAAGCTCATTGAGAGCAAAATAATCGAGGAGGCCGAGGAGAAGGCAAAGGCCCTCATTGAAAAGGCCCGCCTCGAGGGTGAGGAAGAGGCCAAGAAAATCCTCGAAGAGGGTGAGGCTGAGGTCGAGGAGCTCAAGATAAAGGCCACCACAAACTTTGAGAAGGCCATCTCCGCTGGCATAGAGCTCGTAAGAGGGAGCTGAGATGTTCAGGCCCGAAGAGATGGTCAAAATCGAGGTAATCACGCTCAACCGTTACAAAGATGCCTTACTGACTTACCTGCATGAGCAGGGTATTGTGGAAATCAGGGAGCTCGAAGTCAAGGTTGCCCAGAAGGATTCTCCCAACGAGTACCACAGAAAGGCTGCCTCGTACAGCATAACTATTTCCAGACTGGTTGATTTCCTTAAAACCTACAGAAAGGCCAATGGCGGAGGAATAAAGGAGTTCTTCTTCCCGCCCGAGAGGGCGAAGAAGACTTACAAATATGGAGGAATCGAGAAGCTCATAAAGGATGTTGAGGACTTTTTAAGCGTCGTCGAGCCCGAGATAAAGGCCGTCGAAGGTAAAATCACCGCGACTCAGACTGAGATCGAGAGGATAAAGGCGGACATAACGATTCTGGAGCTTCTTTCGGCGCTTAACCTTGATGTTTCCTATCTCAGGCCCACAGATATGGTCGAAATAGTTGTCGGAACCGTCGACAGGAACAAGTTCAATCCGCTCATTGAGGAGGTAAAGAAGGCCACCGAGGGCAGGGTTGTCTTTGTCTCCAAGGATTTCAAAGACAAAGTTCTGGTCGTGTTTGCCTTCCTCAAGAGGGACTACGAGAAGGCCAATCCAGTCTTAGCTAAGTACTCCCTTGAGAGGATCGAGGTTCCAGAGGGAGAGGGAACTCCACGGGAGCTCATAAAGGTCTACGAGGAGAAGCTCAGGACCAAGGAGAAGGAGCTTGAGAAGGCCAAGAAGGACGCAGAAATGCTTGCAGAGAAGTACTACGAGGACGTGGTGTTCTACCAGGAGCTCATGGAGAACGAGAGGGACAAAGCGACGGTCCTTCCAATGCTCGCCAGAACCAACATGACCTTTGCCATGACCGGCTGGCTCCCGAGGAGTGAGGTTCCGAAAGTTCTGGAGGGCATAAAGAGAGTCACCAAGGGTAAGGCCTACATCAACATTATGGAACCGAGCAAGGAGGAGCTCGATGAGATTCCAATCAAGCTCAAGAACCCCAGCTGGGCGAGACCCTTCGAGATGCTTACCGAGATGTACGGTGTCCCCAAGTACAACGAGATTGATCCGACGCCGATAATAACCTTCACCTACTCGTTCTTCTTCGGTTTCATGCTCACCGACTTTATGTACGGCCTTATAATAGCCATAGTCGCCGCACTGCTCGTCAAGGGCCACAAGAAGTTCAACGATGGTGCATACAAGTTTGCCTACACTCTGCTCATTAGCGCGGCCTTCACCATGATTATGGGTGTCCTCTTCGGCAGCTACTTCGGCAACGCCCTTGACTTGGCGGGCTTCAACGTCTGGCGCAAGTGGGACAGCATGACAGACGCGCTGGTAGTCCTCCAGCTGGCGCTGGCGATAGGCCTGGCTCACCTCTTCACTGGCTATACAATAGGCTTCATAGTCAAGGTGAAGAACGGCGAAGTCAAAGACGCAATCCTCGACCAGCTCTCATGGATGTTCATAATACTCGGTGTTGTCTTCCTCGCGCTCGGAATGACCGGCAAGGAAGCCCTCACCCTTCCGGGCAAGGCTCTCTTCGGAGCTGGCCTAGTGCTCTTCATAATCGGCGAGTTCAGGAACGGTGCACTGGCTGTGTTGCTGACCATCTCGGACTTCTTCGGCTTTGTCGGCAGCTGGCTCAGCTACGCAAGGCTGATGGCACTGGCCTTAGCTACCGCTGGAATAGCGATGGTCATCAACATCCTCGTCCAGATGGTCTGGGGTGTTAGCATAGGCCCAGTTCCGATAGGCATAGTCATTGGTCTCATCCTCTTCGTTGGCGGCCAGCTGTTTTCGGTCGCCATCAACGCCCTCGGAGCGTTCGTCCACTCGCTCCGTCTCCAGTACGTTGAATTTTTCGGAACGTTCTACTCAGGTGAAGGCAAGCCCTTCGAGCCTTTCAAGGCCAAAAGGGAGATCTCAAAGTTAGAGTTTGAAGCTTAAGGAGGTGTTTGAGAAATGGACCCGATAGTTTACGTATCCCTCGGTGCGGCACTCGCCGCTGGTATAGCAGGTGCAGCCTCGGCGTTCGGTGTCGGAATAGCCGGTGCAGCCGCTGCCGGAGTGGTCGCTGAGGACGAGAAGAACTTCAAGAACGCCCTCATCCTTGAGGGTCTACCAATGACCCAGAGCATTTACGGACTCATTACGCTGTTCCTCATCCTGATGGTCTCAGGAATCCTCGGTGGCGGCTTTAAGTTCACCGACCCGAACAACATGGACAACGTAGTTAAGAGTGCCATACTCCTTGGTGCTGGCCTTACCGTCGGCCTTACCGGTCTCTCGGCCATACCACAGGGTATCATAGCCAGCGCAAGCATCGGCGCGGTTGCCAAGAACCCGAAGACCTTCACCCAGGGTATCATATTCTCGGCTATGGCCGAGACCATGGCAATCTTCGGTCTCGTTGGAGCCCTCATCATGATAGTTACCGGAGTCGGCTTCTGACTCCCAAACTTTCTTTATAGCCTAAGGAGGAAGGAGGATGGAAGGAGCAGAGCTGATCATTCAGGAGATAAACAGGGAGGCGGAGCAGAAGATACAGTATATACTCAGCGAGGCTCAAAAGGAAGCGGAGAAGATTAGGGAGGAAGCGAGAAAGAGGGCCCAAGCCAGAGCCGAGTGGATACTCAGGAAGGCCCAGACCCAGGCCGAGATAGAAAAGCAGCGTATAATAGCCAACGCCAAGCTTGAGATAAGAAAGAAGAGGCTCGAAGTTCAGGAGGCCCTCATCCAGGAGGTCATAACGGCCCTCCGCGAAAGGCTCGCCGAACTTCCTGAGGAAGAGTACTTCCCGATGCTCGTCGATTTAACCCTCAAGGCTGTCGAAGAGCTTGGAAGCGACAGCGTCGTCGTGAAGTCCAACGAGAAGACCATTGAGCTGCTCAGAGGAAGACTCGAAGAGTTCAAGAAGGCCCTCGCTGAAAAGCTCGGAAGGGACGTTGAGGTTACCCTCGGTGAACCGATTACCACAATCGGCGGCATCCTCGTCGAGATCCCCGACGGAACCGTTAGGGTAGACAACACCTTCGAGGCCAGGATAGAGAGGTTTGAGGGCGAGCTCAGGGCGGCGATAGCCAAGGCTCTCTTCGGGTGAGGCTAATGGAGACAGGAGCGGTAACTGGAATCCTCAACACTACTCTGGCGGTGGTGTTTACCTGGGTGGGCTACAAGACGGCGAGGATAGTCTGGAAGTATACTCCCTACTCCTATCCGAACGCAAGGATTAAGGCCATGGAAGCGAAGCTCCTCAGCGAGCAGAGGTTCAACGAATTGGCCGAGAGCAGAACCCTCAACAACTTCGTGGTCAGCCTGGAGGACACCGACTACAAGGACTACCTTGCGAGCGTTTCAAGCTACACCGTTGAGGAGATTGAGAGGGCCTTGGAGAGAGCTTTGGCAGGCACCTACGAGTTAATGGTCACTATCCTCCCGAAGAGGGTTAACCCATTCTTTAGGCTCCTTCTGGAAGAGTGGGACGTCAGGAACATAACCAGCGTCATCAAGGCGAAGATGGTAAACGAACCGGCGAGCGACTACGTCGTCGAGATTGGCACAATGCTTCCCAAGGTTAAAGCTATGGCAGAAGCAAAGACCATGGAGGAGATACTCGTCATACTGGAGGGCACACCCTACGAGGAGCCATACCAGAAGCTCCTGCTCGGCGAGATTTCCCTTAAGGAGTTTGAGACTGAGCTCTACAGGATGCACTACGCTAAGCTCTTGAACTACGCTCTCTCGAAGAAGGAGGACGAGAGGATTATCCTAGAGGAGTTCATCAGGCTCAAGATCGACAAAACCAACATACTCACAGTGCTGAGAGCGAAGACTGCGAAGATGGGTGCAGAAGAGATAAAGCCGCTTATAATACCCGGTGGAACGATTAAGCTCGACTCAATACTCCACGTCGATGACCTGAGCATGGCCTTAGCCGAACTTGACTCCACCAGGTACGGGGCGGTAATCAGGGACGTCAGAGAGGAAGTCGAGAGGGACTTAAGTGTTCTCGAGAGGGCACTTGATAGGCACATAAGGGAGAGGATGAACGAGCTTACCCGCTTCTACCCGCTCAGCGTGGCGACACCTCTAAGCTACATCCTTCAGAAGGAGCGGGAGGTCAGGAAGCTCAGGGCTATTGCGAAGCTCATAGATGACGGAGTTGAGCCAGAGAGGATAAAGGAACTCGTGGGTGATGCCGCATGAAGATAGCGGTGCTCGGAGACAAGGACACGGCTTTGGGCTTCAAGCTCGCCGGCGCTCACGAAGTTTACTCCTTTGAGGACACTCCACTCGACATGGAGAGGCTGAAGAACAAGCTCAATGAACTTGTTGAGAGGGAAGATATCGGGATAATCCTGATAACCGAGAGATTCGTCCAGAAGATTGAGCTTCCCGACGTTACGTTTCCAATCATCCTTCAGGTGCCGGACAAATCCGGCTCCAAGTTCGGGGAAGAGGCAATTAAGGAGATAGTTAGAAGAGCCATTGGTGTTGAGCTGAAGAGGTGAAGGAAATGGGAAGGATAATTCGTGTTACGGGCCCACTCGTCGTGGCTGATGACATGAAGGGCGCTAAGATGTACGAGGTCGTCAGGGTCGGCGAAATGGGACTCATCGGAGAAATCATTCGTCTTGAGGGAGATAAGGCGGTCATCCAGGTCTACGAGGAAACGGCAGGCATAAGGCCGGGCGAGCCGGTCGAAGGAACCGGTGCTTCGCTCAGTGTCGAGCTTGGTCCCGGACTGCTCACCGCAATGTACGACGGTATTCAGAGGCCACTCAACGTTCTGAGGGACCTCAGCGGAGACTTCATAGCGAGAGGCCTTACCGCCCCGGCCCTTCCGAGGGACAAGAAGTGGCATTTCACCCCGAAGGCCAAGGTCGGCGACAAGGTCGTCGGCGGAGACATCCTCGGTGTAGTGCCGGAAACCAGCATCATCGAGCACAGAATTTTGGTTCCGCCCTGGGTCGAGGGTGAGATTGTCGAGATTGCTGAAGAGGGCGACTACACCGTCGAGGAAGTCATTGCAAAGGTCAGGAAGCCCGATGGAACCATCGAAGAGCTCAAGATGTACCACCGCTGGCCGGTCCGTGTCAAGAGGCCCTACAAGAACAAGCTCCCGCCGGAGGTTCCGCTTATCACCGGCCAGAGAACCATCGACACCTTTTTCTCCCAGGCCAAGGGTGGAACTGCTGCCATTCCCGGTCCGTTCGGTTCAGGAAAGACCGTTACCCAGCACCAGCTTGCCAAGTGGAGTGACGCCCAGGTCGTCGTTTACATAGGCTGCGGTGAGCGCGGAAACGAGATGACCGACGTCCTTGAGGAGTTCCCGAAGCTCAAGGATCCGAAGACCGGAAAGCCGCTCATGGAGAGAACCGTCCTCATAGCCAACACCTCGAACATGCCCGTCGCTGCGCGTGAGGCTTCCATCTACACCGGAATCACCATCGCCGAGTACTTCCGCGACATGGGCTACGACGTCGCTCTCATGGCCGACTCTACGAGCAGGTGGGCTGAGGCACTCCGTGAGATTTCCGGCCGTCTCGAGGAGATGCCCGGTGAGGAAGGTTATCCGGCCTACCTTGCCAGTAAGATCGCCGAATTCTACGAGCGTGCCGGTCGTGTCATAACCCTCGGAAGCGACGAGAGGATTGGAAGTGTTTCCGTCATCGGTGCAGTCTCGCCGCCGGGTGGAGACTTCAGCGAGCCAGTCGTTCAGAACACCCTCCGTGTCGTCAAGGTCTTCTGGGCTCTCGATGCTGACTTGGCCAGGAGGAGGCACTTCCCGGCAATCAACTGGCTGAGGAGTTACTCGCTCTACATCGACTCCATCCAGGACTGGTGGCACAAGAACGTTGACCCTGAGTGGAGGGCAATGAGGGATAGGGCCATGGAGCTCCTTCAGAAAGAGGCCGAGCTCCAGGAGATTGTCAGGATTGTCGGTCCGGATGCTCTGCCGGACAGGGAGAAGGCCGTCCTCATAGTCGCCAGGATGCTTCGTGAGGACTACCTCCAGCAGGATGCCTTCGACGAGGTCGACACCTACTGCCCGCCCAAGAAGCAGGTAACTATGATGAGGGTTATCCTCAACTTCTACGAGAGGACCATGGAGGCCGTTGACAGGGGCGTTCCAGTCGACGAGATAGCCAAGCTCCCGGTCAGGGAGAAGATAGGTCGTATGAAGTTCGAGCCAGAGATTGAGAAGGTTGCCGCACTGATAGACGAGACCAACGCTCAGTTTGAGGAGCTCTTTAAGAAGTATGGGGCGTGATGCTCATGCCGGGAATGGAGTACTCAACCGTTAGCAAGATTTACGGGCCGCTCATGATAGTACAGGGCGTTAAGGGAGTCGCCTACGGTGAGGTCGTTGAGATAGAGACCGAGAGTGGCGAGAAGAGGAAGGGACAGGTTCTCGAGGCAAGGCAGGACATGGCTATCGTCCAGGTCTTCGAGGGAACTAGAGACCTCGACATAAAGACAACCCGCGTAAGGTTCACCGGCGAGACGCTGAAGGTTCCGGTCAGCATGGACATGCTCGGAAGGGTGTTCAACGGTATCGGTAAGCCCATCGACGGCGGCCCTGAAATCATTCCTGAGGACAGGCGTGACGTCCACGGTGCTCCCCTTAACCCTGTCGCCCGTGCCTATCCGAGGGACTTCATCCAGACCGGTGTTTCGGCCATCGACGGAATGAACACGCTCGTCCGCGGCCAGAAGCTGCCTATCTTCAGCGGCTCAGGTCTTCCCCACAACATGCTGGCTGCACAGATAGCCAGACAGGCAAAGGTTCTCGGCGAAGAGGAGCAGTTCGCCGTCGTCTTCGCTGCGATGGGTATTACCTACGAGGAGGCCAACTTCTTCAAGAAGAGCTTCGAAGAGACTGGAGCAATAGAGAGGGCAGTCCTGTTCCTCAATCTCGCCGACGACCCGGCAATCGAGCGTATCATCACCCCGCGTATGGCACTCACCGTTGCCGAGTACCTCGCCTTCGACTACGACATGCAGGTTCTAGTTATCCTCACGGACATGACCAACTACGCTGAGGCCCTTCGTGAGATCTCCGCCGCCCGTGAGGAGGTTCCGGGTAGGCGTGGCTATCCAGGTTACATGTACACCGACTTAGCCACCATCTACGAGCGTGCCGGTCGTGTGAGGGGCAAGAAGGGAAGCATTACCCAGATGCCTATCCTCACCATGCCCGACGATGATATCACCCACCCGATTCCAGACCTCACCGGTTACATCACCGAGGGCCAGATAGTCCTCAGCAGAGAGCTCTACAGGAAGGGTATCTATCCACCAATCGATGTCCTTCCGAGCCTCAGCCGTCTGATGAAGGACGGTATCGGTAAGGGCAGGACCAGGGACGACCATCCGCAGCTCAGCCAGCAGCTCTACGCCGCCTATGCCGAGGGTAGGTCCCTCAGGGATCTCGTCGCAGTCGTTGGTGAGGAAGCCCTTAGCGAGACCGACAGGAAGTACCTCAAGTTCGCCGACCGCTTTGAGAGAGAGTTTATCGCCCAGCGCTACGACGAAGACAGAAGCATCGAAGAGACCCTTGACCTCGGTTGGGAGCTCCTTGCTGAGCTTCCGGAGAGCGAGCTGAAGCGTGTCAGGAAGGAGTACATCCTCAAGTACCACCCCAAGTACAGGAAGAGGGAGGGCTGACCTCCCTTCAACCTTTAGGTGGTCGAGATGGCAGAGCTGCTCAACGTCAAGCCGACCCGTATGGAGCTCCTGAACCTCAAGAGGCGCATTAAGTTAGCCAAGAAGGGCCACAAGCTCCTCAAGGACAAGCAGGACGCCCTTATCATGGAGTTCTTTACCATCTACGACGAGGCCCTAAGCCTCAGGGAAGAGCTCGGCAGGAAGATGGAGGAGGCCTTCAAGGCCCTCCAGATGGCGGAGATAGACGTCGGAATGCTCCGCCTTAAGGAGATAAGCCTGAGCGTTGAGCCCAACAAGGAAGTTGACATCAAAAAGAGGAACGTCATGGGCGTTTCAGTTCCCCTTATAGAGGCGGAATCCTTCAGGAGGAGCACCAGCGAGAGAGGGTACGCCTTTGTCTCCAGCTCGCCGAGGGTTGACTTGGCCGCGGAGAAGTTCGAGGAAGTGCTTGACCTCGCCGTCCGTCTCGCTGAAGTCGAGGAAACCCTCAAGAGGCTCGCCAGAGAGATTGAGGTCACTAAGAGGCGTGTCAATGCGCTCGAATACATCATTATCCCGAGGATGGAAGCTACCGTCAAGTTCATCAAGCAGCGCCTCGACGAGATGGAGCGTGAGAACTTCTTCAGGCTCAAGCGCGTTAAGGCCCTCATCGAGGCTAGGGCACAGGCCGAGGGTTCATGAAAACCCTTTTATTTCTCGCCTCCCTTCTTTTAACGGTGGTGGCATGACAGTTAAGCTGTTCTACGAAAACCCCTATCTCTGGGAGGCTGGAGCTACAGTTCAGAAGGTCGAGACTGACGGAGAGAAAGTCAAGATTCTCCTCGACAGGACGATATTCTACCCCGAGGGCGGTGGTCAGCCCTCTGACCGGGGCTGGATACTCGGTGAGGACTTTAAGATAGAGGTGACTCACGTTTCCGGCAAAGATGAGATATGGCACGAGGGCAAGCTCAATGGCAGACTCCCAGAAGTTGGGGAGCCTGTGAGACTCCTCCTCGACGCTGAGTGGCGTTACGAGAACATGCGCCAGCACACCGGCCAGCACATTCTTTCTGCAGTTTTCAAAGAGCTCTGCGATGCCAACACAACCGGTTTTCAGATATTTGAAGACTATAACAAGATTGAGATAGACTACCCCGGCGAACTCACCTGGGAAATGATTTTTGAGGTCGAGAAGAAGGCCAACGCCATTGTCTGGTTCGACCTGCCCGTTGAGGTCGAAGTTTACGAGGAGCTCCCCGATAAACTGAAGGGTAAACTTAGGAAGGAGCTCTCTGACAAGGTCACGCCTCCCATAAGAATAGTGAGTGTTCCAGGTGTCGATGTGATTCCCTGTGGTGGCATACATGTAAAAAGCACACGGGAAGTTGGGATAATCAAGGTTGTGAACTTCTACAGAAAGAGCAAGAAACTCTGGCGCATAGAGTTTGTGGCTGGAAACCGGGCCCTCAAATACCTTAACAAGCTCCTAGCTGACTACTGGGAGAGTCTCGATGAGATGCCCAACAAGAACCGCCCCCTCGTTGAGCGTGTAAAGGATCTCAAAGCGGAGCTCGATAAACTCGAGGATGAAAAGGATAATCTAAGGAAAGAACTGTGGGAGTGGAAGGCAAAGGCTTTGCTCGATAGGGCCGAGGAGATTGGTGGGGTGAGGATTGTCTCCCACATTGAGAGTGCCGACATGAAGGACGCTCAGGCCTTCGTGGTTTACCTCGTCGACAAGAACCCTAGAACAATCGCTCTCGTTGTAGGAAAGAACTACGTAATCTTCGCCAAGAACAGGGACGTGGAAGGGATATCGATGAACGAGCTCCTTAAGGAAGTCCTCGCCAAAGTTGGCGGTGGCGGAGGTGGGAGCGAGGTGCTGGCAAGGGGAGGTGGATTTAAACTCCCACCAGAGGACGTTCTGAGAACAGCTCTGAACGTTCTGAAAACTTACCTTTCGTGATGCTATCCCCTCTTTTTCTTCACGACTTGTGGCTACTTTCTCAGGCTTTAGTCTAATGTAAAACTTTATAAGCGTTGTTGAGAATTTTTACTTATCGAAGTCACAACTAAATTCGCTCTCTGGTTCCGGAGGTGATTTCTTGCCCCTCCGAAGGATGGCCCTCAGGTATGTTATAGTCACTCTGCTAGTGGCCATAGTTGTTGGCTATTCAATAAAGAGCATGGTCGAGATGAGGGCTCAATACGAGGCCGTTGGCTTCTTTCAGTACGATCCCCGGGCCCAAGTTGTCGTAGAGGAAGCGAAGAAGCTTGGAATGGACCCCATCGATTACTACATGAAGTACATAGCTCCAAAGAATCATCCAGAGTTGGAGATGTCTATCCTGCGCATTGGGCTTGAATACATGTGGAACTCTATAATCGATACCGGAAAGCTGTCGGGCAGGTTCAGCAGGTGGAACTACCTTTACGGGCCGGTTCAGCCTAATTGGGGTTACGTCTACAGGACGCTCATTTTCCTCATTCTGGCCGAGATTGCTGTTGTCATCTCCGCACTTTTTCTGTCGTTTAGGGCAGTTAAGAGCGAACGCTTCTATGATTTCCTTCAGATGGCGGCGAGAACGTTCAACGGCATACCTGTATGGTTCTTTGTGGTTCTCTTTTTCCTCCTCATAATATACTCCCCCCTTCCCTCGGATCTCGCCAACGGCATCAGGGGCTCAGGCTGGGACATGCTGGTTTACTTCGTTTTCCCGGTTCTCTCCGTTTTACTCGTTGCCTCTTGGGGGCTCGCTGAGGGCATCACGGTGGTCATGAGAGAGGAGTTCGACCAGCCTTACGTTGAGGCCAAGCGGGCCATGGGACTGTCTGAGAGACGAGTTAAGAAGCACGTTATTCGAGCTTCCATAGTTCCAGTGATGCACGTCTGGCTCCAGAATTTTATCGAGATACAGACTCTCGTTCTGGTCGTTGACTATCTCTTCAAGCTCGGCGGCCTGGGATTCCTTCTGAGCAATACGCTGATTATAACCCCGGACAACGTGTGGTTCTATTCCATGACCTTTGCATTTATAGTAACTGTGCTGGTGCTTCTGAACTTCATCGCCTCTATGGCTGTGGAGCTGTTCTCGATAAAACTGGAGCCGAGGGGGGTGCAATGAAGCGGAAGATCGGAGCACTTATACTCGTTGCGTTCTTTCTCTTTACCACGGTCTCCTATGCCACCATCGACAGGATGAAGCTTGAGAACTGGGACAACTATCTCTTCTGGGTGGACTATCCAAGGGGTGCCAAGCCAGTCTGGCTCGGGGATGACCCGAGTACCATCAGCTTCACTGGGCGGGCTGATTACACTGTGAAAGACAAACAACCGAGCAACATACTCCTGCGCGGTTACGGCAACGTTACGCTGACCGTATTTCGGCCCGACGGGAGGGTTGTCCGGCTTAGAATGGAGATAAACGGCACCACCAGCGTTAACTCGGATACAGACCTCGCCCTCCAGGTCATACGCTTCGCCATTGAGGAGCTCGGCTTCAGGAGGGAGGATCAGGCCTTCTTTACGCCGACGCAGATGATATTCTCTGACGAAAACAAAAAGCCCCTCCATGGAACCTACACGATTCAGGTCATCCCTGAGAGTGTTGAGGTAACCGTTGTCGGAGACACCTATGGATTTCTTGGTACCGATTACAAGGGCAGGGACCTGTGGGTGGGCTTCGTGGGTTCGACTGTCAACACGATAACGCTGGCCATTATAACGACAGTTTTCGTGATAATCTTTGGACTAGTTTTGGGTCTTACCTCTGGCTATTATGAGAACCGGCTTGGAGACGCGGTGTCTGTGCTCCTGGAGGCCCTTAACTCGATTCCCTACCTTCCACTGGCGATTATCTTGATCTTCGTGCTTTCCTCCACAGGCTCCCACGGGAAGCTCCAGATAGGCACCATTGAGCTGGCGGTTATACTGGCCATCCTCCTTGTTGGAAAGTTTGCAAGCTCGGTTAAGGGCATCGTCATGCACGAGAAGGTTCAGGAGTACATAGAATCTGCAAAGGCTCTCGGCGCCAGTGACCTGGCCATAGTAAGGCGCCACATCATGAGGGCCGTTGTCCCTTACGCACTCTCATACTCCACACTGCTCTTCGCCCAGATGATAGCGGTGATCTCGATACTTGGCCTGTTCCAAATAATCCCCGGAGTGAACTGGGGTTCTTTCGTGGCTGAGGCCTTCAGCCAGAGCGCCATCTACACTCTCTGGTGGTGGCCCCTATCTCCTTCAATCGCGATAGTTATCGTTAGCATAGGGCTGACACTGGTCTCGAATAGCTCATCTGGTTAGGAACTCCTCTTCCATGCTCATGTTTATCAGCACGAATGCCATTGCGAAGAGCGCCAAAGCGGCTCCAATCGGCACTACTATCCACCATGCCATGCTGAAGAGCTGGTTCTCCGTTATCATGTTTCCGAGCAAGGTTCCCGCTTGCTCTTCAGGGCGGAGAGGAGATCATATATCCAGTCCAAGCTTGGAGTACACGAGCTTCCTCTGCTTCTCAGGCACTTCGGGCTTCGCCACTTCCCTCTCGGCTTTCTCCCTATCCAGCAGGCCGTAGCGGACAAGGGCAGCTATCCTTCTATGCTCGAAGCTGTGGCCGTGCTTCTCCCAGTAGCGCTCGAGAGCGGGCCCGAGAACGAGGCAGTTGGTGGTGTATCCTGTCAGGCTTGGGAACTCGAAGGGGAGCTTTTCGAGGATTTTCAATCTCTCTCTTTCCGGCATCAGGCTCAGCAGTCTTATCTGCATCACACCGCCGCTCATGAGCCTGTAGGGATGATGTCCAAAGGGAAGCTCGTGTCCAGTGATTATGTAGCGGTAGCCCTTTTTGAGGGCGTATTTTCTGAGCCTCTCCATAGTCCTCTTGGAGCAGCGCCTGCAAGGTGACTCCGCCTTTAACAGAGCCTCCCTGAAGATGTCGGAATAGTCGTAGCGCAGAATTCTGAAGGGGACGTTGAGGTGCTCGGCTATTCTCTTAGCGTTCTCTATTGCCTCTTCCGCCATGAGTCCGTGGTCTATCATGACAGCCTCAAGTTCTGGAACTTTGTAGACTTCTTTAGCAAGATAGAGAGCCACTGTGCTGTCTTTACCGCCTGAGAAGGCGAGAATGGCTTTATCGACCTTTTTCATTAAATCATCGAGCTCTTGCCTTATGGCCTCTCTGTTGAAGGGGTGCCTCAGGTAGACCTGACACTCCCTGCATATCGGCTTTCCGTCGAGGATATCTATCCTCGCTGTTCTCTCGTCGTGGATGCAGAGTGAGCACTTGAGCATGATGGGAAAAAAGAAGGGCAGTTTAAAAAACTACCTTCTGAAGAATTTTCCCTCTTTGAGGAGTTCCTTTCTGGGAAGCTTTGACCGTGCCTTTTCCCCAACCTTTTTGACTTTTTGTCTTCCTGTTCTGCCTGTGAAGAAGCCCACAGTTATCATTGCGTTTCTTAGGAGTATTCCCTGGTTGTTTCTAGTTATGAGCCACCCGAAGAGCACTCCAAAAGCCAAGCCCCCCAGCCAGAGGAGTATGATGAAGCTGTTGGCACTCATACCGTTGGAGTTGAGCGTCATGGAGAGGGTCTTGTACACCAAAGCGAAAGCTACCACAAAAATAGTTTCGGTGAGAATGGACAGCTGGGTAGCCTTTCCAACGAGGACCAGAACTCTACTATCATCGGTGTACTGCTCTATGAGCCGGGTATCGTGGAGGCCATAAACGAGGGTTCTCGTTATGTTTGCCCCGCTCCTGAAGGCAAGGAAGCCGAATATCGCTGCAATCCAGCTGGCGTTCTTCAGCTGCCAGAAGGCCCAAGCCCCAACCGCTATCCAGACAATGGTATAAAACTTTTCCAGACCCTTCTTTTCGTTTTCGGGTATCTCAAGCCTGAGCAGCTTTCTCCACGTCATTCTGGCTATGCTACTAAAGAGCCTGATGAATATGATCATAACATTAATCAGGAGAAATCCCAGCAGGAAAAACCACGCAAGAATCTCATGGAGCATGGGGCTCACCGAAGGGTGTCTTAGAAAATAAAGATACTTAAAACTTGCGAGTGGTAACTAAAGAAGCCGCTTCCTCTTCACAAGGGGGGCAACGTCTCTTGCAATCCTTCTCGCGCTGAAGAGCGTCAGTGGATCCATTGTCCGATATATCGCCAGCTGACAGCCGCTTATGCGGACGTCTATGTATTTCTTCGCCTCCATTGCGGCCTTGAGGTACTCCCGGATACTTTCGGCTCTCTCAAAGTCGAGGCCCGCTTTCCTCAGCCGCTCAACGTTCAGCTCGTGCACCGTCAGCGGTTGGAGCATCATCTCATCCACGCCAAGTGAAGCTGCTAATTCGGCTATCTTTGGTATGTCCTCGTCGTTTATTCCCGGCATGAATATCGTCCTAACGATGGAGCGGACGGATTTATCTCTCCCAACTATTCTGAGCGCGTTGACGACGTTGTCGAAGGTGTCGGCGTTGGTTATCTTGAGGTGCTTCTCTCTGCTCGCCGCATCTAGGCTTATCATCACCAGGTCAAAGTCCAGCTTTTCCCAGAGCTCTTCGGTCAGAAGCGAGCCATTAGTCTGGAGGTCGAGCCTTGCCTCCGGAAACCTCTCGCGGAGCATTCTGTTGACTTCTACGATCCTTGGTGATATCAGCGGCTCACCGTACTGCGAAACCGTTATTGCCTTGGGGTTATCCCAGCCGTAATAGCCTGGTTTAGGAGCTTTCCCGAGTTTTACGGCTACATTTGAATAACAGAAGATGCAGTCGTGGTTGCACGCTGGAGTTAATTCGTAACTTGGGTGGTGGACAGGGTTTGGATTGCTCAAATCTAGCCCCTGACAGAACCGACAGTGAGAAGGATAAGCCAAATCGTCCACAAACTTCTTTAAAAGCCTAGCCTCTTCGTTCTCCAGAATCTGAGGCTCAACGCCCATTTTTCTCGCGAATTCTTCCCACGAATACTTCACGGTTCTCACCGAGGGCGGAGGAGAAAAGGAGTTTAAAAATATGATTGGTCAAAGAAGTCCCATGAGCTTGGAACCATCAAAGACTGGACCGTCCCTGCACACTAGATATGGGCCAAGGTTGCAACTGCCGCACACCCCGATGCCGCACTTCATGTATCTCTCCGCGGAAACTTGGACGTTTCTGTAGTCCATGACACGCAATACTGCTTTTAGCATGGGTTCTGGGCCGCAGGTATAGACCTGGTCAAGCTCCTCCTTCCTTTCGGCCAGAACATCAGTGGGAAAGCCTCTCCTACCGGCCGAGCCATTGTCAGTGGTTATTATCAGCTCGTCCACGTAGTTCTCGATATCCATAAGTGCGAGCTCTTCCTTTGTTCTGGCTCCGTAGATAAGGGTGACCTTCTCGAACCTTCCGGCGTTCTGCTTGGCGAAGGCATAGAGCGGTGGAATCCCTATTCCGCCGCCAATAAGGGCTATATTTCTCCCCTTCGGCTCGAATCCATTCCCGTAGGGTCCGCGGAGCCAGAGATAGTCCCCGGGTTGGAGTTCAAAGAGCCTGTCCGTGAACGGTCCAACGCGCTTGACTACTATGAGGTCTTCATCGGCCAGGCTGAACGGCTTCTCACCGACTCCCGGAAGCCAGGCCATCACGAACTGGCCAGCTTTGAAGTCAAATTTTTTCTCGAACCTGAAGGCCTTAACGTCCCTGGCGACGTCCCAAACCTCTCTCAGCTCAACCCGTTCCAGCATCGATTCTAACCCCCTGCGGTTTTCCTATGATTTCATCTTCCTCCATAACAACGCTCCCGCGGAGAACGGTCATCACGACCTTTCCTCTAAGCTTTCTACCCTCCCAGGGGCTCCATTTTGCTTTGGTATAGAACTCCTCGGGCTTAACCACCCACTCGCGCTTCATGTCAACTATCGTGAAGTCCGCGTCTTTGCAAATCTCAAGTCCCTTGTTCCTTATTCCAAATATTATTATTGGATTGGTGTGCATCTTCTCCACGATGTCTTTGAGCTCTATCATTCCCCTGTTCACGGCGTCGAGGAGGAGAGCAACTTCTGTCTCAAGTCCTGGAATTCCAGCTGTCCCGTTTTCTTTATCCTCCTGGGTGTGGGGTGCATGGTCGCTTGCTATAATTGGGATCTTGCTGAAGTTCTTCCACATGAACGCTCTGTCGCTTTCCCCTCTCAGGGGAGGATAAACTTTGAGAAGTGGGTTCCTCTCGTAGTCCTTTCTCATGAGAAAGAGGTGATGGGGTGTCACCTCAAAACTCACCCACGGAAGGTTTTTCTTCATGATTAGATTCATGCCATCGGCTGTCGAGACGTGGCATATGTTGAGAGGCTTTTTCAGCCTTTCCGCTGCTTCGAGAGCTTCTTTTATTGCTCTGACTTCAGCCTCCGGTGGTCTCTCTGGTTTTTCCCGAATTATTCTTGCGTCTTCGGCATGAACGCTGACTATACCGGGCGCACAGGCGTAGTCATTCTCAAAGTCCTCGGAATATATGCCCCCTGTAGAGGCGCCCATGAATATTTTGTAGAAGTCTGCCTGGACTTTTTTCGCCTCTTCGCAGTTTCCGGCGATGAGAAAACTTAGGGCATAGTCCACGCGGGATTTTCTCCTGAGCGCAGCCTCGCGGAGCTCAAAGATCTCCGAGTTAGTTATCGGTGGGTCCGTATTGGGCATGTCAAAAACTGTAGTTATACCGCCGTGTAGGGCTGCCATCGTTCCTGTCCTGATGGTATCTTTTGATTTCTGCCTGAAGTCCCTGAGATGGACATGAACATCTATCAACCCGGGAAGGATGACCTTTCCTCGGTCAATTTGCAGGACATCTTCTCCCCTCAAGTCACCGCGGGAAATTCGGGAAATTCTACCATCGAGAATCCCTATGCTTCCTTCTATCAGTTTCCCATCCTTCAGAAGCTTTCCTTTTAGAACTAGGTCATACATAGTGCCCGCACGGAGATGGAGACCTAAGGATTTTAAGTTTTTTGCCCCTTCGCCTATTTCCCTAACTATCTAAAAGGCAGCTAACGATTTTTTGGGCTTTCCTCATAATTGTGAAATCTTTTTATCGTGATTTACCCCATTTTAACTATCTATTTTTAATAAAACTGTCTCTAAGAGACGCAAATCTAAAATTGGACAACAAAAACTTTGAAACTGGTGATATCTACTAGGGCTGCTTTTTTTCATTAGGGCTACTTTTACAAGAACGTAACCCTTAAATAGGCTTTCAATGTATATTGTCATGCCATTATACACCACATATGGCAATATTGCCAAAAAATGAAGGAGGCAGTGGAATATGAAGAAGGCTTTGGGATTGTTTGTTATGGGTTTGATGTTGTTTAGTTTGTTTTTTGTGCGCCCAGTGAATGCAGTGGACTACACCCCCAAGGACATACCGCTTAACAGCGACGAGGCCAAGGCCAGGTTCAAGGCTGACCTCCAGTGGTACCTCCAGTACGGCCACTTCGTGATCAGCAACGGTCCGTACATCCTCGTCATGTACTCTCCGGAGAACCTTTACCTCAAGCTTGAGAAGTTCACCGGTGCGAGGACCGTCTACACCGATACCCTTCCGAAGGATGGATATGCTGATGTTATTGAATACCAGGGTGTCCAGAACCCTGAGAACGTCATCCTCCAGATCGCCAAGGGTGAGTACGACCTTGGTATGTTCGCCTTCCCGGCCGGCAGGTACCAGGGTCTTGGTGCTGACATTCTTGCCAACCTCAACCTGTACAAGAGTGCCAGCTCCTATAACGAGCTGACCTTCAACACCTACCACGACCCGGACAAGGATGCTCCGATCGTCACCGTTGGTGACCAGGTTTACTTCAACCCGTTCGCCATCAGGGAAGTTAGGTTTGCTATGAACTGGCTCATCGACAGGGACTACATCGTCCAGAACATCTACCAGGGTAGCGGTGCCCCGATGCTCGGCTGTATCAGGCCCAGCCACCCGGCCAACAAGTACTTCGAGCCGGTCTACCAGGCCCTTGGAATGACCACCAGTGGCAACGAGGACCTTGCTCTCAAGATGATTGACGATGCCATGAACAAGGCTGCCCAGGAGGTTGCCCAGTACGGTTACACCCTTGAGAAGAAGGATGGAATGTGGTACTTCAACGGTGAGCCGGTTACCCTCAAGTTCATCATCCGTATCGAGGACGAGAGGAAGGAGATTGGTCTCTACGTTGCTGACCTCCTCGAGAAGAAGGTCGGATTCACCGTTGACAGGCTCCTCTGGGACAGGCAGAAGGCCGGTCAGGTTGTCTTCGCCAAGCCGCCCAGCAACTACGAGTGGAACATCTACACCGGTGGATGGGGTACCAGCGGTATCCCAAGCGTTTGGATTGACGACTACACTGCCTGGTTCTACGCTGCCTGGTATGGATACGTTCCGGGTGCCGTCGAGCCGAAGCACGTTAACACTGTGACCGTTGAGGAGGCCCTCAAGTACATCGGCAACGGCGACGTTAACGCCGGCCTCCAGAAGCTCGGTACTGAGTACTACAAGAACGCTGACAGCCTCGGTCCAATGCTCAAGTGGACTGAGGAGGAGCTTACCTACCTGCTGACCTACTTCACTACTGCAGGTGCTAACGAGACCCCGCACATTAACCCGGACCTCATTCCTGCGGAGCCAATCAGGATAACCACCGCCGGCCAGTACTGGGACCTCCAGAAGATAAGCATGCTCATCGGTGTCATGGAGAGCGAGAGGGTCTTCCTCATTGAGACCTGGGAGTTCTACCCGGCCAACAAGCAGAGGGTCGTCAAGATCACCCCCGAGGCTAGCACCGGTATCGGCCAGCGCTGGAGCATCATGACCGCCGAGACCCCGGACAAGCACCTTAAGATTGCCCAGTTCGCTTCAACCGGTGCTATGTTCATGAGCGCCTTCAACCCGGTTGGCGGTCTGAGCGACGTTTACAGCGTCAGGGTCTGGTACCTCATCAGGGACTTTGGCGGTACTACCAACTTTGACGGTATTTACACCCCGTACAGGTGTACCTGGACCCTTGAGAGGGGTGAATTCACAGTTCCGGACGATGCAGTCATCTACAACCAGACCCAGGGTTGGATTGCTGCCAACGCTGGCTCCACTGCCAGCGTTAAGGTCACCGTCAAGTGTGACATCGGCGAATGGCACAACGGCGTGAAGGGCAGCGTTGACGACATCAAGTACTACGTTGCGTTCCTCTACACCTGGGCTTACAAGGACGGCGCTGACGATCCGTACTACGACGAGGGCCTTGGTGGAACTGCCGCTGCACTCCAGAACGTCCTCGGCTTCCAGTGGACCGACGACGGTTACGTTGCCTACGGTACCTACGAGCACCCGCTCGCCGACGACATGACCGCAGGATTCTACATCTTCTACCCGAGCCTCCCGTGGGAGCTCTACTGGGCCATGGGTGAGCTCGTTGCCAAGAGCAAGGAGTACGGCATCGACAAGACCTACTCCTTCAGCAGCGCTGGAGAGGGTATCCTCTGGCTCGACCTCCTCACCAAGGAGCACGTCGACGACCTCGCTACCGTCATGCTGAAGATCTCTGGTCTCACTTGGGACGATGTTACCAAGACTCCGACCACCACCTCACCGGAGACCACCAGCCCAGAGACCACCAGTCCGGAGACTACGACCACCCAGCCTGAGACCACCACGACCACCACTCCGAGCGGAACCAGCACCACCACCTACGTGGTCGTCGGCCTTGTGATAATCATCATCGCCGGCGCGGCCTGGTACTTCACCAAGAAGAAGTGATTTCGTTATTCCCCTCTTTTTTGAATTTTACTTGTTTTCTGGTTGTTATCATTTAATTCTTGGAGTGCACTTCTATGAAAATGTGTACATTTAAGCAGTAAGATATATAAAGTCAGTTTTACAATGCTGAAAAAGATACATCGAACACGAGCAACCTACGTGGGGGTGAAAGGATGGGGTATCTCAAGTACCTTGCGTTTAGAATTGTGAACGCAGTTATCGTTCTCTTGATAGTGACATTTATTATCTCGGCGCTCTTCGTTAAGGTCGCCGAGGAGAGCAACAGGTCAAAAATGTACGAGGAGCTGATGCAGTGGGAAAGGACTGAAGGTGCTAAAATCAAGCAGAGTCAGGGTTTGGAGGCTTTTGAAGCGGCCAAAGCTGCTAAGCAGGCGTCCCTCGAGGAAAAGTATGAGCTGAACATCCCCTACTGGCAGAAGGTATATAATAAAGCGGTTCGTACGTTGAAACTTGACTTCGGAACCACGAGCATGCCCATTTTCGGTACCAACAACGTTTCGGATATCATCAAAGTTGCCGTTCCGAGGAGTGTTCTGCTCTTCACAACTGCGACTATAATAGTCATCATCCTTGGTATCTTCCTTGGAGTCAGGGCAGCCAGACACGCTGGTAGTGTTTTCGACAGGGCTCTGTCTGTCTTCGCGTTGCTCACCTACAGCTTGCCCATGTGGTGGACGGGAATGATGTTCCTGCTCATCTTTGCCTACAAGCTCGGCTGGTTCCCACTGAGCTCGATGTTCGATCCTCAGCTCACTGGCTGGGCCCATGTTAAGGACGTTATTTGGAGGCTCGCCCTTCCGGTCTTCACCTACGTCTTCGTTGTCTTTGGTGGATGGGCTTGGACCACTAGGAACATCATGATTGGTACCCTTCAGGAGGACTTCATCATGGCTGCCAGGGCCAAGGGCATTCCAGAGCGCAAGATCATCTACGGTCACGCTCTCCGTGCTGCTGCTCCGCCGATAGTAACCATGATTATCTTTGCCCTCCTTGGATCGCTCAGTGGTGCAATCATCAGTGAGCTTGTCTTTAACTACCCTGGAATGGGCAGGCTCTACTGGGTCGCTCTTCAGCAGAACGAGACCAATCTCCTCATAGGACTCACGTACTTCTTTACAGTGCTCTATCTTGCCAGCGTTGTCCTAGCGGACATGATATATGGATTCCTTGACCCGCGTGTTAAGGTTGGTGCTTCCGCCAGGATGTGAGGTGATTCACAATGAGATGGGTCGACGTCAAAGAGGGGTTTAGGGAGTTCCTTGATGAGTTCAAGAGGGAGAAGACCGGCATAGCCGGTGTGATTCTCCTCATCCTCCTCGTTATTGTTGCACTTACAGCACCGTACACCACCATGCCTGACCTTCCGGATAAATGGAGGAACTCTCAGTACTGGGAGGATAATCCCAAGAACGTCCCGCCAACATGGTACAACATGTTCACCTCTCAGAAGCTCGTTCCTCAGGAGGTTTACTACGTTAACGACCTCAAAATCAGCCACCCAAGTGATACTCTCACTGTAATCGAAACTGAATACGTCCTGCCCAAGGACTACTACTTCGGACCCCAGGGTATCATTGTTAAGAACATCAACGTGACTCTGAATGATCCTGTCTCTGTTCCAAAGATAAGCGTTTACCTCCAGAGACCGGACGGAAAGACCATCCCGCTTCTCATTAACAAGCAGCTTAGTTCTTCAACCACAATTGCCGTGGGTAGGGACAGCGCTATCTCAACCAATGTTTACATCTGGCTTGTTAACGTAACTGAGGGTAGAGAGATAACGATGTTCGATGTTCCGCTTGAGACAATCCTCATCAGCGACATGGTTGCTCCCCTCTTTGCCAAGGTCGAGCCGGGAATGAACGTTGATGACATCATCGAGAACCCAGAGCCGCTTCCAGGAACTTATAAGCTCATACTCAAGATAGAGAACCCCGCTCCCGACCAGAACAAGGTCATATATGACAACATAAAGATCACATTCCTTGGAAGAACCTACGGAACCATGGGAACTGACTACCTCGGCAGGGACCTGTGGGCTGGCATCATCTGGGGTAGCAGGGTCTCGCTCACAATTGGTATCCTCGTCTCCGTGCTGAGCACAATCATCGGTCTTGTCTACGGAGTTACCAGCGCCTACCTCGGTGGAAACGCCGACGAGTTCATGATGCGTATCAACGAGATATTCGCCTCCATTCCGAGCCTGCCGATACTTATCCTCATAGGTGCCACCGCCGGACACATTACCCTGTGGTTCATAGTGGTGCTGTTGGTCATCTTCGGATGGATGGGAATCGCGAGGATTTCGAGGAGTATGGCACTCCAGATCAAAGAGCAGACCTATATCGAGGCAGCTAAGGCCCTCGGTGCCGGCAACGGCAGGATAATCTTCAAGCACATCCTTCCGCAGCTGCTCCCGTATGCATTCGCCGTCATAGCCCTCAGCGTTCCCGGTGCGGTTATCGCCGAGGCCTCACTGAGCTTCCTTGGTATCGGTGATCCAACGGCCGTTACCTGGGGACAGATACTCCACGCGGCCCAGAATCAGGCGGCAACTACCAAGGGTTACTGGTGGTGGGTTCTTCCACCTGGGCTTGGAATCGCCGTGGTTGGCCTTACCTTCGTGCTTATAGGTACGGCCCTCGATAAGATACTCAACCCGAAGCTCAGGAGGCTGTGAGGTGGTATAAATGGCTAAGAACGTGCTCGAAGTTAAAGACCTCAAGATGTATTACTTCACCAGCAAGGGTGTCGTCAAAGCAGTGGACAACATCACCTTCAACCTCAAGAAAGGTGAGGTGCTGGGACTTGCCGGTGAGAGCGGATGCGGCAAGTCCTCCCTTGGTTTTACTTTAATGGGAATGCCCACTTCGCCAGGGAAGATAGTCAGTGGCAGCATCAAGATAGACGGCAGAGAGATAGTTGGTCTTCCTGAGGATGTGCTCAGGAAAGAAATACGTTGGCAGAAGATATCCATGATATTCCAGGGTGCAATGAACGCTCTCAACCCAGTTTACACCGTTGGTTATCAGATGACCGAGCCCCTTATACTCCACAAGGGTATGGACAAAGACGATGCCCTTGACAGGGCCCAGAAGTACCTTGAGCTCGTTGGCCTCCCACCTGACATCGTCTACCGCTATCCTCACGAGCTTTCGGGTGGTATGAAGCAGCGTGTCATCATCGCCACCGCCCTGCTCCTCGAGCCCGATGTGGTTATAGCCGACGAGCCGACAACGGCACTCGACGTCGTTGTGCAGGCACAGATCATAAACCTCATGAAGAAGCTCAAAAAGGAGCTCGGACTGTCGATGATATTCATCACTCACGACCTTAGCATTCTCGCTGAGATTAGCGACCGCGTTGCGATAATGTACGCCGGTAAGATTATTGAGATAGGCGACAGCGAGAAGATTTACTACGAGCCGGCCCACCCGTACACCCAGAAGCTCCTCGCGGCCATACCGAGGCTTCACGAAGACATTGAGAGGCTCGAGTTCATTCCTGGACAGCCACCCAACCTCATCACCCCGCCAAAAGGGTGCCGCTTCCACCCGAGGTGCCCGTACGCAATGCAGGTTTGTAAGGAGCAGGAGCCCGAACTGAAGGAAGTTGATAAGGATCACTATGCCGCATGCTGGTTGCTGTGAGGTGTGAGAGATGGCGGAGCCGGTACTCAAAGTTGAAAACCTTAAGAAGTACTTCCCAATCAAGAGGGGACTCATCAGCGCGCTCAAGGGTGAGCCTCAGAGGTACGTGAGGGCTGTCGACGGCATAAGCTTTGAGATCGAAAAGCAGGAGGTCTTTGCCCTCGTTGGTGAGAGTGGCTGTGGTAAGTCAACCACGGGTAAGCTAATAGTCAAGCTCCTCGAGCCGACGGAGGGTAAGATATACCTTGAGGGCAGGGACGTTACCGACATCAAGACCAAAGAGGAAATCCTGGATTACAGGAGGCATGTTCAGATAATCTTCCAGGACCCGTTCAGCTCAATGAATCCGCGTTTCAGGATATTTGACATCCTCGAGGAGCCGCTCCTCATACACGGCATTGGCGAAACCAAGGCCGAGCGTGAGGAGCTCATCTACAAGGCCCTTGAGATGGTCAAGATAACCCCGCCAGAGGACTACGTCGGAAGGTTCCCACACATGCTCTCTGGCGGTCAGAGACAGCGTGTCGCTATTGCTAGGGCCCTCATATTGAACCCGACGTTCATAGTTGCCGACGAGCCTGTCTCGATGCTTGACGTTTCCATTAGGGCTGAGATCCTTGAGCTGATGAAGGAGCTCAAGGAGAAGATGGGTGTTACCTACCTTTACATCACCCACGACCTCTCAACGGCCAGATACTTCGCCGACTACATTGCAGTCATGTACCTCGGAAGGATCGTGGAGATGGGTCCTGCTGAGAAGGTCATTGACAACCCGCTTCACCCGTACACTAGGGCACTCCTCGCTGCGGTTCCAGAGCCGAAGCCAGAGAGGAGGAACGTCATCAAGGAGCTTCCAATTAAGGGTGAAGTTCCAAACGCCGCTGAGGTTCCACCGGGATGCAGGTTCCACCCGAGGTGCATCTACGCCCAGAAGGGACTCTGCGACACCAAGCACCCGCAGCTCGTCGAGTACGAGCACAATCACTTTGCAGAGTGCCACCTGGTCGGTAAGTACTGACCTCCCTTCAACTTTTCTTTTAGGTGAGACCCATGGGAACTCTGAAGGAGGCGCTTGGGTATCCTTTTCTGAGGGCCGGCCTGATAATGCTCCTCTTGGCAGTGATAATTTCTGCTATGGGGCTTTATGGGGTTGATAAGTCTTACTCATCCAATGGCACCCTTGGTAAGGGCAGGCATTTTCTTGGAGATGAGGACTTTGAAAAGAGCTACGTCTATTACAACCGCACTCTTATTATCTCTTCATCCAACGCAACCTTCTCCGTAATCCAAGGAAACGTTACAGAAAGATACACTCAGTTAAACGGAACCGTGAAGATAATACCCACGACTCGGCCTGCGATAGACGTTTTTAATGGAACTCTCAACTATACATACACCGTCAGTGCGAAGGACTATCCTTATGCGATTTATTCCCTCATAGCCTTCGTGCTTATGCTCGTGGGAACGGTAATGGCTTTTATAGGTTACACCCAATTCCTTAGGGATGTCAAGGAGGGTAAGAGATGAGGAGTTTGGATTACGATGTTGTGATTGAAAGAATCGTTTCGTTTATCCGAGAGAAGGTCAAGGAGGCAAGGGCAGATGGTGTCGTCGTAGGAGTAAGTGGCGGCATAGACAGTGCCACCACCGCTTATCTAGCCGTTAAAGCTCTCGGCAGGGAGAAGGTCCTGGGCCTAATAATGCCCTACTACGAGAACGGCGACGTTGAAGACGCAGAACTCGTCTGCAAAAACCTAGGAATCGAGTACAAGCTCATAAACATAAGGCCCATCGTGGACGAGTTTGAAAAAGCCGTTGGAGAGCTCGATGTTAAAAGCAAGGGGAACATCATGGCCAGGACGAGAATGATTCTCCTCTATGCTCACGCCAACTCCATGAACCGTCTCGTCCTCGGGACAAGCAACAGGAGTGAGCTTTTGGCAGGTTATTTCACCAAGTGGGGTGATGGGGCGAGTGATTATGCACCGCTCATAAACATCTACAAGACTGAAGTTTGGGAGCTGGCCAAGCGCCTGGGTGTTCCAGAGAAAATTATTCAGAAGAAGCCAACCGCAGGCCTTTGGGAGGGTCAGACCGACGAGGACGAGCTGGGAATAAGTTACAAACTGCTCGATGAGATTCTCTGGCGTCTCGTCGACCTCAAGATGCCTAAAGGGGAGATTGCTGAGGAGCTTGGAATTCCGTTGGAGAAAGTTGAATACGTTGAACTGCTTGTCAAAAGGAGCGAGCACAAGAGACGCCTTCCATCGGGCCCTGAATTCTGAGGTGAGTCCATGAAGAAAGGCTACCTTTTCGTTTTTCTTGCTGCCTCAATGTGGGGGACACTGGGTATCTTTGCCAAGTATCTTGATGGCTTTGGGCTCAGCCCGTTTACAATGGTTTTTTACCGCGTTCTCTTCGCACTTATGTTCCTGGGGGTCTATCTATCCTTTCGAGGTAGCTTCTCCATAGAGCGTTCTCGCCTAAAGTTCTACGCCGCTTACGGCTTTTTCAGCATCTTCCTGTTCTATACTCTCTACTTTTATACGGTCACCATTTCCTCCGTTTCTTTTGCAGTTTTGCTCCTCTATACTGCGCCAGTCTATTCAATAATCTTGGGCAGTCTGATTTTCAGAGAGCCTCTCAAGAGAGAGAAGGTCATCGCGTTGACAATGGTAATGGCTGGTGTTCTCCTCGTCAACTGGGGTGATGTCCAGTTCTCTACGAAGGCCCTTATTTTCGGCCTTCTCACAGGCTTCACCTACGCACTCTACGGCGTTCTCGCCAAGTTAGCCGTCAGAAAGGAAGAGCCTGAAAAGGCACTCTTCTACACTCTGCTTTTTGGTATGATTTACCTTTTACCGTTCGCGGACTTCGGCGTTCCAGCGGGAGCAGTTCCCTACC